>NZ_JBEHWS010000014.1:0-118677 GCF_040239565.1 Fulvimarina thalattae
GCCAATGGCCGGCGCTCGGCGATCCGCTCGAAGGTCGAGCACGTCTTCGCCCGCCAGAAGGGGCCGATGGGCGCGTTCATCCGAACCATCGGCATCGTGCGCGCCGAGGCGAAGATCGGCATGGTCAATCTTGCCTACAATCTCACGCGCTTCGTCTGGCATCAGGGGCGAGGTGCGCCCGCATGACAGCGAGAACGCCGGCCAGGCGGCTGAAAAGCGGTCCGTAAACGCGAGAACCATGGAAATGCGGCGCCTCAGACCACTCGCAATCCCGAAACGACATTCAAGCTGCCTTCGTCCGTCGGAAATCGCGGTTCTTCGAGGTGTCCAATTTGAAAGACGGATTTGACTTCTGTGAGCACATTATAACTATCAAAAGACGTGTAGGGTGCGCGGTCTCTCCTCCCCACGGAACCCGGCCGAGCCTCCACAAACCCCTCTCTTGCGATTTCTAACGTTTAGCGCCGTTGGCGCTAAGCCGAAGAAATCGCTTTCTCTCCCTCAAGGGGAGAGAGGGCGCGGGGCACCGTCTCGGCATCAACGTAAGTTCCCAGAGAAGAGCTGTGCAGGGCCAAAGGGGCGACATTCTATGCCCTGATCAGGTTTTCAAAAGTGGGTCTCACAGGCAGTGACAAATCGACGAATGGGATCCAATCGCTGAACCCATGATCTCAAACCGCCAGAGAGAGGATCGCGAAGAAACCGCCGCGCACCCCTCTCCCCCCTTGAGGGGGAGAAAGCCATTCCAAGGAGTTGGGCCGTGCGCAGCGCGGACCAAACCTTGAGAATGGCAAGAGGGGGGTATGCGGTCTCTCCTCCTCACCGAATCCAGCCGAACCTGCGCGAACCCCTCTCTTGCGATTTCTAACGTTTAGCGCCTGCGGCGCTAAGCCGAAGAAATCGCTTTCTCTCCCTCAAGGGGAGAGAGGGCGCGCGGGGCACCGTCTCGGCACCAGAACGCATCTTAGCGCTTCACGAGCCCCACACCATCATCTAAGATTGCAAGATCGACACTCAAAAGATTATGCCATGCCGTCCCATCGCGACGTCAAGCCGGAGCATCGCGGGTATGCGCGGCGGATGCGGAGAATGCCGACCGATGCGGAGCGAATTCTCTGGCATCGCGTCAGGGCCGACCGCCTGCCCGGCCTCAGATTTCGCCGGCAGGTCCCGATGCTCGGCTTCATCGCCGATCTCGTCTGCCACGAGGCCCGGCTGATCGTTGAACTCGACGACTGGCAGCACATCGGCCTTGCGGCAAACGCCGCCCGCGACCGCCACCGCGACACGGCATTCGCCAAAGCCGGCTATCTCACGCTGCGCATCGACAATGACGACGTAATCGAGGATGTCGACGCGGTAGCGACACGCATCGCCGCCATCGCCAGAGAGAGGATTGCGAAGAATGCGTCTGGCACCCCTCTCCCCCCTTGAGGGGGAGAACGTCTTTTCGAAGTTTAGGCCGTGCGCAGCACGGTCTAAACTTCAGAAAAGACAAGAGGGGGGTATGCGGTCTCTCCTCCCCACCGAATCCGGCCGAAACTCCGCGAACCCCTCTCTTGCGATTTCTAACGTTTAGCGCCTGCGGCGCTAAGCCGAAGATCGGCCCTCCGCTTACGCTCCGGGCGTTCGTCACTCGGAAAGCGTTGCTTTCCGTCCGCAAGGGGACCGCTCCTCACTCTCTTCCTCAAGGGGAGAGAGGGTGCGTGCCGTTAGCAACTCCGCAATGCGGCACCGCCTCGGCAAAGCGCTCAAGAGGGACAACCACCCTCTCCTCCTTCGTCATCCCGGCCTCCGAGCCGGGATCCATTCCAGAGGCCACTCCTCCCTGACGTGGGTGGCGATGGCACGATCATCTATGCCGAAAGCGAAGAGGAATGGATCCCGGGTCAAGCCCGGGATGACGACCGTCTCTAAGCCTTACGCCACAGCAAAGCCGTCCCCGCCCAACAAAAATCTTATCCCCGCCCCACAAACCACACGCATACTCACACTCGCCAATCGCTTCCGAGGGGCACGGGTGATCGCCGGGATCGCTCTCGAAGCGGTTGGTGCGGTGTCTGCGGCGCGGCTCCTTCCGGAGGGGCGTGCGACTCGGACGTCTCGCGGCCCCGTTGGCTCCTCGTCCACTACGGGACGGGCGTGGATCGGCCCACTTGAACCCCTGTCGGGGTGAAACGCCAACAGCCGCCGAACATCGGGACCCGTCACCGCGCGGGAGCCGCCCGTCCGCCTTCGCGCCGAACCATCGGCGCGGACCGCCGGCGGGTCGGGTCGGGCGGGCGCGAGGATCGATGGACAGCGCAGCGATGACGACAAACCCCGCGCGGAGCGCCGGAGGCGAGCCGTATATCAGGAAACACCTGGAGGGCCCGCCTCCGGCGCTTCGCCGCCCTTCACGAAAAGGGTCGGACAATCATGAGGCTTCACTCAAACCCCGGTTGCGAAAGCGGCGCGGCAATGCGCCCGTGCGTCTGCTGCCCCGCTCTTGCCGGCACATACATCACGCATGAAACCGGCCCGACAGACCGGAATGAACCCAACGCGCCAATCCGTGCTTGCGTCGCGGCCCGTGCCGGATTATCTGTCGCCACGGCGGAGCGTAGCGCAGTCTGGTAGCGCACTTGGATGGGGTCCAAGGGGTCGGAGGTTCGAATCCTCTCGCTCCGACCATTTTCCCAAAAATCGAAATTTATCGACCGCGTCAGATCGCGTCGGCACCGACAGCGGCGAGCCCCGCCCGGCCGACTTCGAGATCCTGATCGCCCGTTCCCGAGCCGACGCCGATGCCGCCGACGACCTCGCCGTCGAACGCGATCGGCAACCCGCCCGGAAGACCGGTCACGCTCAGCTGCGTCGCAAGCTCGAGATGCGGGCGCATATGATCCGGCACATTGCCCGAGGGCGCACGGTTGGAGGCGGCGGTCCGCGCCTTGGTGAGCGCACTCTTGCGGCTGAGGAACTTCGCGCCGGTCATCCGCACCTCGGCGATCGTCTCGCCCGACGCATCGACCACAACGATGCATTGCGGCTGGCCGATCTCGCTCGCCTTGTCGATCGCCGCCCTCAGCATGGCCAGCGCGCCCTCATGGGTCAGAACCTTGGTATCCTTGGTGTTCATCGGCTCGTTTCCTCCAACCGGTGTTCGTGGGTCTACAGGACAAACCTGTCGCTTCCGCCGCCAAGTCAATATTCCGCGCGTCCGAAAGACGAGATTTCGGACGCCGCCTTCGCGGAGGGCCAGCGCCATGCAGGGAATCAAGAAAGAACGCTTCGCACTGGTCAGCTTTGTGCCCCTGATCTCGCAATAGGCTAAACTGACCGGACCATCACTGGGCGGTCTGGTTCTCGGTGGGTATCTCGGTCGTCAGCCCACGCTCGACCCGGCTCTCCAGATCGATTGTCTTGCCGACATAGGGCACAATCCGCCCCTCGATCGTGCAGTCGTTGCCGATGAGCTCGCCGTTCTCGCCGAAGGCACCCGCGCAATAGGATTGGCCCGGCAAACGCAGCTTATCGGCCGTCAGGCCGAGAAATTCCAAGATCACGCCGTTGGAGGAGGGCTGGCAGCCGATCTTGATGGTCGCTTCGAACGAGCCCTCGTTAGCAATAAAGTTCTCGACCGTATGGGCGTTCTGGTCCCAGCGCAGATTCGGGTCGATCGGCAGATAGCTCGGGATCGCGACGCCGAAGAGGCTGGTGATGTCGTTGAGATTCAGGGTCAGCGGCGTGCAGATGTCGGAGGCGTTGAGCCGCTCTGTGAGGATTTCCGGCGTCAAAAGCGGCGCCTGGGTGGGAGCCGCGTCCGCCGGCGTCTCGCTCGTCGTCTGCGCCAACGCCTGCCCGCTGAAGGCCAAGCTGCAAGCAAGAACCGCCGGGATTGTCAGCTTCGGTTTCAAGGTCATCAAATCCTTCGTCGATAAAGGTTTCGGCCGATCAGGCTCGATGTGCTGGCTATTGAGATAGGCATTGGCGGGCATATCGGAACCGGCAAGATTCAAGAGAACGCATCGCAAGCGCCTTGGTCGCATCAAGCTGTCACCTTTCCGCGCACCGCTCGAAGCCGTGACTTGCATGCATACTGGGCCAAGTGTGATTGGCATGGCCATCGAGACCACGAACAACGAAGGCAATGAGATCGACCGTTGACTTCCATCATCGCCAAGCGGCTTCTCGCTGCTATCCCCGTGCTGTTCGGCCTGTCCATCATCGTCTTCCTGATGATCGCGCTCATCCCCGGTGATCCGGCGACCGCGATCCTCGGCTCATATGCGACGCCGGAGAATGTACGAGAGCTGAACGCGGATCTCGGCCTCGATAAGTCCCTGCCACAGCAGTATCTCGCTTGGCTCTCGGGCGTGCTGCAGGGTGATTTCGGCCGCTCCTACGCGCTCAACCGACCGGTGATCGACGAGGTTCTGGAGCGCTTTCAGGCGACGCTGATCCTCGCCGGCGCTTCACTCGTCCTCGCCTCGCTCTTCGGTCTTCTCGCCGGCATCATCTCGGCGGTTCGCCAGTTCGGTTTCGCCGACAAGGCGATCACTGTCGCAGTCCTGATCGGCATCTCAGTCCCGTCGTTTTGGCTCGGGCTCATCCTCATCCTGTTCTTCGCGGTGAAGATCAGGCTGTTTCCGGCAAGCGGCATGGAGGCGGTCTATGGCGGCGGCGGGCCGCTGGACGTGCTCTACCACCTCGTCCTACCCGCCGTGACGCTGGCGGTCGTCGCGACCGGCGTCATCGCGCGGCTGACGCGGACGGCCATGCTGGAAGTGCTGCGGCAGGATTATATCCGCACGGCTCGCGCCAAGGGGCTGTCGGAGAGGCGGGTGATCTATGTCCACGCCTTCAAGGCCGCGCTGGTTTCGGTGATCCCGGTGATCGGCATCCAGGCAGGCTTCGTGCTGGGCGGCGCGGTCTATATCGAGACCGTATTTCAGTGGCCGGGTATCGGCGCGATGCTGGTGAACGCTATTTCCCAACGCGATATTTTACTGGTGCAGGGCGGCGTGCTGGTGGTCGCGGCTTCCTACGTTCTCTTCAACCTCCTCGCGGACGTCCTCCAGGTCGCGCTTGATCCGAGGCTGAAATGAGCGCCGTCACAGCCAACGGAAGCGAAGCGAAGACGGGCGCCGGGCGGCCCTCCTCGATCGCGCTTCTTTTCAACAACAGGCTCGCGACCGTCGGGCTCGCGGTTCTGGTTCTGGTGGTCCTCACCGCCCTCCTCGCGCCGCTCCTACCTCTCGCCGATCCGAACGCCACCGATCCGGCAAACCGCCTCGTCGGACCGTTGACCGACGGCCATATCCTCGGCACGGATGCGCTCGGCCGCGACCTCCTCTCGCGTCTCATCTGGGGAACGCGGGTCTCCCTTGCGGTCGGCCTCTCGGCCTCCCTGATTGCGGCGCTTGCCGGCTCCACGATCGGGCTCGTCGCGGGCTATGCTGGCGGACGGACGGATCAGGCGCTCATGCGCTTTATCGATCTGATGATGGCGTTTCCGTATATCCTGCTGGCGCTGGCGATCGTGGCCATTCTCGGCCCGGGGCTCATCAACGCGCTCTATGCGATCGCGATCGTCAACGTGCCTTTCTTTGCGCGGAATATTCGGGGCCTGACCGTCGGCCTCGCCCGCCGCGAATTCGTCGATGCGGCCAGGCTTTCCGGCAAGTCAAACCTTTCGATCATTGCGACGGAAGTCCTGCCAAACGTGTTGCCGACCATCGTCATCACGCTTTCTACGACGATCGGCTGGATGATCCTCGAGACGGCCGGGCTTTCCTTTCTCGGACTTGGCGCGCAGCCGCCGCAGGCTGATCTCGGCTCGATGCTCGGCGAGGGCCGCAAGGTGCTCTTCACCTCGCCCTTCGTCTCGCTGGTGCCGGGTCTGATGATTTTCCTCATCGTCCTGTCGATCAATCTCCTCGGCGACGGCATCCGCGACGTCCTCGACCCGCGCCTGAGATCGGGCGCGCTGGCAAGACCCTCGGCCCGCACGGAATTGGCCACCGGCACCCCTCACTCCCCACCGGGAAGAGATGTCGCCGCAGGCGAAAGAGAGGGGTCTCCAAAGACTGGAAATCAGGTCCTTGATGTCGCCGATCTCAGGACCGAATTCCAAATCGGCAGCAGCGTCCACAAGGCAGTGGGCGGCGTCGATCTCACAATCTCGCCCGGCGAATGCCTGGGGCTTCTCGGCGAATCGGGCTCGGGAAAATCCGTCACCGCCATGAGCCTCACCGGGCTCGTCCCCTCGCCGCCCGGACGTATCGCCGGCGGCCGGATCGCTTTTCGAAACGAACACCTTCTCGAAGTCTCCGACAAGCGCCTGCGCGACCTTCGCGGCGGCGACATCGCCTATGTCTTCCAAGACCCGCTGGCCACGCTCCATCCGCTCTTTACCGCTGGCGAACAGCTGATCGAGGCGATCAGAGCCCATCAGGACATCGGCCAGACGAAGGCACGCGAAAAGGCGCTGACGCTCATGCGGCAGGTGCGCATTCCGAATGCCGCAGCGCGGATGGAGGCCTATCCGCACGAACTCTCCGGCGGGCTGCGCCAGCGCGTCTCGATCGCAATTGCGCTCGCCAACGATCCGAAGCTGATCATCGCCGACGAACCGACGACCGCGCTCGACGTCACGGTTCAGGCGCAGGTGCTCAAATTGCTCGACGAGCTGCGCCGGGAAAGCGGCACGGCAGTCCTCTTCATTACCCATGACTTCGGTGTCGTCTCGGAGATCGCGGATCGGGTCGCGGTTATGTATGCGGGCCGGATCGTCGAGACCGGGCCGACCGAGGACGTAATGGCTAACCCGGCGCATCCCTATACGCGCATGCTGGTCGACTGCGTGCCGGTGATGGGCGAACCAGACCGTCGCCTTGCGGCGATCCGAGGACGCCCGCCCGCGGTCGACAAGCTGCCTGAGGGCTGCGCCTTCGCGCCGCGCTGTCCGCGCGCCGAGCCGGACTGCCGGACCGGGAACATCCCGATGGAGGCTAAGCGCGGCCGGATCGAAGCTCGCTGCATCCATCCGCTAGCGCCCGGCGAGACGCTGGAGGCGAGCGCGTGAGCCCGCTTCTGGAAGTCACGAACCTCACGCGCCGCTTCGGCGGCGGGCGCTCGATTTTCGGGCAGAAGAAGCCGGAACTCACCGCAGTGCGTGGCGTCGATTTTGCAATCGAGCGGGGCGATACGCTCGGTATCGTCGGCGAATCCGGCTGCGGAAAGTCGACGCTTGCCCGCATGCTGGTGGGGCTCGACGCGCCGAGCGCAGGCACGATCCGGTTGAACGGCAAGGACCTGACGGCCGGCGGTGCGAAGGCGCTGGCACAAAAGGTGCAATACGTCTTTCAGGATCCGGTCTCGTCTCTCAATCCGCGGCACCGGATCAAAACGATCCTCGAAGCGCCGATGAAACATCTGCGGGGGCTGAATTCGTCGGAGCGCAGGAGCCGGCTGGAAGAGCTCTGCGAGGCCGTCAATCTCGATCCAGGCTTTCTCGAGCGCTATCCGCACGAATTTTCTGGCGGACAGGCCCAGCGCATCGGCATTGCGCGGGCGCTCGCTGCCGATCCGGAAATCATTGTTCTCGACGAGCCCGTCTCGGCGCTCGACGTATCGGTGCAGGCGCGGGTGCTGAACCTGCTGGGCCAGCTGAAGCGCGAGCGTGACCTGACCTACATCTTCATCAGTCACGATCTGGCCGTGGTCGAAAGCGTCGCAACGCGTCTGGCCGTCATGTATTTCGGACGGATCGTCGAAGAAGCGCCCGATCGCAGCGCCTTCGAGAAACCGCTCCATCCCTACACGGATCTGCTTCTGCGCTCAGCCCCTGTACCGGGCCAGAGACGCGTCGCCGCCGGCCGCGATACGGGCGAACTGCCCGATCCCTACGATCCGCCCAAGGGATGCGCCTTTGCGGAACGGTGTCCAAGAGTGGAGAGTGATTGCCGAGAGGTCGATCCGCCGTTGGAAGCGAAGCTGGCTAGCTCGGAGCAGCAGGCGGCTTGTCATCATCCGCTGTCGATATGAAAATGCCCTACTGCTATCGCCAGATGGCGACCATTGTGGAAATGCCTCCCTTCAAACGCAGAAAATCTCGGGCTCGACATTGTCGGACCCGAGATTTCGAAGGTTTCGGTCGCACCATCTTCGATGAGAGCAAAATTCCAGCCGGAGACCCCGTCAGGCAGCCATGCTACGATGCATGCGCCCGCTGCTGGCTGGTCGCTCATGTGAAACCGTACCGTCTCCATCGAACTGGAAGCGGTGGGCGATGCCATCGAGTTTCCGCGCTTCTTCGGCAAGCGACCTGGCGGCAGCCGTTGCCTCTTCGACGACCGCTGCGTTCTGCTGGGTCACCTTGTCCATGTTGTCGGCTGCGCCGCTCAGCTCGCGAAGGCCGGTTGCCTGAGATGTCGCAGAGCTTGCGATCTCGTTGATGACCTCGGTCATCGTCGCGACTTCCTGGACGATCTCGTCGAGGCTCTTGCCGGATGCCGTGACGAGCTCGACGCCGAGAGTCACCTGTTCCGAAGAAGTGGAGATCAGGCCCTTGATTTCCTTGGCAGCCTGCGCGGAGCGCTGGGCGAGCGCACGCACTTCCTGGGCGACCACGGCAAATCCTCTGCCGGCCTCGCCGGCTCGGGCCGCTTCGACACCGGCGTTGAGCGCCAGCAGATTCGTCTGGAAGGCGATTTCGTCGATCACGGAAATGATTTGGTTGATCTTGTGCGAGGATTCCTCGATCTGGGTCATCGCGCCGATCGCCTTGGACACGACCGCGCCGCCGCTTTCCGCCTTGGTGCGCGCGTTCTGCGCAACCTTCTGCGCTTCGCCGGTGTTCTTCGCGGTCTGATCGACAGCGCGCGAAATCTCGTTCAACGCGGCGACCGTCTCTTCGAGCGTCGCGGCCTGTTGTTCGGTTCGGCGAGACAGGTCGTCCGACGTGCTGGCGATCTCATCCGAAGTGGCTGAGACGGAGCGAACGGAGGTCGCGACCTCGGAAAGTGCACGCGAAAGCGCGACGACGGCAGCGTCGAAATCCTGACCGATCGCGTCGAAACCTTCGGGCATATCCCTGGACGCACGGACGCAGAGATTACCGGAGGCAATCTTTGAGAGACCGTTTGCGAGCACGTCGAAGGCTCGCTTCTGCTTCGCTGCGGCGGCCTCTTCGGCTTTTTTCTGCTCTTCCTGCTGATTCCTGAGATCGACCATGATGGTCATATCGACGAGGAAGCAGGCGATTGCCGGGCGGCCATCGACCTCGGTGGCGACGAGTGTCACGAAACCGGGAAATTCGGAGCCATCGAGGCGTTTGACGCGCCACTCAAAACGGGTGATGCCGTCACGCACCGCATTCTTGGCGTGGGCGGCCGCACCTTCCGCGCTCCTGCTGCCATCCGGCTGCAGTTCGGGAGAAATCTGATCAGACTTCAGCCCGATGATCTGCTCTTTCGATCCTCGAAGGAAGGTTTCGGTCGCACTATTGCAATCGGAAATGACGCCATCCTGAATGACGTACAAGGCGTCCGGGCACGTGCGAAAAAGCGCCTCCGCAACCTGCTCGCCATAACTGCGCTTCTGACGATTTTTACCAAACACGTCTGCGTTCCCCCGAGGCTGCTTTCGCTGCTTTCGCGCTATTGTGAATGAAATTTATCAACGAATTGTTATTTACATGACGTTCCGATCGCGGCGTCATGGTGCCTTGCGGCACTTGCGATCTCCGCAGAAGATCCAATCGACCTTTCGCATCGCTTCGAACATCTAAGATAGCATTGCGAATACCACGTATCGCTACACGCGGTGACTTGCGCAGGTCTTGTTTCAGATCGGCGCGTCGGCGACGTCTATGACGCGCAGGCGTACCTTTTCCTGGCCTCGAAAACGATCCAGCGAAAGAGAGCCGGCGATGTGGACCGGCCGGTCAGACCGCTTCAGCAGCCGCTCGCCGATCGGGGTCTCTGCCTGTTTGAAGGCGATGATGTCCGCCCGTCCGCCGGAAGGCCCTCCCACAGTGGCACGCACATGGGCGTGGCCGACGACAGAGGCGTTGAGCACGCGCAAGTTTCCGAGCGCGAAGACCGGCGTCACATGCCCCTGGCCGAACGGGCCGGCGGCCTCGACCGCGCGGTAAAGGTCGGGCGAGAGGCCGGATGCGCCGATCGCGCCATCGATGCCGAGGCTCTCGTTTGCTCGTGTGCGCGTAACAGCGTCCAGCGCGCGTTCTTCGATGAACGCGCGGAAATCGGACAATCGCTCGCGCTTTATGGTGATGCCCGCCGCCATGGCGTGGCCGCCGCCCTTTTCGATGATGCTTTCGGCCACAGCCTCGCGCACGAAACGGCCGAGATCGACGCCGGCGATCGAGCGGCCCGAGCCGCTGCCCTTTCCGTTGACGTCGAAGGCAATGGCGAAGGCCGGGCGGCGAAAGCGCTCCTTGAGCCGGGCGGCGAGGAGGCCGACAATGCCTGGATGCCAGTCGCCGGACGATGTGACGAGAACCGGCGGCCCCTCACCCGCACCGATCTCGCGCAGGACCGCCTCTTCGGCATCACGGAGCATGACCTGCTCCATCGCCTGGCGCTCCTGATTGAGCGCGTCGAGACGCGCGGCAAGCGCTTCGGCCTCTGTCGCATCGGTGAGGCAAAGGAGGCGGCTACCGAGTGCCGCATCGCCGATCCGCCCGCCGGCATTGATTCTCGGGCCGAGCAGGAAGCCGAGATGATGGGGCTCGATCGGGCCGGAGAGCCGCGCGATCCGCGTCAGGGCGGCAATCCCGACATTCTCCATCGTCCGCATCACCTTGAGGCCCTGGACCACGAAGGCGCGGTTGAGCCCTGTGAGCGGAACGACGTCGCAGACTGTCGCGAGGGCGACGATATCGAGCCAGGCGAGAATATCGGGCAGGTCCGAATAGCCGCGATTACGCAAGGCGCGGTTGATCGCGACGAGGGTCATGAAGACGACGCCGGCTGCGCAGAGATAGCCGAGGCCAGCAACATCGTCCTGGCGATTCGGATTGACGATGGCGGAGGCGGCAGGAATGTCCGGTCCGGTCTGGTGATGGTCGAGAACGACGACATCCGCGCCGGCACCCTTCGCAGCGTCGATCGGATCGAAACTCGCGGTGCCGCAATCTACCGTAACGATGAGGTTTGCCTCGGATGCGAGTTCGCGCATTGCGGGAACGCTCGGGCCGTAGCCTTCGGTCACGCGGTCGGGGATGTAGATGCGCGCGTCGATCCCGAAATGGTTCAGATATCGCCACATGAGAGCGGCGGAAGAGGCTCCGTCCACGTCGTAGTCGCCGAAAATCGAGACGCGTTCGCGCTTTTGGATCGCCGTTGCAATGCGGTCCGCCGCGGCGTCCATATCGGTGAGGACGGAAGGGTCGGGCATGAGTTCGCGGAGGCGGGGTGCGAGGAAGCTGTGGGCCTCTTCGCCCGGCACGCCGCGGGCGGCGAGCACGCGGGCGACGATCTCGTCGATCCCCTGCTTCTGGCTCATGGCGAGCGCCAGCCCCTCGCCGCGCTCATCCAGCGCCGCACGCCATTTGCGCCCGCTGAGCGACCGCTCGACTCCCAGAAATGCCTGTCCGTTCTGCGCCATTGGGCTGTCATAGACGATGCGACCGACGAGCGGGAGGGTGGTCCGACGCTGCGATCCACAGCTGATGAATGCAGCAAAACCGGACGCAGGCGTGCAGGTTGCCGCAGCGCCTTGATTCGCATTGCCGGAGCGATAGCCTTTCCAGATCAGAACGACGGGAAAGAAGCGCCAGCCTTGATCTATATTCTCCTGAACATCGTTCCCATTCTCGCTGCGACGCTCGCCAGCCTTGCCTTCGGTGCGGCCATGTCGAAGGTTTTGCCCTCATCCGGCGTCGGCGGTCGGCGATCCATTGGCTTCGTCGCGGTCGTCTTCCTCGCCGAATTCTGGCTCTGCTCGATTCTCGCCGGCGCGCTCATCCTCGCTCCGCCGGAGGCCGGCGAATGGACGATGGCGCTTGGGAGTGCCGTCGTGATCTGGATCGGCTTCGTGGTGCCGGCGCTCGTCGTCTCTCTCGGCTATCGCGGCGTTCCGGCGACACGGATCGCGTTTCACTGCGTGCACTGGTTCGCCGCGATGTTCATCATGGCTCTCGTCCTGAAGACGATCGGCCTCGTTCCGCCGCCCGGCGCACCCGGTTCGGGTGGCTGACGGCGGAACGGGTGGAAAGGTGCGCGGGAACTCTGCGGAACGCCCGATCGGCTCTTTGTGCGCGAAGCGGGATGCTGTAACAGCACACGCAGAAAAACCGATGCCTTTGCCACGAAAGACGCCATGTACACCGACATCGCCATCACGCCGGACCTCGTCGCAGCTCACGGCCTGAAGCCCGACGAATACGAGCGCGCCCGCGGGCTGATCGGCCGCGATCCGACGATCACCGAGCTCGGCATCTTCTCGGCCATGTGGAACGAGCATTGTTCCTACAAGTCGTCCAAGAAATGGCTGCGCACGCTGCCGACCAAGGGCGAGCGCGTGATTCAGGGGCCGGGCGAGAACGCCGGTGTCGTCGATATCGGCGACGGGCTCTGTGTCGTCTTCAAGATGGAGAGCCACAATCACCCTTCCTTCATCGAGCCCTATCAGGGCGCGGCGACGGGCGTCGGCGGGATTTTACGCGACGTCTTTACCATGGGCGCGCGGCCGATCGCGGCAATGAATGCGCTCCGCTTCGGCGAGCCGAACCACCCGAAGACGCGCCATCTGGTGGCGGGCGTCGTCGCGGGCGTCGGGGGCTACGGCAACTCATTCGGCGTCCCCACCGTCGGCGGCGAGGTGAATTTTCACGCCCGCTACAACGGCAACTGCCTCGTCAACGCCTTTGCGGCAGGGCTCGCGAAGACGGATGCGATCTTCTATTCGAAAGCTGAAGGCGTCGGGCTTCCGGTGGTCTATCTCGGCGCCAAGACCGGCCGTGACGGCGTCGGCGGCGCGACTATGGCTTCGGCGGAATTCGACGAAACGATCGAAGAGAAACGCCCGACCGTGCAGGTGGGAGACCCGTTCACCGAAAAATGCCTGCTCGAGGCCTGCCTCGAACTGATGCAGACAGGTGCCGTCATCGCGATCCAGGATATGGGCGCGGCTGGCCTCACCTGCTCAGCGGTGGAGATGGGCGCAAAGGGCGATCTCGGCATCGAGCTCGATCTCAACGCTGTGCCGGTGCGCGAAACCTCGATGAGCCCCTACGAGATGATGCTCTCGGAGAGCCAGGAGCGCATGCTCATGGTGCTGCGCCCCGAAAAGCGTGAGGTCGCCGAGGCGATCTTCAAGAAGTGGGATCTCGATTTCGCGATCGTCGGCAAGACGACCGACGACAAGCGCTTCCGCATCATGTTCGACGGCAAGGAAGTCGCCGATCTTCCGATCAAGGAATTGGGCGACGAAGCGCCTGAATATGATCGGCCCTGGGTGGAGCCTAAGCCGCGCGTGGAGATTGCCGCCTGCGATATCGCGGAGCCGGCCGATTACGGCGCGGTTCTCCTCAAGCTTCTCGGCTCGCCAGATCTCTGCTCCCGCCGCTGGGTCTACGAGCAGTACGATACGCTCATCCAGGGCAACACGCTGCAAAGGCCGGGCGGTGATGCCGGCGTCGTGCGCGTCGACGAGCATCCGACCAAGGCGCTCGCCTTCTCCTCCGACGTGACGCCGCGCTATTGCGATGCCGACCCCTATCGTGGCGGCGCGCAGGCTGTCGCTGAATGCTGGCGCAATCTGACGGCTGTTGGCGCGACGCCGCTGGCTGCGACCGACAATCTCAATTTCGGCAATCCGGAAAAGCCGGAGCTGATGGGGGTGTTCGTGAAGGCCGTCGAGGGCATCGGCGCGGGCTGCGAGGCCCTGGCCTTCCCGATCGTCTCGGGCAATGTCTCGCTTTACAATGAGACCTACGGACAGGCGATCCTGCCGACGCCCACGATCGGCGGCGTCGGCCTGATCGAGGACCGCACGAAGACGGCGACCATCGGCGCGATGGAGGACGACGACGTCCTCTTCCTCGTCGGCGGCGACGGCAGCCATCTCGGCGCATCGATCTATCTGCGGGAGATCGAGGGCCGCGAAGAAGGTGCCCCGCCCCCGGTCGATTTCGAGGCCGAACGCCGCCATGGCGATTTCGTGCGCAAGCTGATCACCGGCGCGATCGCCAAGGCCTGCCATGACCTTTCCGACGGCGGGCTCGCCATTGCGCTTGCCGAGATGTGCATCAAGTCATCGCGCGGCATGCGGATCGACGCCGGCCAGGGTTTTGGCCATGCGCTGCTCTTCGGCGAGGATCAGGCACGCTATGTGATCGCCGTGAAGCCCGAAGAGGCCGAGCGGATCGCCAAGGAAGCCGAGATCGCGGGCGTGCCGCTCCGCCGCCTTGGCGTTGCCGGCGGCACGCGGCTGAAGATCGAGGATCGGCTGGAACTCGATATTGGCGAGCTGGCAGTCGCCCACGAAAGCTGGTTCCCCGATTTCATGTCCGGCGAGATCGTCGAACCGGCAGCGGCCTGACGGATTACACCGTCAGGCAATTGCAGGGCGCGGTGTTCGGGCTTACCTTTCTGCCAGCACGACAAGAAACACGAGGAAACCGCCGATGCCGATGAATGCCGGTGACATCGAACGCATGATCAAGGACGCGATTCCCGACGCCTCCGTTACGATTCGCGATCTCGCGGGCGACGGTGATCACTATGCGGCCGAGATCGTCTCGGAGAGCTTTCGGGGCAAGTCCCGAGTTCAGCAGCACCAGCTCGTCAACCGGGCTCTCAAGGGCAAGCTCGGCGACGAACTACATGCGCTGGCGCTCCAGACGAGCGCGCCGAAATAAGAGACAATGTTCCGTGGCTGTCGATGTCGCATGAGAACGAAGCCCCCCGATATCGGACGCAGGTTCTCTTCGCCCGCAATGCACCGGTGGCAATTATCGCTCTGCGAAGGGGCCAGAACCAGCATCAACTGATCATATGGCACCTGCTGAACGACAATTTCACGCCGGGCCAGTGGATGCGCGGCGACGTTAGGCTTTATGACCTCAGTCCCAAGGGTGATTTACTTCTCTATTTTGCCGCTCAGAGGCACAAGGTTCC
This sequence comes from Fulvimarina thalattae, assembly GCF_040239565.1. Classification (NCBI taxonomy): domain Bacteria; kingdom Pseudomonadati; phylum Pseudomonadota; class Alphaproteobacteria; order Hyphomicrobiales; family Aurantimonadaceae; genus Fulvimarina; species Fulvimarina thalattae. The sequence continues at coordinate 15,132 of NZ_JBEHWS010000014.1, forward strand.
AGCGCGTGGCGATCCACAGGGCAAAGGAGCACAGGCACTTTATCGCGGCGGCACGACGAAAGAGATTTACTCCGAAGGCACAGCGTCCATCAGGCAACGCAGGTCGAAGAAGAAACTACCCAACTATATGCGTGGTCCGGGCGAGCACGCTATCTCGAAGCAGGGTGGGCTCAAGCATGCCGGCTTCCGACGCCGCCCTGTCATAGGCGACACCTGGACGGCGATCAGCAAGCCCCCGTTTTTCACGGCACTTGCGCTCTGGCCTGCATTTGGCACATGGACGGGTGGGGGCCATTTCGAAAGCGCAAGGCATGTGTCGATCTTCGAGCGAGCCGACGCGATGCTGCCTCACGAGAGAGCTCCCCTTCCGGATGAATTCCGCTTTGACAGCCTGCTCGATAAGGCCGAGTCTACGGATTCGCGCTGCGCGACCTCTCCGCAGGAGTTGATGACAAAAGCGCACATGGAATTCGCCACGATGGTGGTCCGGCAGGGACTGAGGCGATGCGACTGGGTGTTTCAACGGCAGAATGGCGAGCTGCTCTTTTCGGGCGACGGCCGGATATTCACTGTCGGCGGGGCCGTTTCACATTCCGATATCCTGCGCAGTGCGACTGTCATCGCCGACTTCACCGAACACCGCTTCGAACAGGTTCAGCCACCGGACTGGGCAACCCGCTGGTGAGCGCAGGGCTAGAATTTCACCAATACGGCGGCTATCTGGGACAGTATGGACCGCCCTCCAAAGGCACAATGAAAGGTTTCTCCAAATGTCTGGAATTCAGGACTGGATCGACAGCGAAGTCAAATCGAACGACGTCGTCGTCTTCATGAAGGGCACGCCGTCCTTCCCGCAGTGCGGGTTCTCGGGACAGGTGGTGCAGATCATGGATTACATGGGCGTTGAGTATAAAGGCGTGAACGTCCTGACCTCGGACGACCTGCGTCAGGGCATCAAGGAATACAGCGACTGGCCGACGATCCCGCAGCTTTACGTGAAGGGCGAGTTCGTGGGCGGCTGCGATATCATACGCGAGATGTTCCAGGCCGGAGAGCTGAAGCAGTTACTCGAAGACAACGGCATCTCGACGACGGCACCGCAGCCCGCAGCCGGCTAAGCCGGGCTTCCAGAGCTACACGCAATCTTGAGGGCTCGCCATCTGGCGGGCCTTTATCATTTGCGGGATACGCCGGAGCGATCCATTTCATTCGTGAAACAAACTGTTTCGCGGACTTGTCGGCGTTTTTGCGCCGCACAAATATCTCGTGTTACGAAAAATCTGAAAGCCGCATCCATGTCCGCCGCGTCGAACGCCGATACGCGAGGCCTCCCCTATTGGGAACTCGTACTCATGATCGCCTGCCTGATGGCCCTGAATTCGGCGGCGATCGACATCTTCATTCCGGCTCTCCAGGACATAGGTTCGGCGCTTGGCGTGGCGGACGAGAACCAGCGGCAGCTCGTGCTGACGGCCTACTTGCTCGGTTTCGGGGCGGCTCAGCTGGTGTTCGGCCCGCTTGCGGACCGGTTCGGGAGGCGGCCCATCCTGCTCGGCGGACTTGCACTCTATATCGGCGCGTCGCTCGTTGCGATCGCATCGCCGACCTTCGAAATTCTTCTCAGCCTGCGCGCTCTTCAGGGCGTCGGCGCAGCCGCGACGCGCGTTATCGCGATCTCAGTCGTGCGCGACTGTTTTGGCGGTCGAAAAATGGCGAGCGTCATGTCTCTCGTCATGATGGTCTTCATGGCGATTCCGGTCGTCGCGCCGAATATCGGCCAGGGAATCATGCTCTTCGGCTCGTGGCGCGAGATCTTCATCGCGATCGCGCTTTTTGCTGTCGGAATCAGCATCTGGTCCATCGCACGGCTGCCCGAAACCCTGGCTCCCGAGAACCGGCGTGAACTGACGGCAAAGCGCGTCTTCGAGGCGTTCCGGATCGTGCTGACGAACCGCACGGCGTTCGGCTACACGATGGCGACGTCGCTGATCTTCGGTGTCCTGTTCGGCTTCATCAACCAGGTGGAGCAGATCTTCACGCAGACCTACGGGCTCGGCCCCTATTTCACGCTGATCTTCTCGATCACCGCTGTCTTCATGTCGCTCGCGTCCTTCGTGAATTCGCGCCTGGTGGAGCGCTTCGGCATGAGGCGGCTCTCACATGCGGCGCTCTTCGGCTTCCTCGGGCTCGCCCTCTTCCATGGCTTCGTCGCCTACGAGCTGGGCGGGGCGACACCGATCTGGTTCTTCGTGCCCGTCATGACGCTGAATTTCTGTCTGTTCGGCTTCATAGGGACGAACTTCAATTCGCTCGCCATGGACCCGCTCGGCCATGTCGCCGGCACCGCCTCTTCGGTTCTCGGTTTCATGCAGACATTCGGCGGCGGCGTTTTCGGCGCGATCATCGGCTCTTATTACGACGGCAGCATCGTACCGCTTCTGGTGGGTTTCTGCGTTCTCGCCACGGGAGCACTTGTCTGCGCACTCGTTGCCGATGGCGGTCTCTTCAAGCGAAAGAACCGCCGTCCAAAGGCCTCTGAGGAACAGCCCGCGGAGTAATATCTCCGCAATCGCCACGCAGACCACACGTGTGTCGGGTCGAAATGTTGCCGTTCCGTGACATCCGTTGCGCGAATGCGATAATGCCGGAGCTTGCGTGGCGCTTTCGCTTGCGTAGTGCAATCCGCTTTCGCAGACTTGGGGCGAAGGGCCGTGGAATAATCCCGTCTTTTCGCGCGGTAAGGATTCATCAACCATGTTTCCTGCAGATTGGCGCGGAACTCGGCCGAAGAAATCCGTGTGGTGAGCCCCATGATCAAAACCCGTCGCGGCGTCCTCGTCGCAATCGCCCTTTCGTCAGGGCTCCTCGTCTCCGGATGTTCGAGCATGTCCGGCCCCTCAAGCCGCGTGCTCGGTTACGCCTTCGATGGCGGACTCTCGAGCATGTACGGCTCCATGGAAGACGGTGGACGCATCGTACCCGCGATCTCGCCTGCCGTCCTGAAGGACCGCAATGTGCGCCGCGAAGTCGTTTGGACCGGCAAGGAAAAGCCGGGCACGATCGTTGTCGATACTGAAAACCACTATCTCTTCCTGGTTCAGGAAGGCGGCACCGCGCGTCGCTATGCCATCGGCGTCGGCAAACAGGGCTTCGCCTTTTCCGGGACCACGACCATCAAGCGCAAGGCGGACTGGCCGGGCTGGACGCCGACGAACAACATGATCGACCGCGATCCGGGTCGCTACAAGCAGTATGCCGGCGGCGTACCGGGCGGCCTCAACAACCCGCTCGGCGCTCGTGCGATGTATCTCTATCGCGGCGGCCGCGACACGTATTTCCGCATCCACGGCACCAACGAGCCTCACACGATCGGCCGGTCGATGTCCTCGGGCTGCATTCGCATGATGAATCAGGACGTGATCGATCTGGAAGATCGGGTGCCGATCGGCACCAAGGTCATCGTGCGGCGCGGTGCCTATCAGGACGGCGCGGCTACCGTCTGACGGACGAGTTCAAGACAACATTTAAAAAGCCGGCCTGAGAAAATCGCGCCGGCTTTTTCGTGTTCGGATGCGGTTGGCAGCCTATGGGTCGGCAGGCTCGAAGTTGAGCGCAACACCGTTGATGCAATAGCGCAAACCTGACGGCGGGGGGCCGTCCGGGAAGACGTGGCCCAGGTGACTGCCGCACTGGCTGCAATGACACTCGGTCCGCACCATGCCGTGGCTGGTATCGTGGCTTTCCTCGACCGCGCCATCAACGGGCGTGTCGAAGCTCGGCCACCCGGTGCCACTTTCGAACTTCGTCTTCGAAACGAAGAGCGGCTGCCCGCAACCGGCGCAGGTGAAGGTGCCGGCACGCTTCTCCGATAGCAGCGCGCAACTGCCAGGCCTCTCAGTGCCGTGCCGACGCATGACCTGATACTGTTCGGGCGTAAGCAGCTGGCGCCACTCTTCGTCTGTGCGCGTGACGGGAAACTGCTGGTCGCTCTGTACATCCATGATCTGAACTCCTCGAAATCTCTTACGCTCAATGTGGTTACGGACGCCACGCGAGCAAGACGTCTGGGACCTTATGCGCAGATCGTCGCGCCTCAAGGCTTTCTCGCGCAGGCCGCGGAACGCGAATCGGCCGACCGGAATTACAACGCAAGAAGCGTCGTCCTGGTCGAGGACAGCGCAGAGAAGTGAAGACTGATCCGGCAAGGAGCGTATCGACAGTGACCAAAGGACCGACGAAATTCGACAATCAGCAAAACCAGCCGGACGTGCAGGACCGCGACCAGGACCTCGGCTTCCGCAAGCAGGCGCCGAAGGCCCGCCCCTCGCTGGACAACGACTTCGACCGTCCGGGCAGCCCCGATGAGCTCGGCGGCGAACTGGAGCGCCGCCCTTCGCGCGCAGTCGAAGTGGACGAGGATACGGACGATCTGAAAAAGGGTCCACGAGACCTCGAAGAATAAGCGTTTCTCAGCACTCGTGAGGGCCGGCATTGCTGCCGGCTCTCCGAAGCGCACCCTGGCGGAAAAACGCCGACCTGCTCTCACCCGATGGCTGATGATTGGATGAACTCGCAGCCTTTGTCGTCCATCTCCTCCCGCGCCGCCGCACGCGATCCATCCATGTCGATCGCCCGGCAAGCATCCTCGATAACGAAAACTTTGAAGCCCGCCTCGCGCCCGTCCTGAGCCGTCCAGCTGACGCAGAAATCGTAGGCAAGGCCGCAGACGAAGAGGCGTGTGACGCCGCGCTCGCGCAGATAGCCCGCAAGACCCGTATCGGTCGTCCTGTCCGCCTCCTGAAAGGCCGAATAGCTATCCACCGCCGGGTGAAAGCCCTTGCGCACGATCATTTGCACCTGAGCGACATCTAGCTTCGGGTGAAATTCAGCGCCGGTCGATCCCATGACGCAGTGGTCGGGCCACAGCACCTGCGAGCCATAAGAGAGCTCGGTGGTCTCGAAGGGCTGCTTGCCATGACTGCTCGCAAAGGAGGCATGACCCGGCGTGTGCCAATCCTGAGTCTGCACGACGATACCAAAGCGTTGAGCGAGATCATTGATCACCGGCACGACAGCATCGCCGTCCGGCACGGCGAGCGCCCCACCCTCGCAGAAATCGTTCTGCACATCGACGATAGCGAGAGCATCGGTCCTAGTCGGTTTGATCGCTGCCATTCCGCGCCGTCTCCTTTCTGTGATCCTCAACGGATATGTCGAGCAGGGGCGCAATCTGACAATATGGCCACCATTGCCCGCTTTTTGGCCGCCTTCCCTTGGCGAAACGCCGCATTGCGCCAACATGGTGCGTGAACGAAATCTAAAGTCTTGCGAAGGTCTCATCCATGAACCGTTCCCGGCTCATTCTCGCAGCCTCAATTCTCACCCTCGGGGTCTCCTGGCATCCCGCCCTCGCCCAGTCGGATGACGAATCGGCGACGCCGCTGGCTGATCAGGATCTGAGCGAGGCAGCTCAATCCATAACAAATGGCGAGGATCCGATCTCATCGGAAAAGGTGGACGTCTCGCTCGGCGACTGGGATGTTCGGACGAAGATCTCGGAAGAACTCTCCGTCGCGATCTCGGACCTGCCTCTGACGATCGCGATCGACCCGGATCTTGCCAGCGAAGTCTGTCCGGTGCGCGAGAGCGATCTCGACCAACAGGAAACGGTGAGCGCGGTGCGAACCTGCGCGGCGAAATCGGTCAACGAGGACCTCATCGCGGCCGTGAAGAGCGATCTGGAAAGTCCCTCCGCAAGCGGTTCGGAGATGGGCACTGCGGGTATGGAGGATGGCTCTTCCGATGAGAGCGGTTCCGGCGATCAAGGCGGTTCATCAGAGGCCAACGATAGCTCGGCAGAAGCATCCTCCTCCGATGCCGATTCCGATACCGATACCGATACCGTGCCGGAAAACTGATACTGGTCTATCGCAACCTGAATTCGGTTCCTGATTCTCGACAGGCTGGGTCCGCATCCGGCGGCATGAAGAATAGAAAAGTTTGATTCTCAGATTTGCCTTTTCGCAACAGCAGCTTCCTGCTCGCATGTCTGAGCGAACCTCTCCAAAACCTGTCATAGCTTTGCCGGATTTTAGGACTTTGCCTTCAGGAACGGCAGCGTGATGCTGCGGCGGTAAGGTGCCGCCGGACGGAGGCTTTCAATCGCCTCCGAAGAAGCGATTTCGCTCAATTCGAACATGTTTGGGAAGCGACAAGTCGATGCGTGTAATTCGAACGCTGGTCTCGGTTCTGTCGATCGGTCTCCTTGCCGGCTGCGTGAGCGACTCGGGAGAGGCAGTCGAAAATGTCTTCGATCCGGTGGCCTATCAGGAAGACGCTCATTGCAAGAGCCTCCTCCTGAAGCCGGGCGAACTGGTCTATGCGCAGTGCCGGCTTGCGATGTCCCAGACCTATCTCAAAAACTACAATGCGCGGAAGAACGTCATCGAAGCCGAGATGGGGACCTCGATCTCTGAAACCTTCGAGCAGGCCCTTCGCGCCGACGCATTCTGCAACTATGACGAATCGATGAAGGTCGCGCCAAACGCCTTCGACGAAGCGGTTGGCGCTAATCTCGCATACGCGAACTGCGATACGACCCGCGCCGCAATCGAGCAGGAAATTTCCGCTCTCGGCCGTGATCCAACGACCTTCACCATGGCCGAGCAGCCGACCGTTCTGAAGCACAATGTGCAGACGATCCGCGACACCAAGGCGGTGATCAACGGCCCCGGCGCCTGATTCAAAAATCGAATTCGGATTACACAGAGTGATAATGATCTGATCAGGCTGGCATGCCGATGAAGCCGGTCGGAAAATCGGACATCATAAGAAAGGCCGGACATTGGGTGTCCGGCCTTTTCGATTCTCATACTTCGAATTGTCTCGACCGGCAGCTTTTGCCGACCGCTCTTCAGTTCGCGGTCTCGCTGCCGCCCTCGGCCGCATTGCCAGAAGACGTCTCTGGCGTTTCCGTTGCCGCCGGCGCGGAGCTATCCGCATCAGCCGGTGCCGCAGCGTCCGCATCCGCGAATTCCGCCTTGCAAGACTCCGACGAAGATTGAAGGAAGGCAAAAATCTCTTTCTGATCCGCCTCGGTCACACGACCGTCGCCAATCATGCGGTCGGACACCGGTGGCGCGACAACGGAAGCGATCAGGTAGTCACGCTGCGGATCGGACAATTCGTCGAGCGAAGCTTCCGCGAGGCATCCGCAAGCCGGTTTGCTCATCTCTTTCATCTGGATGCCGCAAAGCCCGGTAATCAGCTCGACCTGATTATCTTCGGAATAGCGCGGCAGTTCGAACTTTTCGCCGACCTGATTGCTCGGCTGCTCGCCTTGAATCTGAGTCGAGCTGGAGCTGTCATCGCTCACCGAGGGTGCGGCGCTTTCCATGTTCGCGGCCGGCTCGGACGCGTCAGGCTGCGTCGAGGAGCCATCCTGCGCGAAGCTGCTCGCGGAAAGGCCAAGGACGACTGCGGCAGCAAGCGCGAAGACACTCGATTGTCTCTTGAGGACGTTGTGCATGTTTTCTCCCAGAATTCTTGTTGTGCCGCTTCGCAACGCGACGCGGCCCAGTTCTCCCTGCCCGCCCCCCGCTTGAACACCGATCGCAGTGTCCGATGAGAACATGGCGAATCGCGCGCGAAAGGCGGAAGCGACACCGGCAGCCCTCATAGCGGGCCGAAGCGACGGACGCGCGTTAAATCTTGGAAAGGGCGGTCGCGGGATCGGATAGAATGCTTCGCAAGGTATCCCTTGCCGACATGAACAGCCGGCAAGGGGTCGAAGGACTTCTAAAGATCAATAGACGCGTTTCTTCGGCGCCATCTTCTCTTCCGGCATGCCCTCGGCGATGAAGTCGACGTGGACGGGGCGATAGCTGAGATCGACCTTGCCGGCTTCGGAGACCGTCGCGAGCGTATGGTGACGCCAGTTCTGGTCGTCTCTCTCGGTGAAATCCTCGCGGGCATGGGCTCCGCGGCTCTCCTTGCGGGCTTCGGCGGAGTAGACAGTCGTGATGGCGTTCGCCATCAAGTTCTCCAGCTCCAGCGTCTCGACGAGATCGGAATTCCAGATCATCGAGCGGTCGTTGACCCGAAGGTCCGACAGCTCGTCCCAGATTTCAGAGACACGCTTACAGCCGCTCTCCAGCGTTTCCTGCGTGCGGAAGACGGCAGCATCGTCCTGCATTGCCTTCTGCATGCGCTCCCTAACGGCAGCGGTTGGGCTAGAGCCGGACGCATGACGCACCTTGTCGAAGCGAGCCATGATCTTGTCGCAGGCCGTCTCGTTGATCTGCGGCGCGGGCGAATTGCGGTCGACCACCTGTCCGGCCTTGATCGCAGCGGCACGACCGAAGACGACGAGATCGATCAGCGAGTTCGAGCCGAGGCGGTTCGCGCCGTGAACCGAAGCACAGCCGGCTTCACCGACGGCCATCAGTCCGGGCACGATCTGGTCCGGATTGTCTGCGGTCGGGTTGAGGACCTCACCGTGATAATTCGTCGGGATGCCGCCCATATTGTAATGGACCGTCGGCAGAACCGGGATCGGCTCGCGCGTCACATCGACGCCGGCGAAGATCTTGGCGCTCTCCGAAATGCCCGGCAGGCGCTCGTGCAGGATCTTCGGGTCGAGATGGTCGAGATGGAGGAAGATGTGGTCCTTCTCCTTGCCGACGCCCCTGCCCTCGCGGATCTCCATGGTCATGCAGCGAGAGACGACGTCGCGGGATGCAAGGTCCTTCGCCGACGGCGCGTAGCGCTCCATGAAGCGCTCGCCTTCCGAATTGACGAGATAACCGCCCTCACCGCGCACACCTTCGGTGATGAGGCAGCCTGCGCCGTAAATGCCGGTCGGGTGGAACTGGACAAATTCCATGTCCTGAAGCGGCAGGCCGGCGCGGGCCACCATGCCGCCGCCGTCACCGGTGCAGGTGTGGGCAGAGGTTGCCGAGAAATAGGCGCGGCCATAACCGCCCGTCGCGAGGACCACCATCTTTGCCGAGAAGCGGTGGATGGTACCGTCGTCGAGATCCCAGGCAACGACACCGGTGCAGCGGCCGTCGTCGGACATGATCAGGTCGATCGCGAAATACTCGATGAAGAACTGCGCATTGTTCTTCAGCGACTGACCATAGAGCGTGTGAAGGATCGCATGGCCCGTCCGGTCCGCAGCGGCGCATGTGCGCTGGACCGGGGGGCCTTCGCCGAAGTTCTGCATATGGCCACCGAAGGGCCGCTGGTAGATCAGGCCATCTTCAGTGCGCGAGAACGGCACGCCATAGTGCTCGAGCTCGTAGACCGCCTTGGGTGCTTCCATGGCGAGATACTGCATGGCGTCGACATCGCCGAGCCAATCCGAGCCCTTCAGCGTATCGTAGAGATGCCACTGCCATGAGTCCGGCGTCATGTTCTTCAGCGAAGCCGCGATACCGCCCTGGGCTGCAACGGTGTGCGAGCGCGTCGGGAAGACCTTGGTGATGCAAGCGGTGCGAAGCCCTTGCTCTGCCATGCCGAGTGTCGCCCGCAGGCCAGAGCCACCGGCGCCGACCACGACGACGTCGAACTCGTGGTCGACATAGGTGTAGGCCTTGCCGTTCTGCTTCGATGCTTGCCGATGCGGCTGGCCGTTCGTCTCGTTACCCGCCATGGTTCAGCCTCCGAAGCTCATTTTCACGATCGCATAGAGGCCGAGGGCCGCGATCAGACAGGCGAAGAAGGTGTTGGCAATCGCCAGCGGCCACTTCATCGGCCCATGTACGTAATCTTCCAGGATCGTCTGCATGCCAAGCCGCATATGGACGCAGGCCGAGACGATCATCAGCGCTGCAAGCGTGCCGATAATCGGATTGCCGAAGGTTTCTCGCACCTCGGTGATGTCGTCGCCGATCGAGGCGAGGACGATGATGAGGAAGGTGGTGAAGAGCACGAGATTGGCGATCGCCGTCAGGCGCTGCTGCCAGAAATGCTCGGTACCGCCGCTGGAGGCGCCCATGCCGCGCACGCGGTTGAGGGGTGTCCGCATATCAGCCATTGAAACGTCCTTCCTGCTCAAAAAATCCAGATGCCGAGCCAAAGGATCACGGTGAGGCCCAGCGATCCGATCAGCGTCATCTGTGCAAATTTCGTGGAGGTCTCCTTCGAGAGGCCATGACCGGTATCCCAGATGAAATGCCGGATGCCGCCGAGCGCGTGGTGGAAGAGCGCCCAGCTATAGCCCATCAGGATGAGGATGCCGATGAACGAGCCGAAGAACCAGGACGCGGTCTCGAAGGCCTCCTCACCGCTCGCGGCGGCGGCCAGCCACCAGACGATCAGGATGGTTCCGAAATAGAGGGCGCCGCCGGTGATGCGGTGGACAATCGACATCGCCATCGTGGGGCGAAATTTGTAGATCGTCAGATGCGGCGAAAGTGGTCGGTTCGACTTCACGTCGGACATCTCGGTCCTTTCCGTCTTCGAATGCGAGCGGCTCGGCAGCTCATGATGCGGCGCACCATAGACCCATGCCCCCACTTCGTTCTAGATCGTCTTTAAAAGAAGCAACATAGGCACGAAAGCAAGATTTCCGCACGGTTGGCGCGTTGCGCAATGGCCCACGTCCGCTTTCAATCGATTGGCATGCCCGCTTTGCGGGGCCTCGACTGCCGGCATGAGTGAATTCGTCGCTCCGCGTCAGAATCATCGCGGCGGCAGGCTTCGGTCGGAAAAACGGATGACGAAGCTTTTCCAGTCGGCGGGAGCAGCAACCCGCTCGTAGAGCTGGCGTCCGGCTTCCGGATTGCGCGGCGAATGGAGAACGAGCTTTGACCAGCCGCGCGGGTCGGCTTCCTCGGCCAGAAGGTCGATCATAGCCTTGGCAATACCTTTTCGGCGGTGGTCTTGATCGACATAAATGTGGTCGGCAAGCCCGGAGCGCATACCGGTCCACAAATCAGGAATGTCGTAGAAGACGACGAAACCGACGAGCTCACCGTCGAGCCTTGCTCCCAGCACTTCCGCCGTGCGGTCCTGCAGCAGCTTTTCGGCATATGAAACGTCAGGCATTCCCGGAGCTTCGGAGAAGAGCGAACGGTTATAGGCCGCGATGAGCGGCGCCAGTTCCGCAGCTTCGCCCAATCGCAGGACGCGAATTTCGAAATCAGGCGCTGGCGTCTTTTCTCGGACATCATTCATGTCTGCGAAAATTCGGCGAAGAAGGGCGCGCGTCAAGCAGGTAGCTGGCGAATTCATCACGACGGAGTGTTCCCGATCGGGGGTGCGACGTCGAACCGACGGCTGGTCGCGGACCGACGGGAAGCCAAGTGGCGGTTCCTCATCAGGAAACGTCGCAGGAGGAGTCACCCATGTTTTTCGACAGCTGGTTCGGCACGCTGCGTGTCATCGTCGTCGCGCCGCTCGCCTATGCGGCCCTGATCGCGCTCATCCGCCTTTCGGGCAAACGTTCGCTCGCCAAGCTCAACGCCTTCGACATGATCGTCACCGTTGCGCTCGGTTCGACACTGGCTTCAGTCGTTCTGTCGTCGAGTGTCGCGCTTGCCGAGGGAATTCTTGCCTTTGCGGTTCTGCTGGGACTTCAGTTCGTGGTCGCCTGGAGTTCGGTTCGATCGGAGCGGTTCGAACGGCTGGTAAAGGCCGAACCGACGCTCCTCTTCTTCGACGGCCAGTTCCTCGAGCGGGTCATGCGTCGTGAGCGGATCGCACGCGACGAGATTCTCGCTCTCCTGAGGGCTGAGGGGGGTGAGCGAGCCTGAAAGGGTCAAAGCCGTCCTATTGAAGACCGACGGATCGTTCTCGATCATTGGAAAGCCGGACGGCGCAGATTTCGGGACGATAATACCGGTGCAGAATTTCGACACGGCCTTGGGGCAGCCGGTATGAACGTCGAAAATTGAGCCGATGTGCCGGATACAAAAAAGGCGGCTCACATGAACCGCCTTTCGTCATTCTGAGAGCATGAGGCTCTTAAGTCTTATTCAGCTGCGCCGGACTTGGCAGCTTCCTTTTCCGCCTTCGCCTTCTCGCGCTGTTCGGCTGCGATCTGGCGGGAGTCTTCGTTCAGACGACGGGCGCGCACATTGGTCGCCTCGACGATACGGGCCGACTTACCGCGGCGATTGCGCAGGTAATAGAGCTTGGCACGACGGACCTTGCCGCGACGCACGACTTCGACCGAATCGAGCTGTGGCGAGAAAACGGGAAACACGCGCTCGACGCCTTCGCCGTAGGAGATTTTGCGAACCGTGAAGTTCTCCTGCAGACCCTTGCCCGAGCGCGCGATGCAGACGCCCTCATAGGCCTGGACACGGGTGCGGGTACCTTCCGTAACGCGCACATTGACGCGGACGGTATCGCCGGCGGAGAATTCCGGGATTTTGCGGATGGCCGAAATGCGTTCGGCTTCGCTGGCTTCGAGTTCCTGGATGATATTCATGGCATAGCCTCAATTCGTTGCATTCCGGAGCGGATAAAACCCCGACATGGCCGATCAAACGGCTCTGTTATTCTGAGGAAATCGTGCGCGTCGTTACACCAAGCCCGGCGCTTTGTCACGGGGTGCATAACGACAAATCGGCAAAATCGTTCGTTCAATCGGCCTCAGCGATGGCTGAACCGCGAAAAGACGCTACCGATGAGGGCGGAAGCCTCTGCTCCGCCCTCAAGCTGTGTTCTCTTATTCTATAAACTCGACCGTGGCGCCCGGGCGGACCATCTTGGCAAGTTCGTAGGCATCCCAGTTCGTCAGCCGCACACAGCCATGGCTGTTGGTCTTGCCGATCTTGGAGGGCTCCGGCGTGCCATGAATGCCATAGGTGGGCTTTGACAGCGCGATCCAGATCGAGCCGACCGGGCCGTTCGGACCGGGCGGAATGGTCAGGATCTTGTCGTTTTCGCCCTGCTTGAAGTTGATCTTCGGGTTGTAGGTGTAGTTCGGATCGAACGCGATGCGATTGACCTGGACCGTTCCGGACGGTGACGGTGTCGAGCTCGAACCGATGGTGGAGGGATAGGCGGCGATCAGCTCGTCGAGGGCGTTGTAGACGCGCACCTGCTCGCGGCCCTTGTCGGCGACGATGCGCGCGACCTTGCCATCGACGTTCTTGCCGACACTCATGACCTTGATGCGAGTACCCGCCCGGGAGAAATCGGCTCCCGGATTGATCTCTTTCAGATAATCCTCGTCCATGTGGAATTTCTCGGCGAGCTTTTCGACCGGACGCTCGAAGCTCATCGCCGGGAGCTTGGCCTTCTCGGCGTAGTCGGTCGGTATCTGCGCCACATAGGGACCGCTGACATCCTCGGCCGTCAGCTCATAGCTGATGACGGCAGGACCGCCGGTTTCGTCCAGCATGTCCGCCAGAGCGCGGCTATCACCCGTGGAAAGCTTGCGTCCGAACTTCTCTTCATAAGCCGCGACCGCCTTGTTGACGTTGGAGCCCATACGTCCGTCGATAACGCCGGGGCTCATGCCCGCCCTGTCGAGAATCACCTGAAGCGCTGCCACAGCGGCCTTCTTGTCTTCACCCTGCGGGGTGGCGACCTGCGGAGCCGGATCGGTCTCCTCGATCGTCTGCTCCTGGAACGTCGGTTCGAGAGGATTGGCGCTTTCGGTGGGGCCGTTGGTCACGATGGGTGCATCGGGAGGCGGCAGATCAGCCTCAGGTCCCATCGGCTGGTTCGATTGCGGGAGCTCCGCTGCCTGGGTTTCGGGCTGCAAGTCTGGCTGCGGCTGATCGGACGGCGCCGGCAGCGGTGCGGCCTCGACCGGGCCGCCGTCGAATTGCGGGTCTTCGTCATAGGGATCGATCGTATTGGGACGTTCGTCCTCGAACCCACCAGGATTCTGGTTCGCCAAGGAATCACCCGGAAACTCGAAAGCCGGACCTTCGAGCGTTACCCCGGGCGGAGGAGGCCTGTCGAACACCTGACCGCGACGTTCCTCGAAGCGGTCACGGCGCTGCTGGAACCGATCCGGCTGAATGACCGCGACGACACGTCCATCGATATCGAGGAAGACTTCACGTCCGTACTGATCAACGTAGGAGTCGACGGCGTCGGGCGGGATATAGCCTTGCGCCTCGGCGCTCGGCACACTCATGGCGAGGCAGGCCAGCGCCGTGCTCATGGCGAGCAGACCGCGCAATGTCGTTCCCCGACCGTCCAATTTCATCCGTCCATCCCCTAAATCGAAATCGAAGCATTCCCGATCGGCCGAAGACGCAAGCGCCGGTCGGGTTTGAGATCGGGTTCATATGCGCCCTAAGTGTTTCTGATGCCCCATGAACGAGACATGAAAATGGCCGAAGGGGCGCTTGGCTGGAGCCGAGCTTGAATGCGAAGGCTTGTGCCGCCCTGCATGGTGCGGGATATCGCTGACAAATCGTCCGGAGCGACCGGATACAAACTGCAAGGAGACCTGCTCTATGGCCGAGACGCCCCCAGACCGCCTTTCGATCGATCCCTCCAGCCCGCACTACGATGGTGATGCCCTCGCACGAGGCGTCGGCATCCTTTTCAATGGTACGAAGAAGACCAATGTCGAGGAATACAGCGTTTCGGAAGGCTGGATAAAGGTTCAGGCCGGCAAGGCCCGCGACCGCAAGGGCAATCCGCTTCAGATCAAGCTGAAGGGCAAGGTCGAGCCCTATTTCGAGGACGAAACCGGCACATCCGAAGCCGAATAGCTCTCCGGCATCCACGCCGTACTTTCAACCGGCACCCTGCGTCTTGATGTTTCGAAAGGCGCACGCCCGGCCCATGCTCACCAAAAGAAAAGGGCAACCTCGCACCAATCGGCGAGGATGCCCTTTCAATTCCATAGACCGAAGCTGTGGCTATGCCGCGCTTCGCCTACGAGACAGTCACTTGTTGACCGAGTCCTTCAGGCCTTTGCCCGGAGTGAACTTCGGAACGTTGCGAGCGGGAATATCGACTTCCGCGCCGGTCGACGGATTGCGGCCCTTGGACGCGTTCCGGTGGGTGACGGCGAATGTGCCGAAACCGACGAGACGGATATCGCCACCGTCAGCGAGCGCTTCCTCGATCGTGCCGAATACAGCGTCGACGGCAGCGCTTGCCTGCTGCTTGGAAAGGTCGGCTTTCTCGGAAACCGCGCTGACCAGCTCGTTCTTGTTCATGGATTAATAACCTCCAGGCTTTCGAATCTCTGCGCATCCCAGCGCGGATTGGTGACAGAATGTGGCGCAGAATAGGCCTGACGGCAACGGTTTAGCGCCCTTCCTTCGCCCGATTCATAACAAAATCCGGCAACGAAGGAAGGTATTTGTTTAAAATTGGTTCGGTGAGCTTAGTGCGCAACAGCCGTTGCGCCCTCTTCCTCGAGGGGCGAACGTCCCTGAAGCGGTTCCTCGCTCTCCGACCATTCGACCGGTTCCGGCTGGCGCAACAGCGCATGCTCAAGAACCTCCCCCATACGTGATACGGGCACAATCTCAAGGTTGTTCTTCACGTTATCCGGGATTTCCGCCAGATCCTTGGCATTTTCCTCCGGGATCAGAACCTTCTTGATACCACCCCGCAGCGCAGCGAGAAGCTTTTCCTTCAAGCCGCCGATCGGAAGCACGCGGCCCCGCAGCGTGATCTCGCCGGTCATCGCGATATCCCGGCGAACCGGAATGCCCGTCAGAACCGAGATTATCGCCGTCGCCATGGCGGTGCCGGCGGACGGACCGTCCTTAGGCGTTGCACCTTCGGGAACGTGGACGTGAATGTCCCGCTTCTCGAAGAGCGGCGGCTTGACGCCATAGTCGAGGGCACGCGCGCGAACGTAGGATGCCGCAGCCGAGATCGACTCCTTCATCACATCCTTGAGGTTGCCGGTGACGGTCATCTTGCCCTTGCCGGGCATCATGATGCCTTCGATCGTTAGCAGTTCGCCGCCGACCTCAGTCCAGGCGAGACCTGTGACAACACCGACCTGATCCTCAGTCTCGGCTTCGCCAAACCGATACTTCTGCACTCCGAGATAATCGGAGATGTTCTCGGCCGTGACGTGAACCGTCTCGGTCTCGCCCTTGAGAATCGTAGTGACGGCCTTCCGGGCAAGCGTCATCAGCTCACGCTCGAAGTTACGAACGCCTGCTTCGCGTGTGTATCGCCGCGCGATCTCGTAAAGCGCACTGTCGTCGATCGAGAACTCGCTCTCCTTCAGCGCATGATCGCGAATTGCCTTCTGCAGGAGATGGCGTTTTGCGATCTCGACCTTCTCGTCTTCGGTGTAACCGGCAATCCGAATCACTTCCATACGGTCCATCAAAGGACCGGGGATGTTCAGCGTATTGGCGGTCGTCACGAACATGACCGGAGAGAGATCGTACTCGACCTCGAGATAGTGGTCCATGAAGGTGGAGTTCTGCTCCGGATCGAGCACTTCGAGCAGGGCCGAAGACGGATCGCCGCGGAAGTCCTGTCCCATCTTGTCGATCTCGTCGAGCAGGAAGAGCGGATTGGACTTCTTGGCCTTCTTCATCGACTGGATGACCTTACCGGGCATCGAGCCGATGTAAGTACGCCGGTGACCGCGAATCTCGGCCTCGTCGCGCACGCCGCCGAGTGCCATGCGAACATATTCGCGGCTCGTCGCCTTCGCGATCGACTTGGCAAGCGAGGTCTTACCGACGCCCGGAGGCCCGACGAGACACAGGATGGGTCCCTTCAGCTTGCTCTGCCGGCTCTGAACCGCGAGATATTCGACGATACGTTCCTTGACCTTTTCGAGGCCATAGTGATCGCCGTCGAGAATGCCCTCGGCCTTCTTGAGATCGATCTTGGCGCGTGAGGTCTTGCCCCAGGGCAAGCCCAGAAGCCAATCGAGATAGTTGCGTACGACCGTCGACTCGGCAGACATCGGAGACATCTGCTTGAGCTTTTTCATCTCCGCGTTGGCCTTTTCGAGGGCCTCCTTGGAGAGCTTGGTCTTCTTGATGCGCTCTTCCAGCTCGGCCATCTCGTCACGGCCGTCCTCGCCGTCGCCAAGTTCCTTCTGGATCGCCTTCATCTGCTCGTTGAGATAGTACTCGCGCTGCGTCTTCTCCATCTGGCGCTTGACGCGCGAGCGGATGCGCTTCTCGACCTGAAGGACCGAAATCTCGGATTCCATGAAGCCGAGCGCCTTTTCGAGCCGGTCCTTGACCGAGACGAGGCTGAGCATTTCCTGCTTCTCGGGAAGCTTGATCGCCAGATGCGAAGCGATCGTGTCCGCGAGCTTGGAGTAGTCGTCGATCTGGTTCGCCGCACCGACGACCTCGGGCGAAATCTTCTTGTTCAGCTTGACGTAGTTTTCGAACTCGGAAACCACCGAACGCGCGAGCGCTTCGAGCTCGACCGGATCGTCCTCGGCGCCTTCGATGAGACCAGCCGACGCCTCATACCACTCGGTGCGATCGGAAAAGCCTTCGATCTTGGCGCGCGACATACCCTCGACGAGCACCTTCACCGTGCCGTCGGGCAGCTTCAGAAGCTGAAGAACGTTGGCGACCGTTCCGATGTCGTAAATCGCATCGGCGGTCGGATCTTCGTCACTCGCGTTTTTCTGGGTCGCGAGCAAAATTTGCTTGTCCGCTCCCATGACCTCTTCGAGAGCCTTGATCGACTTCTCGCGGCCGACAAACAGCGGCACGATCATATGCGGAAAGACCACGATGTCGCGAAGCGGGAGGACCGGGTAGAGCACAGCCTCGTTCCGGTCTCGGCTTTCCGGCAAATTGGACATGATAATTCCTTTCTACGGCGAAGCGCCGTCTATCGAGCCCTCCGGACCGATCCTCGTCGGGAGCGATCATGCCGGAGCCTCTCACGCCCGCGAATGTGGGTCGCGAAGGCCCGTATTGCAAGCTTATGCAGCGTCACCAAACTGTCGCGCAGGAGGCTTGCGAGAAACCGGATCATCCACTTCCGTCGAACGCCGAAACCGGTTTCCCGCGTCAAGCTCGTCAGTCCGCTCAAAGCGCCAATTTCCGCTCTGGCCGGCGAGCTCCCACGCGAACCCTAGACCAAAGCGTCAAACGGTTGAAGCGATCGGAGCATGTATCCACGACCCTATTGTGGCGAGGCGTTTCGGGTTTCCACCGATCGCACCAACCAATTCCCGGCTCTAGAAACGCAAGAACCCGCCAGCTCGGGCGAGCGCGGCGGGTTCTCGTTCAGTTTTCGAAGCGTTCGTCGGCACGGATCAGGCGCTGACGTTTTCCTTTTCCTCGGTCCGCTCCGAATAGATGTACAGCGGACGCGCATTGCCCGCGATGACATCGTCCGAAACAACGACCTCCTGAACGCCTTCGAGGGTAGGCAGGTCGAACATGGTGTCGAGCAGCATGGCCTCCATGATGGAGCGCAGGCCACGAGCACCAGTCTTACGCTCGATCGCCTTGCGGGCGATCGCACCAAGCGCGTCGTCCTGGAAGGTCAGCTGAACGCTCTCCATGTCGAATAGCCGCTGGTACTGCTTGACCAAGGCGTTCTTTGGCTCCCTTAGAATCGAGATGAGGGCCTCCTCATCAAGGTCCTCAAGGGTCGCCAGAACCGGAAGACGGCCGACAAATTCGGGAATCAGCCCGAACTTCAGAAGGTCTTCCGGTTCAACCTGACGGAAGAGTTCGCCAGACCTGCGCTCATCCGGCGACTCGACATTCGCGGCAAATCCGATCGACGTCTTGCGACCGCGATCCGAGATGATCCGATCCAGCCCGGCGAACGCGCCGCCGCAGATGAAGAGGATGTTCGCCGTATCCACCTGCAGGAATTCCTGCTGCGGATGCTTTCGCCCACCCTGTGGCGGCACGGAAGCGACGGTGCCTTCCATGATCTTCAGGAGCGCCTGCTGCACACCCTCGCCCGAAACATCCCGCGTTATGGACGGATTGTCGGACTTGCGGCTGATCTTGTCGATCTCGTCGATATAGACGATGCCGCGCTGCGCACGCTCGACGTTGTAGTCGGCCGACTGAAGAAGCTTGAGGATGATGTTTTCGACATCCTCGCCGACATAACCAGCCTCGGTCAGCGTCGTCGCATCCGCCATCGTGAACGGCACGTCGATGATGCGGGCGAGCGTCTGGGCGAGCAGCGTCTTGCCGCAACCGGTCGGACCGATCAGCAGAATATTCGACTTCGCCAACTCGACGTCGTTGTTCTTCGACGCATGTGCCAGGCGCTTGTAGTGGTTGTGGACCGCGACGGACAGCACCTTCTTGGCGTGGGACTGACCGATCACGTAGTCGTCGAGAACCGCGATGATCTCCTGAGGAGAAGGCACCCCGTCCCGCGACTTCACCATCGAGGATTTGTTCTCCTCGCGGATGATGTCCATGCAAAGTTCGACACACTCGTCGCAAATGAAGACCGTTGGCCCGGCGATTAGCTTACGGACTTCGTGCTGGCTCTTTCCGCAGAAAGAGCAATAGAGCGTGTTCTTTGAGTCGCCGCCGCTCGTTTTGCTCATTCGTTCTTCCTTCCGGTTCGGGCGGTCCGCGAGGAGAGCCCGTCTCACGTTCGGCCCAACTTAGTCGCTGTCTTACACCTTAGCAAAGCCGGTGGCGATTTTGCGACGTAATCTGCCCAATTCTCCAACAGAGAATCATGATCTCCTATTGATCTTGAGCAGCGCTTAACGCCCGGCTTTGTTTTGTCGAGGCCCGTTTCGTCCTGATGACCTTACGAAGCGCTATTTGCGCCTTCCTGCTCGACCCGCGACGAATAGACCTTGTCGATCAAGCCGAATTCCTTGGATTCATCGGCGGTCATGAAGTGATCGCGGTCGAGCGTGCGCTCGATCGTCTCGTAATCCTGACCGGTATGCTTCACGTAAGTCTCGTTCAGCCGGCGCTTCAGCTTGATGATGTCCTGGGCGTGACGCTCGATGTCCGAGGCCTGACCCTGGAAGCCGCCGCTTGGCTGATGGACCATGATGCGGGCGTTCGGCGTTGCGAAGCGCATGTCCTTTTCGCCGGCGCAGAGCAGAAGCGAACCCATCGAAGCAGCCTGGCCGATGCAGAGTGTCGTCACGGCCGGGCGGATGAACTGCATCGTGTCGTAGATCGCCATACCGCTCGTCACGACGCCGCCGGGCGAGTTGATGTAAAGCGCGATTTCCTTCTTCGGGTTTTCCGCCTCCAGAAACAGAAGCTGCGCGCAGACGAGCGTCGCCATGGAATCTTCGATCGGGCCGGTGATGAAGATCACGCGTTCCTTCAGAAGGCGCGAGAAGATGTCGTATGCGCGCTCGCCACGGTTGGTCTGCTCAACCACCATCGGCACGAGATTCATGGCGGTTTCGATCGGATGCTTCATCGTAATGGGGTCTCGCTGGTCGCTTTTCGCCCCGATCGTGAAGGATCGAGGCGAATCAAATCAGATATTGAACTCTCGCGTAGATAGGACCGAGCCTAGGCGTGATGCAAGGCGGGACCATAACGGAAACCGTGCCCGATCATCCCATCTCCACTAGCCGCGACCCGGCCCGGCGGCATCGACGTCGCCACCTCCGGGCGGGATCGGTTTCCCGCCCGCATCCGATGTACCGTAATCGGTCGACGACGATGGCGCTGGCGACGGTTTCTCTTGGCTGTCGGCACGCTCGCCTTCGATCTGCCGCGAAGTGGACGAGGTCGTCTCGCCGCTCTCGGTAACGCGTATCGGCGGCGCGTTACCCTTGCGATCCTCGCCGAACCAGACGGTCATGTGCGGGAACGGAATCTCGATGCCGCGCTCGTCGGCCATCCGCTTGATGATGCCGCGATATGCGCGCCCGATGCCCCACTGCGTACCCGGCTTCGTCATAACGCGCCCGCGCATAACGACGGCCGAATCGGCAAGCTCCTGCACACCCCACATCTCCATTTCGCCGATCAGGTTTTCGGCGACAGCGGTCGTCTTCAGTTCGCCGAAGGCGTCGACCATCATCTGTTCGACCTTTGCGGTGTCCTCGCGATAGGCGACTCCGATATCCGCGACGTAGTAGGCAAAATCCTTCGAATAGTTGGACACCTGATCGACCGACGAGAATGGGATCAGGCACCAGGTGCCGTCGATCGTGCGCAGACCCACCGAGCGGACGGTGAGCTGCTCGACCTCGCCGGTCACGCCGTTCACCTCGACGATATCGCCCTCGTTCATCGCATTCTGAATTTGGATGAACGCGCCCGTAATGATGTCCTGCACGAATTTCTGGGCGCCGAAACCGATGGCGAGACCGACGACACCGGCACCGGCAAGGAGTGGCGCTATGTCGATACCGATCTGGCTGAGCACGAGCATCGTCACGACGACCACCATCGTGATGGTGAAGGCGTTGCGGAACAGCGAAAGCAGCGTCCGCTCACGGGCTGTCGGGATCGTACCGTAGTTGGGATTGAGCCGATACTCGATCCATGAAGAAACGGCGATGTAGATGGCCACTCCGATCACGAGGATGATGCCACCGCCTATCAAGCCGCCGACAAAGGACTGACCCGGCTCGGAGGCGAGCCAGTTGGAGTAACTCACGATCGACCACGCCTCCAGGACGTAGGCAAGGACCGCGATGACGACGAAGACACGGACGACCGTCAGTGCGTTGGGGATAAAGCTGTTCACGCGCTTTTCGAGCAGCGGGAGCTTATCCTTCACCGTTTCCGGGATCGGAATGCCGCTCGCGATCCAGCGGCTCAGAACCGACACGATCAGTCCGCCGACGGCCATTGCGGCGATGGTCTTCAGCGTCCCGAGCGTCAGGAAGCGCAGTCCCTCCTCCGGACTTCTGAGCCAGACGATGAAGGCAGCGAGAATGAAGCCGATCGCGACGATCCACCAGATCTGGCCGATGAACGCATTGATCTGTGCGCCGACGCTGTTGTCGCCGTCCTTCTTGGCGCGCTTGAGCCGCTCACGCACGGTCCCGCGGTTCTTCAGGACGAGAAAGATACCCATGACAACACAAGCGATCACGACGATGAAGCGCGTCGCATCGGCCGCCTGAATGGTGGTCGCCGAGCGAATGACGGGCGCGACGAACAGGAATGTGTAGCCGAGCACCGAAATGAAACGTGAGAGCCAGAAATACCAATAGCTGGCCTGACGGTTGGAGAACGGTGTCAGCCGCAGGCCCGGATAGTTCGGCGAGACGAATAGGGCGAGCACCACCTTGATCATCTCGATGACGAGGAAGGCGTTGAGGAAGAGCTGCTGGTTGAAGCCGGGCTGCCCGTCGGCGAAGACCGAGGCGGCAACGATACCGCCTGCCCAGCTGAGGACGATCGAGAGCGCATCGATGAGACCCGAGAGGACAAGCAGGAGCAGCTTGTTGAGCGGGCTCGCATGAGCGCTCGTTTCGGCAAGGCTGCGGAATATCGGCGCCTTGGCAAGGCGACCGAGACCCAAAACCAGGAACACCACGATCGCGACAAGGCCTACGGGCAGCACGGCCTTGAGGATTGCCGGTATGTCGAGCGAGCCGGCGCCTGAAAGGACAGCTCCTGACGAGCGCACGCTTTCCAGGATATCCGAGCCTGCTTCGGCGGCGCTGCCGACGAACATGCGCACGCCATCGGCGATACGCGCAGGCAGAGTCTGGTCCGGATCGGGTGCGTCGATCAGTCCGCCTTCCTCACCCTCTCCGTTCGGCGCCTGGTAGGCTGCCGCCTTCAGCGAGTCGAGCAGCTTTGCGCGCGTCTCCTCGTTTTCGAGGATCGAGATGAGGTCGTCGAGACTGGGTTCGCTGCCCTCTCCGGACGAGGATGCCTCGGTCGAACTCGGAGCAGCGGCCGGCGATTGCGCATGGCTGGGCGTGATTTGGGCGAAGAAGATGGCAGCCACGATCGTCAATATGGCTGTCGAGATGCGACGCATGCGAAGTCCTGTCCCTGATTTTGCGATGTCCTGGCATTCGTTCGGCGCGGCCGAACCACAACGAGTGGCCCGGAGGAAGCGGTTTATTCGTCAGCCGACACCGGCGTGGATAGCGCAGATCGTGACGACGGTTTGGCTGAGAACGAAAAAGGCCGGCGCTTGGCCGGCCTTCGGACTCACTAATGCGTGAAGTTTTCCTCAGGAGGCGACGCTGAGCGCCTCGTCTTCCTCGTCTTCCGCGAGGAGTTCGTCCTTGCTGACCACCTTGTCCGTCACATCCGCTTCGGCGAGGAGCTTGTCGATGACCTTGTCCTCGTAGATCGGCGCACGAAGGCTGGCGAGAGCGTCCGGGTTCTTCTGATAGAACTCGTAGACCTGCTGTTCCTGGCCCGGATAGCGCCGCAGCTGGTCGAACATTGCCCTCTGCAATTCTTCCTCACTCACCTGAATGCCGGCCTTCTCACCGATTTCAGAGAGGACGAGACCGAGACGCACGCGGCGTTCCGCAAGCTTGCGGTACTCTTCCTTGGCCTTTTCCTCGGTGGTGTCCTCGTCCTCGAAGGTCTTGCCGGATCGCGAGAGTTCGGCCTGCACCTGATTCCAGATGTTGTTGAACTCGGCCTCGACCAGCTTCTCGGGAAGCTCGAACGAATAGGTCTCGTCCAGAGAATCGAGAATCTGGCGCTTCACCTTCTGGCGGGTCGCCTGACCGTACTGGCTCTCGATCTGCTCACGGACGACCGTGCGGAGACGCTCCTCTGATTCAAGACCAAGCTTCTTGGCGAGCTCGTCGTTGATCTCGACCTCCGCGGGCGACGCCACGGACTTGATCGTGGTGTCGAAGGTCGCTTCCTTGCCCGCGAGATCCGGTGCGCCGTAATCCTCAGGGAAAGTCACGACGACCTGTTTTTCGTCACCCGCCGAGACGCCGATGAGCTGTTCTTCGAAGCCCGGAATGAACTGGTTCGAACCAAGCACGAGGTTCGAGTCGGTCGCCGAACCGCCCTGGAAGGCTTCGCCATCGATCTTGCCCACGAAATCGAGGGTCACCCGGTCGCCGTCCTCGGCCGCGCCGTCCTTCGGCGTGTATTCGCGGGCATTCTCGGCCACGCGCTTGACCTGTTCCTCGACTTCCTCATCCGGAACCTCGACGATCGGCCGCTCGATCTTCATGCCTTCCGTGCTAGCCAGCTCGAAGTTCGGAAGCTTTTCGTAGGAAAGCGTGAACTTGAAGTCGGACTTGCCGTCCAGCACCTTCTGGGCTTCCGCCTCGTCCTCGGTCATGTCGATTTCAGGCTGCATGGCCGAACGCTCGTTGCGCTCGGCGATGATGTTGCGCGGCGTGTCCTTCAGGATCTCGTTGACGATCTCCGCCATGAACGACTTGCCGTACATCTTGCGCAAATGAGACACGGGCACCTTGCCGGGCCGGAAGCCCTTCAATTGCACCTTGTCTTTTGCCTCGTGCAGCCGGGTCTGAAGCCGTGCCTCCAGGTCCGAGGCCGGTACGACCACCTCGATCTCCCGCTTGAGGCCCTCGGCCTTCGTTTCCGTCACCTGCATTCTTTATACCTTCTTTGTCCTGACGGCCTCGAGCCATCGTAACAGCCGTCGATCCCGTTCTTGTCGTGAACTGGTGCGGGTGGAGGGACTTGAACCCCCATGCCTCTCGGCGCTTGGACCTAAACCAAGTGCGTCTGCCAATTCCGCCACACCCGCGAATGGGCACGCCGGGCTCGGAGAAACCAGCGTGAATCGAGGCCTCTATATCACCGCCATATAGGCGGCGAAAGGGCAGAAACCGTCCCTTTTCGACCCGAAACCCATGCTTTTTTCCATAAAGCTCTACGGCTTTGTCGCTGCGCCCTCGTCGAACCCGCATTCTCAAGCCACAGCAAACCGGGCAATCCTTGTCTCGTTGCCGAGTAGCAACACCCCACGAGCCACAAGTCGCTAACGAAGCCTGATCAATCTTCGAATTTCCGAATATCGCTCAAGAACGAGGCATTAAGCATCGCTATCGGGCAGGATTTATTGCGCTGCACAAAATGCATGGCTCCTATGCGGCAGAGCGCCTAGCGAAGCATGACCAACCTAATTAGCTTCCAGATCAACGGACGGCGGAAAGCAAAAATGTAACGCCGACCCACAAAGACGAGACCAAGCATCTGGTCAGGACAGGACAAGTTAAGATGGATATCGTAAGATCGTATAAGAACTGGCGCCGTTACCGCGACACCGTCAAGGAACTGGACCGTCTTTCGCAGCGTGAGCTGAACGATCTCGGTATTTCGCGCTACGATATTCCGTCCATTGCGCGGCGCACAGTCGGCTAAGAATAAAATTGCAGTTTGCGGCGGCCCACCTCCTCCCAAAGGGTCTCCGCGAAAGACGGGTTCACCTTACTCCTCCCTTGGTGAACCTCTGTAAGACGTCCGCCGGGTCCTCCCCCCGGCGGACGCCTACAACAAAGTTCATAGGGTTTCGCTTCGGGCTCACCTCCTCCCGAGTTTCGAAGCGGATCAAGGGGTCTACACTCCTCCTCCCAAAGTAGACTCCGTTCATACGACACCCGCCGGTCCTCCCCCGGCGGGTGTTGTTGTTTGTGCCCTGCAAAGTTTTCGCGGAATTCAGGTCAGATCTTGTTCGGCAGTGGTTCGACACATGGAAGCTTGTCGGGGGCCCCGCGGCGCTGATAAATCGCGCTGCACAAAGGGGAATGTTTGCAAATGCAGCACGGGCCCACGACTTCGCAACGCGGAAGCGTAGCGCCCTGGGTTCAGGTCATCGGACTTGCGGCCGCAGCCGCCGTCGGACTCGGCCTTTCACGGTTTGCCTATGCATTGATTCTGCCCGACATGCGCGCCGATCTCGGCTGGTCCTACTCGACCGCTGGCTGGCTCAACACCACCAATGCGCTCGGTTATCTCGTCGGTGCCCTCTTCGCGGCGCGGGTGAACCGCATGGTGGGAGCGTTCAATGCCATGCAGATCGGTTTGTGGATGTGCGTCGCGTCGCTCGCACTCTGCGTCGTCCTCCGCGATCCGATTTCGCTGAATATTGCGCGCGTGCTCGCCGGCATCGGCGCCGGTTTCGCCTTTGTAGGCGGCGGTTTCCTCTCTGCGCGCCTCGCGTCCGAAAACGAGGGGAACGCCGTCCTGCTCGGCCTCTTCTACGCCGGACCGGGCTTCGGCATCGCTCTGTCCGGCGTAACCGTTCCGATCGTCTTGAGCCAAGGTGGTGCCGGAAGCTGGCCGATGGCCTGGGGCCTGTTGGCGATCCTTTCCACTATCCTGGGCGTGGTGCTCCTTCTTGGACGTCCCGCCAAAACAGGTATAGCCGCGGCCGCTGCGAGTTCGGATGCGGGCATCCGCCGGATGTCCGGCATGCTCGTCGCCTATGCCGTTTTCGGTGCCGGCTATATCGGCTATCTCACTTTCGTTATCGCATGGGTACGCGGAAATGGCGCGAGCGTGCCGGTTCAGGCTGGATTGTGGACGGTCATCGGCCTCGCAGCGATGGCGTCTCCATGGATTTGGGGCCGGTTCATGAAACGCCGTGTCAACGGGACGGCCTTTGCGATCCTCTCCCTCATTCTTGCGGTCGCCTCCTCGCTCGTGGCGCTCTCGCAGTCGCCGATCGTACTCTTCGTGTCGGCCGCCATGGTCGGGGGCACTTTCCTTGCAGTCGTCGCATCGACCACGGCCTTCGTGCGCCGAAACTATACCGAAGATCACTGGTCCGCCGGCATATCGGCGATGACGATCGCCTTTGGGATCGGCCAGATCCTCGGTCCCGTCGGAGTCGGATTCTTGAGCGACATCACCGGCGGCGTCTCGGCGGGCCAGTGGATTTCGACGGCGCTGCTTGTCGCTGGTGCTGGTTTCGCCGCCATGCAACGCGATTTCGGCGCGAGCGCAAAACGCGCCTAATCGGACAGGGCCCATCTTTCGATTAGCCTTCGCCATTGCTAGATTTCGTTGATGACCCAGACACCCATTCACATCGTCGGCGGCGGCCTCGCCGGTTCGGAAGCTGCCTGGCAGATCGCATCGCGCGGCGTGCCGGTGATCCTGCACGAGATGCGCCCCGTGCGCGGCACCGAGGCGCACAAGACGGATGGCCTCGCCGAGCTGGTCTGCTCCAACTCGTTCCGCTCCGATGATGCGGAAAATAACGCGGTCGGCGTAATCCATGCGGAGATGCGACTCGCAGGCTCTCTCATCATGCGCTCTGCGGATTCCCATCAGGTGCCTGCCGGCGGTGCGCTCGCGGTGGATCGGGAGGGCTTCTCCGCTGCCGTGACGAAATCGCTCGAGGATCATCCGATGATTACGATCGAGCGCAGCGAAATCGCAGGCCTGCCGCCGGAGGACTGGGGCGATACCATTGTCGCGACTGGCCCGCTGACGGCGCCAGCGCTGGCCGAGGGCATCCGCGAAGCGACCGGCCAGGACGCCCTCGCCTTCTTCGACGCCATCGCGCCGATCGTCCACTTCGACACGGTGGACATGGACAAGGCGTGGTTCCAGTCCCGTTACGACAAGGTCGGGCCCGGCGGCACGGGGAAAGACTACATCAACTGCCCGCTCGACAAGGAGACCTATGAGCGCTTCGTCGCTGCACTCGTCGAAGGCGACCGCACGCAGTTCAAGGATTGGGAGGGCACGCCCTATTTCGACGGCTGCCTGCCGATCGAGGTGATGGCGGAACGGGGACCCGAGACGCTGCGGCATGGCCCAATGAAGCCGATGGGCCTGACGAACGCGCATAACCCCGAAGTGAAGCCCTATGCCGTCGTCCAGCTCAGGCAGGACAACGCGCTTGGCACACTCTACAATATGGTCGGCTTTCAGACGAAGCTGAAATACGGCGAGCAGGCCGCGATCTTCCGCATGATTCCAGGGCTGGAAAACGCGGAATTTGCCCGGCTCGGCGGCCTCCACCGCAACACCTATCTCGATTCCCCTCGCCTGCTCGATGACACGCTAAAGCTGAAAAGCCTGCCGAGGCTGCGTTTCGCTGGCCAGATCACAGGCTGCGAGGGATATGTGGAGTCGGCGGCGGTTGGGCTGATGGCCGGACGTTTCGCTGCTTCGGAACGGCTGGGCGAGCTGGTCTCCGTTCCGCCGGAGACGACTGCGATGGGCGCTCTTCTCGGCCACATCACCGGCGGCCATCTCGCCCATGAGGAAGACGGCGGCAAACGCTCCTTCCAGCCGATGAACGTCAATTTCGGCCTCTTTCCGCCGCTTGAACCCGGCGCGATCGTGAAGCCGGAGGGCGTGAAGCGGTTCAGGGGCAAGGACAAGGCGATCGCCAAGAAGAAAGCCCTGTCCGCACGGGCCCTGAGCGACTTCAAGCGCTGGCTCGGGATCGAGACGATCGCGGCCGCGGCGGAATAGCGGGCCGATAAAGCTACCATCGGAGGCGGCCAGAGCACCGAGACATCTGCAGGGAGAAAATCTTGTGAGAGCGGCGCGGCGCAAACCGTCGCCTCAGCGCCACTCTTCGGCTGTGTAAAGCAGATGCCCCGTAATAGAGACGATGGTCCCGTCGGTTTTACGCGCAGCCCTAATGGGAAGCAGCGCGATCGTGCGCCCGCTTTCGCTTCGCAATGTCAGGCGCGCATCGGTTTCTGGCAATTCCTGGTTCTGCAGCTCGCTTACATCGGCGATTGAAACCGCGAAGCGATCGGCTACGCCCTCCACTTCGACAACGAGATCTCCACCATCGAGCCAAATGGAAGGCCCGTCGCCCTCGCCACGCACGTCCCCTTCGCCCAGCGTGCCATCGGTATCGGCGCTCAGAGATAGAGCGAGCCGGTCGAACCCTGCTGTATCGATGAGACGGGGCTGTCTCACATCCTCCGTGATGAGAGCCTGACTGTCCGCGGAGGCCTGAAGACCAAGAAGGCTTATAACGGCGTAAGGGCCAGCGGGCGAATCGCCTGAAAAAGCCTGTCCACAGCCGGGAAGCGAGGCAAGCCGGTCCAACTGATCGACGTCGTCGAGGGCGTAAATACGCGAGCGTGCCTCCTGCCGATCCGCATCGCTAAGCAAAGCACTGTTTTCGGCACTCAGGTCTCTTTCGAACAACGTTTGGATTCGCTCGGCCTGACTGCGCCCCACGGATTGCACGACGCCCTGCGGGCCAAAGCTCGAAACCAGCAACACTGCGGCGGGAATTCCCACAAGCCAGCGGATATCGAGTCGTCTTCCAAAAATGAGGCCGACGATTGCAATCAGAGCCGCGCAGATACCGCCGAGTGCCAAATAGTAGCGCCAGACCGTAAGCCCTTCGGCATCGATCCGCAGCCACACGGCGTAGGCGAGAAGGCCAAGCGGCAAGATCAGTGTCCAGGGCCAGATGCGGCAGAACAGGCGCAATGCCGCGCCGCCACTCGCCTGGATCGGTTCGGCTACGATGCGCAGAGAGACGGTGAGGAGCGCGAAGACCGAGACGATCCAGCCGATCTCGCCCTTCGGCACTTCACCACTCACGAGGATCTTCGCGCCGTAGAAATAGAGAACGACCGCCGCGACGAGAGCGAGTGGGGCCGAGATCCAGCCGGCCAGAAGGGCAACGCCGCGAACGGAATGATCGTGTTCAGCAATGACGATCCGCTCATCGAAATCGTTCGGCACCTGGCCAAGTGCGAATAACGGCCCGATGAGCGTGAGAGCCGTCACGAAGATATGGGTGTCGATCGACCCCTCGATTTCGAATTCGAACAGGAATCCGATCATGTAGATGATGGCGAGGACACCGACGACGAAGATGATCACTGCGGCAAAGGCGAGTGCGCCGCCGACCGCCATCTTCGCCGTGAACGTCCAGAACGCGAGGCCTCCGCCGCGCCCCAGATATGGCGCAAGCGGAATGGCGAGAACGATGGCGCCGATCAGCGCCGGCGTGAAGATGCCCCATTCGAGACCGTACCAGACGCCAGCCGCGACTATCGTGGCAGCAAGAGATTGAACGAGAAGGTCTACGACACGCCTCGCCTGATTTTCTTCCGAGACGAGCGTCACCGCGATCGCCACAGCAGCAGCGGAAAAGAGAGCCGCCTCCAGCCGAAGCAGCTCGTCCGATGTCATTTGCAGGGAGTTGGCGACCTCCGCATTCGCGGCGAGAGAAGCGCAGAAAATCGCGAAGACAGCGACGGGAAAGCGTGCTGCCGCAGTCTCTGTGCGCGAACGCAGCGACCGAGCAAGCTGACCAACACAGTCTCGCCACCCTTGTGCGCGCTGATCCTGCTGTGCCGAGATCGGTTCACTCCTTATCGTGGATTCAGCTCAGAACGCTGCTTCCTGCACTATAAAGGCGGGGCATATCCGATCGGAAGTTTCAGAAGTTGCTTGCGACCGAATCGCGGCTTCGGTTCAACACCTGCCGGCACGCATCTTCATCGGCTACCCGCGCATCGTACGCCAGTACCGCCAGCTTTTCGTCAACGGACTGTTTTCCGCTGCGCCGGAATTCATCCGGTCTGGCGACTTTTCCGCGGCATCGAAGGTAAGGCCGGTCAATGCTGCTGGCAGCAGAGCCACCCGAACCGGCTTGGGGACGGTTTTGAGGAGGCCACGCCACCGCGTGTCGTGATCGCGTCCATAAGCGCAGAATGCCGTGATCGCCTGACGCCTCGCCTCCGGTTTACCGGACAGGAACTCGTCCGTCGTGCAGCCGGCAGCCGTCAGGATATCCACCGGAATGCGAACCTGTCCGCGCGACCGGCTTTGGGGTAGCAATCGCAGGACGGACGCGGCGCAAAGCGCGACGCCTGCATGTCCCGCGACATCACCGATCCGCTCCGCACTTCCTTTCGAAAGCACCATCGCGGCAAGCATGATGAGGGTCGATCGGGTTTCGCCGGCATAGGTCTCGAAGTCTTCGGTCGTCGGAAATGGATCGTCGTAGAGATCAAAAATCCGGGCTTCGAGAAACCGCTCGAAGGCCGAACGCGGCAGCTCGTACCGATCGATCACTTCCAGGAGTTCGTCGGCGATCGGATGTCCGGACCCGGTCTTTGCTCCAGACGCGATCAGATCACGCCACCATTGCAGGCGAATCTCGCCCGGCAAAGGCTGACTGACCATGTCGCGAACACGCGACGTCTCGATATCGAAGGCGTAGAGAGCTGACAGCGCGCCGCGCTTTTCGGGCGGCGCGAACAGCATCGAGAGGGTGCGGTCGCGATCCTGATCCTCGACCAGCGCAAAGCTCGTCCGTGCTTCGATCACGGCGCCATTCTGTCGAGCGTCAACCACCTGAAGCCGCCTATTCGACTGCGACGAGAGCGGCCGCGACCGGACGGTTCTCGGCCAGCATCACATTATAGGTTCTGACGGCTGCGCCGGTCGACATCGGATCGCATGACAATCCCAACCGCCGGAATCGCTCCTTGAGGGCCGGCGGCAGGAACTGGATGTTGGGTCCTGTTCCGAAGAGGAGGAACTTATAGGTCTCCGCCTCCTTGAACACGAGGTCCAGCCGCTCGCCGGAAAACGGCTGATCGGAGCTGCCGCTCCAGCCGTATATGCCCGACGGCAAGCACAGGATCGAGCCGCGATGGGACATGTCCGCAAAGCGGAAGCCGCCATTGCCATAGGCTTCGATCGGCGCCCTGCCGGGGAAATGCGCTTCCCGGATTTCAATTCCCTTCGGCAAGCCTCAGGCCCTGTTCGCGCCGGAGGCCTGGATGCTGGCTTCGTCAGTCTTGTCCGCCTCGAATTCCGACGGACGCAGATTGAAGAAGTAAAGAACCGGCGCGGCGACGAAGATCGAGGAGAAGGTACCGATCATCACACCGAAGATCATCGGCGCGACGAAGTTCTGGATGACCTCACCGCCGAACACATAGAGCGCGACGAGCGCCAGGAGCGTGGTGAGTGATGTGGTCAGCGTTCTCGACAGCATCTCGTTGTCGGAGAGATCGAGCAGATCGCCCAGCTTCTTCGTCTTGAAGCGTCTCAGGTTTTCACGAACGCGGTCGTAGATGACCACGGTATCGTTCAGCGAATAGCCGACGATCGTGAGGATCGCGGCCACTGTCGCGAGATTGAACTCGATCTGCGTCAGCACCATAAAGCCGAGCGTCAGGAAGACGTCGTTGACGGTCGCGACAATGGCGCCGATGGCGAACTGCCACTCGAACCGAACCCAGATATAGACGAGGATACCCAGCAGCGAGGCGAGCACGCCGAGTATCGCGGCCCAGGCGAGTTCACCCGAAACCGTCGGTCCGACGACTTCCGTACGACGGATGTCGTACGTCTCTTCCAGTGAATCCTGGGCGGTCTGGATCGTTTCCTGCTGTGCACCGTCCGGCGCGTCAGGTGCGTTGCCGATGCGGATAAGCGCTTCGTTGTTCGCACCGAACGACTGGACTTGAACGTCCGGAATGCCAGCCTCGTCGAGAGTGGTACGGATGCCGCCAATATCGGCCGGGCCTTCCTTGGCGCGGACCTCGATTACGGAGCCTCCCGTGAAGTCGATGCCGAAGTTCAGCCCCACGAGCGGCAACGCGACCATCGATGCAACCACCAGCGCGATCGACAGATAGAACGCCTTCAGCCGGAACAGCATGAACTTGATGAAGGTCGATTCCGGAACGAGCCTGATGAAACCACGCGGCAGTTCCTTGGGCCGCCGGCTCTTGACCCAATAGGCAACAAGCCAACGGGTGAGCGTGTACGCGGTGAAGACGGTGGTCAGGATGCCGACGGCAAGAGTCACGGCAAAGCCGCGAACCGGGCCGCTTCCGAGCCAGAACAGGATGCCGGCGGCGATCAGCGTCGTGATGTTCGCGTCGAGAATGGTCGCGAGCGCTTTCTGGAAGCCGACATCGATGGATTGAACGAGAGATCGGCCATTCTTGTACCGTTCCTCTCGAATGCGCTCATAGATGAGGACGTTCGAGTCGACGGCCATACCGATCGTTAGCACGATACCGGCGATGCCTGGCAGAGTCAGCGTCGCACCGATAATCGTAAGAATAGCAAACAGAATGACGACGTTGATCGCCAGCGCCACATTGGCGATGACGCCAAGAAAGCCGTAGGCCGCGATCATGAAGACGACAACGAGAACCGCGCCGATGACGCCGGCAATCTCGCCGGCTGCGATCGAATCGGCGCCGAGACCCGGACCGACAGTGCGTTCTTCGAGGATGTCGAGATTGGCGGGCAGTGCGCCGGCACGCAAAAGGACGGCGAGATCGTTCGCAGACTGAACCGTGAAATTACCGCTAATCTGGGCCTGGCCGCCAAGAATCGGCTCTCGGATATTCGGAGCCGACAGCACCTGGTTATCCAGAACCATAGCGAAAGGTTTGCCGACATTGGCCTGAGTGACCCTCGCGAACTGGGTTCCGCCGCGATTGTCGAAGCGGATGTTGACCACCGGTTCGTTGGTCTGCTGGTCGAAGCCCGGCTGAGCGTCAACGAGATTTTCACCAGACACCATGATCTGCCGCTGAACCAGCAAGGGTTCCGCCGGCTCGTCGGTGGTATAAAGCAGTTCCGATCCCGCCGGCGGACGGGCGCCGCCGTTCGCGACCGCATCCGGGGACGCTGTCTGATCGACCATCCGGAAATTTAGCTGCGCGGTCTGGTTGAGAAGGTTTTTCAACCGCTCCGGATCGCCGAGCCCCGGCACCTGGACGATGATGCGGTTCGTACCCTGACGCTGGATGACCGGCTCGGTCGTACCAAGTTCGTCGACGCGGCGGCGTACGACCTCGATCGACTGCTCGACGGCGTTGGACGTGCGGTAGTCGACGCCCTCCGGCGTGAGTGCGATCTCGATGACGCCCGCTTGCGGACTGGTCAAAGCAGCCTCGCTGATCGTGCCGCCGCTCAACATGCCGGACGAAACCGGCGCGGTCAGCTCGGAGAGCGCCTCACGCGCGGCATCCGCCTGATCGGGATCGCGAAGCCGGATCGTGACCGACCGATCGTTTTCGGAGATTGCCGAATAGCCGATTCGAGCCGAACGCAACGACGAGCGTGCGGAGTCGCTCAAGGACTGGACGCGTTTGGCGATGAGGTCGTCTTCATCGACCTGCAAGAGGATGTACGATCCGCCCTGAAGATCGAGGCCGAGCGTTATCTGATCACTGGGGACGAAGTCCGGAAAGCTGTCGAGTACCGAGCGCGGGAAGACGTTGGGCAATGCATAGACGATGCCGAGGGCGACCACGAGCCAAATGAGAATTGACTTCCAGCGCGAGAAATACAGCATTCAATAATCCGGTCGGGTTTCAAGCGGCGCGCATGCGAGGCGTCGGCCGTGTTCTGTAATGTCTATGCCACCATAATACGGAAAAAGCGGCGAGCCGATGGGCTGCGCCGCTTAAACTTTGGCAAGACTTATTTCTGATTGGCCGCAGTCGGCTCGCCCTTGACGCGAACGTCGCTGATCATGGCGCGAACCATTCGCACGCGGGTCTGCTCGGAAATCTGGACTTCGAGCTCGCCGTTGTCGAGCACCTTCGTCACCTTGCCGAGGATACCGCCGCCGGTCACCACCTGATCGCCGCGCCGAATGTTTTCCAGCATCTGATTGCGCTTCTTCATCTGCTGGCGCTGCGGCCGGATGATGAGGAAGTACATGATCGCGAACACCGCGACGAAGGGGAGAATGCTCAGAAGCAGCTCGCTTCCCCCGCCCGCGGCAACACCTGTTTGGGCGAAGGCTTGCGTGACGAACATAGAGTTGACCTTTCATACGAAAAAGCGCGGGAGTTTCCGCCGCGCCTTGAAATAATTGCGCCGAATATACGATTGGACCTGTCGATTGCAACACAAGCAGGGGCAAGGACAAGCACCCTGCCATCACGAAAGACCAAGGATGTCGGAGACCGATCTCAGCGACCTGAAAATAACGCTCGAAAGAATTGCCGGAGCGCTCGAAAGAATTGCGCCCGAACGATCGAAATCGGCCGATCTGACAGCTGCGGACTGTTTCGTCTTCGACCCGCCGCTGACGTTGCGGCCCGTTCAAGCCGTCAATCGTGTACCGATCGACCTCTTGCAGGGTATCGACCATTCGCGCGACATGCTTGTCGACAACACGATGCGTTTTGCGAAGGAGCTTCCCGCCAACAACGCGCTCCTCTGGGGCGCACGGGGTATGGGAAAGTCCTCGCTGGTGAAAGCGGCGCATGCCAGCGTCAACCAGCAATTGTCAGGAGCCCGAGCCCCCCTGAAGCTCGTCGAGATCGCGCGCGAGGACATCGATCACCTGCCTGACCTTATGACGCTTCTCAAACAGCAGCCTTATCAGATCCTGCTTTTCTGCGACGACTTGTCTTTCGATATCGGCGATTCGAGCTACAAGTCGCTGAAGGCGGTGCTGGAAGGCGGCGTCGAGGGTCGTCCGAAGAACGTGCTCTTTTACGCCACGTCGAACCGCCGGCATCTGTTGCCGCGCGACATGATCGAAAACGAGCGATCGACAGCAATCAATCCGGGTGAAGCGGTGGAGGAGAAGGTATCGCTGTCCGACCGCTTCGGGCTGTGGATCGGTTTCCACAATTGCAGCCAGGACGACTATCTCGCCATGGTGAACGGCTATGCCGAGCGGTACGATCTCTCGATCGATCCCGAAGAGCTTCGCCGCGATGCGCTTGAATGGCAGGTGACGCGCGGCAGCCGATCTGGGCGCGTCGCCTTTCAGTTCATTCAGGACCTCGCCGGGCGGCTTGGCCAGCACCTCGCCTGACGGCAAGGCTTACTGGAGATAGCCGGACGGATCGATCGGCGCGGAGTTCTTGCGAACCTCGAAGTGGAGCTGCGGCACGGTCGCATCTCCACTCATACCGGAGCTGGCGATCTGCTGGCCACGTTTGACCGTCTCGCCGCGTTTGACACTGAGCGAGTCGGCATTGCCGTAGACCGTGACGAGGCCGTCATCGTGCTTCACGAGAACGGTGTTGCCGAACTCCTTGAGCCCGTCGCCGGCATAAATCACAACGCCATTTTCGGCAGCCTTCACCGGCGTTCCACGCGGGACCGAAATGTTGAGCCCGTCATTGCGCTTGGAGCCGACCTTTTCGCCGAAGCGCTGCATGACGCGACCCTGCACCGGCCAGCGATAGCGACCGATGCCGCTCGACTCGGGCGCCGTTTCGTCACTCGCACTCGCCTGCTCGGAGACGGAGGTTGTCGGTTCCGCCGTCGCGACACGGGACTCTTTCGGCGCCGTGTTGGACTGTTCAGCCTGTGCCTTCGGCGCTTCCGGCTTCGGAGACGCCTCAGCTTTCGGCTGGCTTTCCTGCGGCTTCTCGTAGGGCTTCGGCGCCGTCTGAACGGCAGCGACCTGCGTGGGCTGGCTGCCGCTGCTCGGCCGCGCTGTCGGGACAACGAGTCGCTGGCCGACCCGCACCATGTCGCCGGTCATATTGTTCGCATCGCGGATGGCATCGGCAGAGATGCCAGAACGACGGGCGATGGCCGAAAGCGTATCGCCGCTCTGGACAGTCACGGTCTGACCCGATCCGTTCGACGTATTCGAGCTGCCCGACGAATCGCCTGGACGTGAGCTCGGGCTGCCAATTTGCTGGGCCTGCTCGTTGAGGGTCGTCGGCGGGGCACCACGCGCCGGGCTAACGCTTTGCTGAGGAGCGACAGCGGCGGTCTGCATGTTGCCTGAGGAGGAACCATCGCTCTGACCGAACACGCTGCTTGCCTGCGCCTGCCCGTAATTCGGCTGCGGCGGGGGCGCCAGCTGTCCGCGCTGCACCCCGTCGGAAGCATATTGCTGCTGAGGCGGCATGGGCTGCGCAGCGCCGGCGAAGCCACCGCCGTTCTGCCCTGCTGCCGGAGAGACCGACCCGGTCATGGTTTGGTCGATATTCTGGGAATAGGCTCCGGACTGGCCGGATGCCATCTGGGTGTTTGCCGTCTGCGGCACCGCACCCGTGTAGAAGCCGTCATTTAAGCGAACGGCATCGGCCGAACACCCCGCGCTCAGGGCGGTTGCGAGAAGTAGCGCGGTCGTCAGTGCGCGGCGGGAATGAGGTTTGGCGGATACTCGGTAACGCATCGCTGTCCCTTACACGACAGGAAATTTGTCACCATTAGAACGCGTTAATCTTACTTTGCTGTTAAAGCCCGACTGTAATTACAGGACTTTGGCAACACCCGAGCCGAGGGGTTGAAAATAGACCGGCCACAAGTCCTCGCGTTCGAACCGCGAACCGACCTTCGTAAGACACACCAGCATCTGGGCTTCGCCCTCCGATCCGACGGCGCATATCAGTCGTGACTGCTGACTCATCTGATCGAGGAAGATGCGCGGCGGCGAAGGAAACGCCGCGTGTACGATGATCCGGTCGTAGGGCGCGCCTTCAGCATATCCTTCCGAGCCGTCGGCATGGACCAGCGTCACATTGGTGATTTCTGTTCGCTTGAGCGAAGCCTCCGCGCCGGAGAGCAAACGGCGATAGCGTTCGAGCGACGTGACGTGTAGCGCCAGCTTGGCGATCAGCGCGGTGATGTAGCCGCTGCCAGTGCCGACTTCGAGCACTCGATGCTCGGGCGACAATTGCATAATTTCAACGAGCCGGATCGCCGTCGCGGCATCCGGCATCGTCTCGCCGCAGTCGATCGGGACAGGACTTGGCGCATACGGGCGTGCGCCGGAAACCGGAAGAAACGCCTCTCGGGGGATATCTGCGGCGACCTTCAGGACGGAGGGCGAAATCGCGGGCTGGCCGGCTTCAAGACCGGCAAAGAACCGCTCTTTCTCGCTCGCCCCGTCGCTCATCGCCGAAAATGATCTCCCAACCGGTCGAGCATCTGATTGGCAGTCAGATCGAGATGAAGCGGCGTCACCGAAATGAACCCGTCCCTCAATGCGCCAAGATCAGAGTGCTCGACATCGGGCCCGGTCTGACGACCAAATTTCAGCCAGAAATATGGAAAGCCGCGGCCATCTTCGCGCTCCTCGATGCCGAGGGCATATTCGAGCTTGCCCTGGCGCGTGATGCGAACGCCTTCCACCGCATCCGGCTCGCGCACGGGAAAATTGACGTTGAAGAGGTGCCCTTCTGGAAAATCGAAGGTCATCAGCTTGCTGATGACCTCCGGGCCGTGCCGTTCCGCCGTAGCCCATGGATCGCTCAGCCGGTTGTTCCGGTCGAAAGCCTGACTGACGGCGATGGAGCGCACACCCAGCATCGTGCCTTCCATGGCGCCGGCGACCGTCCCAGAATAGGTGACGTCGTCGGCGACGTTCTGGCCGATATTGATGCCGGACAAGACGAGATCGGGCGGCGAATCCATTAGTTTCCGAGTCGCCATGATCACGCAATCGGTCGGCGTGCCCGTCAACGCAAAGCGCTTGTCGCCGAGCTCACGCAACCTCAAGGGATGCGACAGCGTCAGCGAATGGGCCAGCCCACTCTGATCCGTTTCCGGCGCGACCGTCCAGACATCGTCGGAAATCTTGGAAGCAATCCGCTCAAGCGCGGCGAGCCCGTCCGAGTTGATGCCGTCGTCATTGGTGATGAGAATGCGGGTCAAGCCGGCCCACCGATCCGTTCGATGCCGCCCATATATGGCTTCAGGACCTCCGGAACGAGGATCGAGCCGTCTTCCTGCTGGTAGTTCTCCATCACGGCGATCAGGGCACGGCCGACCGCAACGCCAGAACCGTTCAGCGTGTGAACGAAACGGGGCTGCTTTTCGCCTTCAGCCTTGTAGCGCGCATTCATGCGCCGGGCCTGGAAATCGCCGCACACCGAGCAGGACGAGATCTCGCGGTAGGTGTCCTGACCCGGCAGCCAGACCTCGATGTCGTATGTCTTGCGAGCGGCAAAGCCCATGTCGCCTGTGCAGAGCGTGACGACCCGATACGGCAGGCCGAGGCGCTTCAGGACTTCTTCCGCGCAGGCAGTCATCCGCTCGAGTTCGTCGAGCGAGGACTGATCGTCGGTGATCGAGACCATTTCGACCTTGTTGAACTGGTGCTGGCGCAGCATGCCCCGCGTGTCGCGGCCCGCCGAGCCGGCCTCGGAGCGGAAGCAGGGCGTGAGTGCGGTCATGCGGCGTGGCAGTTCGCCGGAACCGAGCGTTTCCTCGCGCACGAGATTGGTGAGGGGAACCTCGGCCGTCGGGATGAGCCAGAACTGCTCCTCGGTCGGAGCGTCCTCGAAGGCGTTCGCGACGAGTTCTCTCAGTTCGATCTCACCCTTCTTCAGGCGTTCGATATCCTCGGCGCGCGTATAGTATTCGAGTACCTCGTCGGTCTGCTGGGCGCGTCCCGTCATCGAGGCACCGATGAAAAGGTCCTCGCCGAATTTCGGTAGCTGGGACGTGCCGTACATGGCGTCGTTGCGGACCAGAACGGGCGGCTGCACCTCCTCATAGCCATGCTCGCCGATATGAAGATTCAGCATGAACTGGCCGAGAGCGCGTTCGAGCCGCGCCAGCTCGCCGCGCAAAACATTGAAGCGTGAACCGGAAATCTTGCCGGCCAGCTCGAAATCCATGAGGCCAAGGGCTTCTCCGAGCTCGTAATGCTCCTTCGGCTTAAAGGCGAAGCTCGGCTTCTCGCCGACCTTGCGGAGCTCGACATTGTCATCTTCGTCCGCGCCGACAGGCACATCCTCAAGGGGAACGTTCGGCAAACGCGAGAGCGCATCGCGAAGAGCGGCGTCGATCCGGCGCTCTTCGGCCTCACCGGCCTGGAGTTCGGCCTTGATCTTCGCGACCTCGTCGATCAGCTCCTGCGCCTTGGCATCGTCGCCGGATCCCTTGGCCTTTCCGATCGCCTTGGAGGCATCGTTGCGGCGGGCCTGCAGCTCCTGCAGAACCTTGAGATGATCGCGGCGCTTCTCGTCGAGCTTTATCAGATCGATGGAAGCGGGCTTTGCCCCACGCGCTTTAAGCGCTTCATCCAGTTTATTAGGATTGTCGCGTATCCACCTGATATCGATCATTTTCTCTCGTTCCGCTTTATCGCTGACGAGGACCGATCGCTCAAAGCCTGATGCTCTTCGCGTTTCACCTTCGGACGCAGAGAAAGGAAGTTTCTAGGCTCCGGCCTCGCCGACTTCCCGCGCGCGCTTTCTCTCGATGTAGCGTGCTGCGAGAATGGAGAACTCGTAGAGAAGGATCGTCGGAACGGCAAGACCGATCTGGGAGAGCGGATCGGGAGGCGTGATCACAGCCGCGACGATAAAGGCAATCACGATCGCATATTTGCGCTTACCTGCAAGGCCGTTCGCAGTCGTCAGCCCGGCGCGAACAAGA
This sequence comes from Fulvimarina thalattae, assembly GCF_040239565.1. NCBI lineage: Bacteria > Pseudomonadati > Pseudomonadota > Alphaproteobacteria > Hyphomicrobiales > Aurantimonadaceae > Fulvimarina > Fulvimarina thalattae. The sequence continues at coordinate 55,241 of NZ_JBEHWS010000014.1, forward strand.
AGCGTCGCGACGACCGGCAGCTGGAAGACCAGGCCGAATGCGAAGATCAGCGTCATGATCAGCGAAAGATATTCCGACACGCTCGGCAGAAGCTCGATGATCGCCTGCCCATCCCCACCGGACTGCTGCATGGAGAGGAAGAACCACATCACCATTGGCGTGAAGAAGAAATAGACCAGCGATGCGCCAAGCAGGAAGAGGATCGGAGTCGCGATCAAAAAGGGCAGAAACGCCCCGCGCTCGTTCTTGTAAAGGCCGGGTGCGACAAACTTGTAGACCTGCGCCGCGATGAGCGGGAATGCCAGGAAGAAGCCGCCGAAAGCGGCTATCTTCACCTGCGTGAAGAAGAATTCCTGGGGCGCGGTGTAGATGAAACGGGCCTGCTCCGTCGGGATGCCCGACCAGTCGAACGCCGTCTGATACGGGACGACGAGCAGATTGAAGAGCTCCTTGGCGAAGAAGAAGCAGACGATGAAAGCGAGAAAGAATCCGATGATGGAGCGCACGAGGCGCTGCCTCAGCTCGATCAGGTGCTCGATGAGAGGCGCCGAGGAGGCGTCGATATCGTCGTTGGAAGCGCTCACGATGTCCGCTCCATCGAATTGTCCTCAGAGGCACCGCCACTCTTGGCGCCATCTTCCGCAGCAGGCGCAGGCTCGGCCAACTCAGATTTCGTCGCGGACGTTTTGGCTGGGCTGTCGGCGCTTGGCTTCTTGCCCGCCGTCTCGACGCGGTTATCCGGCATCTGGGTGGCAGAGCGAACCGAGGAGCGGATGTCGTCGCCGATGTCTTTCATCGGCTTCATCGCTTCGCGAACCTGCCGACGCGGATCCAGCCCGCGAACATCATCGACGGACTTCCTGACCTCGTCGAGTTCGGCTTCCTTCAGAGCCTCGTCGAACTGCTTGCGGAAGTCGCCAGCCATCGAACGCATCTGTTTCATGGCGCGGCCGAATGTGCGCAACATGCCCGGCAGATCCTTCGGACCGACGACGACGATCAGAACGACCGCCACGACCATCATCTCGGTCCAGCCGATATCGGGAAACATGGTCAGTCCTCGACGCGGCTAGAGCGGCGGAAACCTTCCGCCGCCGTGCGCGCCCTCAAAGCGGGATGGATCAGACGGTCGTCTTGTCGGTCTTCGTCTCGTGCTGGACGGTCTGACCCGACTGGTCGTCCAGACCACGACGCTCCTGAGCCTGCGTGGACTCGTCGTCGTCGTTCATGCCCTTCTTGAAGTTCTTGATGCCCTTGGCGACATCACCCATCAGCTCGGGAATCTTGCCGCGCCCGAAGAGCAGAAGCACGACCGCCAGAACGATCAGCCAGTGCCAGATGCTGAAGCTACCCATGAAGAACTCTCCGTACGCCCGAGCACTTATGCTCAGCTGCCAAAACCTTGTCTGTCCTAACTAACGATCGCCGACGTCTTTTTCAAACACGATCACGTCCTGCGCGTCGACCGATACAACTACATCACGGCACTTTTCGGGAACGATGCCGGCCCGCATGCGCGAACGCAAGGGCTCGTCGATGCCTTCGACGGCAACCGTGAAAAGATCGACGCCGCCAAGGAACCGGCGTGAGACGATACGTCCGAAGACACCCGCATCGCCTTCGCCGAGCCGCAATCCGGTGAGTCGCAGTGCAACCGTCAGCTTGGTTCCGTTGGATTTGTCGGTATCCGCGACAGGTCCAAGCGCGGTCACGACGCGCCCGCTCTGCGCTTCGGCATCGATGACGTTGAGTTCGGAAAAGAACCCTGCGGCAAAGAGATCGGCCGGATGGCGATAGAGGTCGCCACCCGTTCCAGTCTGGACGAGACGCCCATCGCGAAGAAGGGCAATCTTGTCACCCATCCGCATCGCTTCTTCGGCATCGTGGGTGACGACGATCGCGGTCGCACGCGTCTCGCGGAGAATTTGCAGCGTATCGGTGCGAATCACGTCCTTCAGCCGGCTGTCGAGACCGGAGAACGGCTCATCCATCAGAAGGACGGACGGACGCGGCGCGAGGGCGCGTGCGAGGGCGACCCGCTGCTGCTCGCCGCCCGAAAGCATGTGCGGATACTGGTTGCCACGATCGGAAAGACCGACCCGCTCCAGGGCAGAGCCCGCCGCACGCTTGGCCGCCGCTGAAGAAAGCCCGGAAAGACCGAAGGCGACGTTCTTCAGAAGCGTCATGTGGGGAAACAGAGCGTAGTCCTGAAACATCAGGCCGACGCCACGGCGCTCCGGCGGCACGAACTGATCCGGCCCCGCCATTTCGCGCCCATTGATCATGAGGCGGCCTTCGCTCTGGCGCTCGATCCCGGCGGCAATCCTCAAAAGCGTCGTCTTGCCGGAGCCGGAGGGTCCAAGAAGGCAAAGAATGTTGCCGGCCTCGGCCGTCAGGTCGATGCCGCACAACACTTCCTTCGAGCCGAAATTGTGCTTGACGTTCTCGAAGGTGAGATTGGCCGCGAAGCTGACGCCCGCACTGGTGCGAGCCGCAGGCGAGAGCGGTACAATGGTCTTGACGCGAGAAAGCACGATTCCGGTACGTCCCGAAGCGATTGATCGCCCGCCCAATCCGATTGGCACGGGCCTTCCGGCAAGTCGGTAACCATTCGCCGGCGCTTCCGCAAGACGCGCACAAACGGTCAGACCACGCGCAGATCAGACGAGAACGGAGAGAAGCCGGTCGTACTCGTCGGTCATCGCCTCGAGCTGCTCGATATCCTTCGGTCGGACGAGATAGCTTTCGGCTCGAACAGCCCGGCGGCGGGCATCACCATCGAAAACCGGAACGCCGCGCACGAGGGACAGCATCTCATCCATATCGCCGTTGCAGTGGAGAACCACGTCACAGCCTGCTTCGATCGCTTCACGGGCTCGCTCTTCGTACGGACCCTTGAGCGCTTTCATCGAGATATCGTCGGTCATCAGAAGGCCGTCGAACCCGATTTCGCCGCGAATGACGTCACCTATTACTACAGGAGATAATGTCGCGGGACGTTTCGGATCGATATCGCTGAAGAGAATGTGCGCGCTCATGGCGCAGGGCATATCGGAGAGTTCGGCAAAGGGCAGGAAGTCGCGCTTTGCGAGCTCATGATGCTTTGCATCGACGACCGGCAGTTCCTTGTGGGAGTCCGCCCTGCCCCGACCGTGGCCTGGCATATGTTTGACGACAGGCAGCACGCCGCCGGCGATCGCGCCTTCCGCCATAGCCCGCCCAAGCACGGCGACATCCTCTGGATTGTTGCTGAGCGCCCTGTCGCCGATGATATCGTGTGCGCCCTCTACCGGAACGTCTATGCATGGAATGCAGTCGGCATTGATGCCGTAGCGCATGAGATCGGCGGCCAGGAGGCGCCCATGGAGAAAGGCCAGGCGCTGACCAGCCTCGCGATCTTCGCGATAGAGATCGCCGATCAACCGCGGCGCCGGTCGGTTCGGTGCAAGCGGCGGCGTCAGGCGGCGGATGCGTCCACCCTCCTGATCGATGAAGATCGGCGTCGTCTCCCGGCCGCCGATCTCCTTCAGCATCTCGACCAGTTCCGTCAACTGTGACGGCCCTTCGATATTGCGGGCGAACAGAATGAATCCCCAGGGCCGCTCGCCCTGGAAAAAACTGCGCTCCTCGCGGCTCGGTTCGAGGCCGAGCGGCGCGGCGATCCATGATTTGGCGTCGCTCATCGCTGACTCCGTCCTCGCTTCGCCTCGTTGATCGAGCGAAATTTCGATGGTCATATTAGGGCCTGAAGCTAACCTGTGGCCAACGGCCCCGAGACCGCCGACGCTCGATGCAATCAGCGCGAAACGTAGCAGCTTCCGCCGGCTGATTTCATCTGTTCGCAAAGATCGATCGCTTCCTGCTTCGACGACGCGGCGAGACGGACACGGTGGTAGGTGCCCTTGCCCGGAATGTCCGCGGTCTGGATAACCATCTGGCGGCCGGAGATGATGTTCCCGTAACGCGAAGACGCAGTCTGGGCCGACGCCTTGGCAGCTTCCGCATTGGGCTGCGATGACAACTGGACGTACCAGGCGTCAGAACCCGGAGCCGGCGCCGACTCAGCGGCCGAAACAGTTGCGGGCGACGGTGCGGCTATACTTGCCGTCTGCTCGGCAGACTGGAGTGAAGCGACTTGCTGCGGCCTCTGCGAAACGTTCGGCTTCATTGATGGAACCGGGACGTTCGGCGCCGGCTCTCCAACGAGCTCGGGTGTGTCAGCCGCGGCTTCATCCGAAGCGGAACCGTTGGCCATTGCCTCGATCGCTGCAAGATCGGCGGAACCTGCCAGTGTTGCCTGGCCGTTCGTCGCATGATCGCTCGAAGCAGAAGCAATGCCGCCCAGCGTCTGCCGTGCGTCGAGCGGACGCGATGCAGCCTCGATGAGCGCCTTGGTTGGCTCTATCGATTCCGTTTCCTTGTTGGTGACGATAGTCCCGTCCGGAAGAACCGTCACCGTCCGCACGCGACGCGGCTGAAGCGTCGGCTCGGCGGAGGCCGGCTTGGTATCGCTCATCGCAACCGCGAAGGCCGACGACTGGACACCAGGAAGGTTTTCGTAGCTCTCGGGCGCTTCCTGCTGAAGATTGATCGGCTTTTCCGCTGCCGAGAGCAGGGATTCCTGAGGCGCTCCGCCATCGGCATCCGCGTTCGCGACCTTCTCGTAAGTCGCGCGATGCTGGTTGGCGACCTGCCTGCCGCCGGGATTGGGCGGCGCGATCTTCACGGGGTCGGCGTCAGCCTTGACGATCAGCGGCTCGGACGAACCCGAGCCTTCGCCGGAACCGCCAAGCACGAACATGCTGGCACCACTCAGAAGCGCGACTCCGAAGAGGCCCGCCGCGATCTTGCGGTAGGGCAGTCCATTTTCGAACCGGCCGGAGCGGGTCGCATAACGGGCCTCCGCAGCCTCTGCGTTGGCCGAGAAGGTCGACAAAATCCGGGGCAGAGGCTCTTCGTCGATCGAATCGTGTTCGGCAGCGGCGGGCTCTGCCTCAGTGACGGCGGGCTCAGGCTGATCAGCCTCGGCCTCAGCAGTCGCCTGAGCGGTCTTGTCGAGATTGAGCGTTGCCATTTCGCTGGCCAGAAGCGTATCGAAATCGTCGAAGACGCTCTCGACCTTTTCTTCTTCAACCTTGCGTTCGGGCGCGAAGGCTTCGGTCTTGCGAACCTTTCCAGCCAACGGATCAGCCGGGGCGGACAGCCCTTCAAGCGCCATCGCAAATTCGGCATCGAAGCCATCATCCGCAGGCGTTGCTTCGGAATTCTTCTCGCTTGTCATGGCGAGCGGCTCGAGCACAGGCTCTTCGACTTGTGTCGGCTGCGGCTTGGCCGAGGTGGAGGCCGGGTGTTGCGAGAACATGGCCGCACCGAAATAGGGGCGAGCCGCCGGCTTTGCCGGAGCAACAGGCTCCACGGGCGCAACCGCTTCAGCCGCAGGCTCGGCGGCCTCAGTCTCTAGATCGTCGGCGAAGCTTGCGAGTTCGGCGTCGAGTTCGCTGGCAATCAAACCATCGAGCCCGAAATCCTGCTCGTCTTTCGATGGAACGTCTATGGCAACCGCGTCTTCTGCAGCCAGCAGTTCCTGGTGCGCGGGCTTCAGTTCGGATGCAAGTTGGTGAGCAGCGACGGGCTCTTCGGCGGCCTCAACAGGCTCCGCCAGCTCCTCCGCGATCGCATCTTCGATTCCAGACAGGTCGCCTTCCAGCGAGGAGAATTCTTCAGAATCGATTTCGGAGACAGCCATCTCGGGTTCGGCTGCCGCAGGGGACTCTTCGGCAACCGTGTCTTCGTCGGAAGAAGCCGTTTCGAGCGTGACGTCGTTAGCTACTGATTCGGCGGGCGAGTCGCCCTCGTCGAGCATCCGTTCGTCTCCAACGACGCTCTCGAATACCGGCTCCGGCTGAGGCTCAGCAACGTCCGAAACCGGTTCGGCCTTGGGTGCCGGCTTAGCGACCGGCGCGCCCCAGGGTTCTTCAATCAGCTTGGCGAGTTCGGCGAACGGATCGTCCTCGTGGGCATCCGCAAACTCGGATGGTCCCCGTTCGGCTCCCGATCTATCGTCCATCGATCATCCCCATCTATACCCGGCACGCCCCTCAACGTGCTTATCGAGAGGGCTAGAAGACGAAGTTGGCTAAAGCGTGATCGACTAACGCATTTCCTCAGGGGCTTCGGCACCGATGATGTCGAGACCCGATCGAATGACAGTCGCCACGGCATCCACCAATGCCAGCCGGGCCAAGCTAGACTTTGGCGACTCAGGATTAACAAAGCGTAACTGCGGCAAGTCTTTACCGCGATTGTATTGTCCGTGAAACGCCGAGGCGAGATCATAAAGATAGAAGGCGAGCCGATGCGGCTCGCGGGCGCTCGCCGCAGACTGGACGACGCGCGGGAACTCGGCGAGCTTCTTGATGAGAGCCGTCTCGCCTTCGTCGTCGAGCAGGTCGAGGTCAGCGGTGGTCGAATCGCCGATCGAAACCTCGAAGCCTGACTCCCGCGCCTGCCGGAAGATCGAATGCGCCCGAGCATGGGCGTACTGAACGTAGAAGACCGGGTTGTCCTTCGACTGCTCGGTCACCTTCTGGAAGTCGAAGTCGAGCGGCGCATCGCTCTTGCGATAGAGCATCATGAAGCGGACGGGATCGCGGCCCACCTCTTCCACCACGTCGGCCAGCGTGACGAAGTCGCCCGAACGCTTCGACATCTTCACCGGCTCGCCGTCCCGATAGAGCTTGACGAGTTGGCAAAGGATGACGGTCGCCTTTGCCTCTCCGCCCGAGATTGCCTTGGCGACGGCCTCCAGGCGTTTCACGTAACCGGAGTGATCGGCCCCGAGAACGAAAATCATCTCGGAAAACCCGCGCTCGTACTTGTCGCGAAAATAGGCGACGTCGGCCGCGAAATAGGTGAAGAGCCCATTCGACTTGACGAGCGGCCTGTCCTGATCGTCGCCGACAGCCGTCGAGCGCAGGAGCGTCTGTTCCCGATCTTCCCAATCGTCCTGCGGCTTGCCCTTGGGCGGCGGCAGTGCACCGCGATAGACGTAGCCCTTCTCTTCCAGATCGGAGATCGCGTTGGCAATCTTGCCGCCATCGGCATCGTGGAGGGTCCGCTCGGAGAAGAAGACTTCGTGCTGTATGCCGAGGGTCTTCAGGTCGTCGCGGATCATGTCCATCATGGCGTCGATCGCCCGGTCACGAACGATCGGCTCCCATTCGGCCTGGGGTTTCTCGCGAAGGCTCTCGCCGAATTCGTCTGCCAGTGATCGGCCGAGCGGCTTCAGATAGTCGCCTGGATAAAGCCCCTCCGGGATCGCACCTACATCCTCGCCGAGAGCTTCGCGGTAGCGCAAAAAAGCGGACCGCGCGAGAACGCCGATCTGCTCGCCGGCATCGTTGACGTAATATTCCTTGGTGACTTCCTCGCCAGAAAACGCGAGAAGCCGGGCGATCGCATCGCCGACGACCGCGCCCCGGCAATGGCCGACATGCATCGGCCCGGTCGGGTTGGCGGAAACATATTCGACATTGATCTTCCGACCCGTCGGCGCGCCGCGTCCGTAATCAAGACGCGCATCCAGCAGAACACCCAGATGGCGTGGCCAGAAGGCAGGTGCGAGCCGCATGTTGATGAAGCCGGGGCCCGCGATCTCGACTGAAGCGATATCCTCGTCCTCGCCCAGCTTTTCCGCGATCTTCTCCGCCAGATCGCGCGGCTTCAGCCCCATGGGCTTGGCGAGCACCATGGCGGCATTGGTTGCGAGATCGCCATGGGCAGGATCGCGCGGGGGCTCGACCGTAACCCTTTCCAGATCGGGCACAGCGTGGCCGAGATCGGTCAGGACGGTCGAAACGGCGGCCCTGACCCGCGTTTCGAAATCGGCGAACATGTTCATCATGGGCTCAAGCGCAAAAGAAAGACGGCCGGGTTGTCCGGTGGCCTTGGGTTCAAGTCAATGCGGATATGACGCGGCGGCTAGCCCAAACGCGGGGTCTGGTCAAACAGGCGGCGATGTTCGCCGAGCGCGTAGGTGTCGGTCATGCCGGATAGATAGTCGGCAATGCGGCGTGCGCGCTTGTCCGTTTCCATGAGCTGGATTTCCTTCGACCATTCGGCCGGCAGGTGACCTGGCTCGGCGAGAAAGCGCTGGAAGAGCTGTTCGACGACAGTTTCTGCGGAGCGCATCACGGCCGAAACACTGTCCGCCCGGTAGACGCGCTGGAAAAGGAAACGCCGGGTTTCATCGACCGCCTCGCGCATCGCCGCGGAGAAGGCGACGATCGTACTCCCCGCATCTCTCACTGCGTCGGGGCTTGCCGGATCGATCCGATCCAGCTCCCGCAGAGAGGTCTCGATCACATCCTCGACCATGCGGGTGATGTGACGACGCATTATTTCATTGGCGAGCCGGCCTTTTGAAAGGCTCGGATAGCGCGCCTCGATCTCCCGCAAGATCGAGCCGGCAAGGGAAAGATCGCGCAGGTCGTCGAGATCGATTAGCCCCGCTCTCAGCCCGTCGTCGAGATCGTGGGTGTTATAGGCGATGTCGTCGGCAATCGCGGCGCACTGCGCTTCAAGGCTCGCGTGGCGTTCGAGGTCGAGCGGAAACACGGCGTCGAACGCCTCGACCGGTTGAGGCAAAGCTTCGGTGGCGAGCGGACCACACAATGGACCGTTGTGCTTCACCAGCCCTTCGAGGGTTTCCCAGGACAGGTTGAGCCCGTCGAATTCCGCATAGCGCTGCTCCAGCACCGTCACGATTCGCAGAGCCTGCGCATTGTGATCGAAGCCGCCATAGGGCTCCATCGACCGGTGCAGTGCACGCTCGCCGGCGTGGCCGAAGGGCGGATGGCCGAAGTCGTGAACCAGCGCCACCGCCTCGGTGAGATCCTCGTCGAGCCGCAGCGCTCTCGCGAAAGCCCGCGCGATCTGGCTGACTTCGATCGTATGCGTGAGGCGTGTGCGGTAATGGTCGGCTTCGGTTGCAACGAAGACCTGGGTCTTGTGCTTGAGCCGGCGAAAGGCGGTCGAGTGGACGATCCGGTCCCGGTCGCGCTGATAGGCCGTACGGGTGGCGCTTTCAGGCTCTTCGTAAACCCTGCCACGGCTGTACCGGTGGTCGACAGCGTAAGGGCTGATAGGCTCGCGGCCCATGCCGATCGTCTTCTCGGGTCGGCTCGATTGTGATGTCATCATCATTTCGTGCCGTGATTGACCAAGGCTGGCGGCGTTATTACCTTTCGCATCACACTTGAACAAGGAGCGCGGCGGGCTTTCAACCCGACCTCGATCGACCCCAATGAGCGAGACACTCTCTCAACCCGTCACTCTCTCCGACAACGCGGTGAAGCGGATTGCGACCATCCTGTCGAAATCGCCGGAGGCGAAGTCCCTGCGCGTTTCGGTGGAAGGCGGCGGCTGTTCCGGCTTTTCCTATAAGTACGATCTGACCGACGAGACCGAAGCCGATGACCTCGTTCTGGAGCGCGACGGTGCGCGGGTGGTGATCGACCAGATTTCGGTCGTCTATCTCGATGGCTCGGTGATCGATTTCGTGGACGACCTGATGGGCCAGAGCTTCCAGATCAGGAACCCGAATGCCGTCGCAAGCTGCGGCTGCGGCACCAGCTTTTCGATCTGATCGAGGGTGACTTCGGCTCGACGGGCGGGAGCGGTTTATTCACCGCGCCCCGTTTCTTATCTCGGGAACCGGGAGGTCCGCGGTTTTCATCTGAAAGTCTATTCGATTCTCGGTCCGGGGCGCGCGAAAGACACCGCGATCGTGGAGGCCGCAGTGAAGACGGCCGCCAAGAAGCTGCCTCGTGTCGAACAGTCAGATGACGAAGCCGGTCTCGGCTTCGTGATTTTGCATTTCGGCGAACACGCCAATTGGCTACTGATCGATCGCTGGGTTTTCGGCGACAGTCTCAAACAGGCCAACCTGCGTTCTGCCCTCACCGCCCCGACGGAGTTCGTGCGCGTCGAAGATACCGAGCTGATGGTCTGCGTTTGGGAGGCCGCGGTGATCGATTTCGAACGTCGAGCCTTTATTGAGACCATGATGACGACAGAACCCGATGAATCGCGCTATCTCTCGACCATTCTGAACGGCGAGGTCTGAGACGTGCTGATCGCATCCTGGAACATCAACGGCATCAAGGCGCGCATCGACGGGCTCACGGCTTGGCTGAAAGAGCGCGATCCGGACATCGCATGCCTTCAGGAGATCAAGAGCCAGGACGAAGGCTTTCCAAGGAAGGCGCTCGAAGACCTCGGCTATCATGTCGAGACGCACGGCCAGAAGGGCTTCAACGGCGTCGCGCTTCTTTCGAAGGAAAAGCCGGAACGCGTGACGCGCGGGCTTCCGGGCGACGAAAGCGACGAGCAGGCGCGTTACATCGAAGGGCTCTGGCAGACTTCAGGCGGCCCGCTGCGCGTCGCCTCGATCTATCTGCCGAACGGCAATCCTCTGGGCACGGAGAAATTCGACTACAAGCTCGCCTGGATGGACCGGCTTGAACGTCATGCCGGCGCTCTTCTGGCAAAGGAAGAGCGGCTCATTCTGGCCGGCGACTACAATGTCATTCCGCAGCCCGAGGACGTGCACAATCCCAAGGCCTGGCTGGACGACGCACTCTTCCAGCCCGAATCACGCGGCAATCTGCGGCGCCTCGTTCATCTCGGTTTCGCCGATGCCCTTCGCCTCACCGATGACCGCGCCGAGATCTACACGTTCTGGGATTATCAGGCCGGCGCCTGGCAGAAGAACAATGGCATTCGCATCGACCATCTCATGCTGTCACCCGAAGCCCAGATCGCGCTCTGCTCCGTCGGCATCGACAAGCAGGTGCGCAGCTGGGAGAAGCCATCGGACCACGTGCCGATTTTGGCGGAACTTTCGGTCTGACGGGCGATGCGTCTCTTCACACCCTAGGGACGCAGGAGTATCTTCCCTCTTCTTCCGGGACTTGCATTGTGGCGGAGTGCCTCCTGAAACTCCGCCAGCTTGTAGTTCGCCGCAATAGGCGAGGCCGAGAGGCCAGCCCTGATGTCTTCGAACACCTCGGCCATCGCCGCCCGAAGAGCGGAGCGAGGCGACGCATGCACCCAATCGCGAAGTCGGAACAGTTTCAGCCTGATCCTGGATTTCTCCATGAGCTCACTGGTGAGCGGTTGCCCGGAAAGAAGCCCGTAGTGAAGCAAGATGCCACCGGGCTTGATCGCAGCCATCAGGCGCGAGCCGGCAAGCCCGCCCACTGCATCGAGACCCGCATCGAGGGTCGGGAGTGGGACGCCTTCCTCAACAACCTTTACAGACTCATTTCGCAGGGCCTGCCGGGAATGTTCGCTGCGAACGATCGCGATGGGCTCAGCGCCTGCCGCGTGTAGGAGGCGGATCAGCATTCGCCCTATGGTCGAGGCTGCGGCGGTGATGCCGATCAGCTGGCCGGGTTCAGGCTCAATCGCCTTGAACATCAGTCTCGCTGTCAACGGATTGACGTAAGCGACCGCCGCCTCTTCGTCGGTGATGTCGTCCGGAACGATGACGCACCAGTTCGCGGGCAGAACCTTCCAGGTCGACCAATTGCCCGCCGACCCGAGTGGAAGCACGCGGCGACCGAGGAGTTCCGAACCAGCGTACGGTCCGACTTCGGAAACGACACCGACGCCATCAAAGCCCGGCACGAAGGGCAGCTTCGTTCGAGACCGGTATGCGCCCGTCACGGGGATGAGGTCCGACGGATTGATGGCGCTCGCTACAATCCGCACCAGAACCGCGCCCTCAAGAGGATCGGGTCTATCGGCAGGCAGGCAGGTTAAAACTTTTCGGGCGCACCGAACTCGTGGGCGATGACGTTGAACATGCCCGCATCTCTAACCGACGTTCTCGTCTGGTGCGATTTGTCTAGGTTCGCCGCGATTGCCCCGGAGGAACAAGAAAGCGGACGAGATAGATGCCGCGTCGGGAACAGACCGATGGCGGCGATGAATATTACGGGAAACGGGGTGCTCGCCTACGGCTTCGCACTCCCGTATTTCCCTAATTTCGCATCAACGGGCCACTTGCGGCAGCCATCTGCTGTTCGGCGTAAGACTGCGCCGTCCGGCGGGTCGTTTCGCTGGCGATTCCGAATGCGCGTTCCTGCATCCCCTTGATCCAGGCCTGATCCTCGGGCTTGGCCCGCTTCAGCGCCATGGTCAGCATCGCGAGCCCGCGCACCGGCTCCGGTTTGAGCGAGATCGCCTCGCCGTCGAACAACAGGTAACCGAGCAGCGCCTGTGCACCGATATGTCCCTTGGATGCCGCGAGTTTCAGCCAGCGCGCGGCCTGTTTCGCGTTGGTCCGCCCGCCCTCGCCTTCCAGCATCATGCGGCCGAGTTCAAATTGCGCCTTCGGGCTGCCGAAATAGCTCGCGGCATGAAAGTAGAACTGCCGCGCCCTCTGGAGATCGACTTCGACATGTCCGGGAATACCCCGGCGCATGTAGTCGCCAAGCGCGACGACGGCGCTCGCCACATAGGCGGCGTTTGCGCTATTCGCGCCACCTTCGTCAGGCTCGCGGACGATGCTCTCGAAGATCTTGAAAGCCTCGAAATCGTCCTCTGGAATGCCGTCGCCATCAGCGTACATCTGGGCGAGCTTCCAAAGCGCACCGCGATGTCCCTTGTCGGCGGCGTATTTCAGGCTTTGAAACGCCATTTCCTTCTCGCCGCGCTTATAGGCCTGGAAGCCGTGCGCGAAGAGTTCGATCGGGTTGGCGTTCGGATCGGCCACTGCATTCGGATCGAGCGCGAGCGCCCTCGCCGACGGCACCGCCGCGACGAGCATGCCTGCGACGCAGGCGGTGAGAAAGCGCTTAGATGTCCGCATAGCAGTGCTTCTCGGCTGCGCCACCGGGATGGGTGACGGCACCGAGTCGGGCCGTGCCAACCTGCTGGGCATATTTCCAGAGCGCGCCTGACTGGTAGTCGGTCTCTCGTGGTTCCCACGCCTTGCGGCGTTCGGCGAGCTCTTCCTCGCTCAGGTTCACGTCGAGCGTGCCCTCATTGGCATCGATCGTGATGATGTCGCCGTCCTTGAGGAGGCCGATCGGACCACCCACAGCGGCTTCCGGCCCAACATGGCCGATGCAGAAACCGCGCGTTGCCCCGGAGAAGCGGCCATCGGTGATGAGCGCGACCTTGTCGCCCATGCCCTGGCCGTAGAGCGCAGCCGTGGTCTGCAGCATCTCGCGCATGCCGGGGCCACCCTTTGGGCCCTCGTAGCGGATGACGAGAACCTCGCCTTCCTTGTAGTCGCGCTTCGTCACGGCCTTGAAGCATTCCTCTTCCGAATCGAAGCAACGCGCCGGACCGGAGAATTTGAGGTTCTTCATGCCGGCGACCTTTACGATCGCACCATCAGACGCGAGGTTGCCCTTGAGGCCGACAACGCCGCCAGTCTTGGTAATCGGGTTGTTCGCCGCGCGCACAACGTCCTGATGCTCGTTCCAGGCGACCTTTTCCATGTTCTCGGCAATGGTCCGACCGGTGACTGTCATGCAGTCGCCGTGCAGATAGCCGTGCTCCAGCATGGTCTTCATCAGGAGCGGGATGCCGCCTGCCTCGAACATGTCCTTGGCGACGTATTTGCCGCCCGGCTTGAGATCGGCGATGTACGGCGTCTTGCGGAAGATTTCGGCGACGTCGAAGAGATCGAACTCGATACCGCATTCATGGGCGATCGCCGGCAGGTGCAGGGCACCGTTGGTCGAGCCGCCGGTCGCGGCCACCACGGCCGCAGCGTTCTCCAGCGATTTCCGGGTAACGATGTCGCGTGGACGGATGTTCCGGCGCAGGAGATCCATGACGATCTCGCCGGAGGCGTAGCAGAACCGGTCGCGGATTTCGTAGGGAGCAGGCGCGCCGCAGGAATAAGGCAGCGCAAGGCCGATCGCCTCTGCGACCGTCGCCATCGTATTGGCCGTGAACTGGGCGCCGCAGGAGCCAGCGGACGGACAGGCAACCTGCTCGATCAGGTCGAGATCCTCGTCCGACATTTCGCCGACGGAATGCTGACCGACAGCTTCGAAGATGTCCTGCACCGTTACCTGCCGCCCCTTGAAGGTGCCCGGCAAGATGGAGCCGCCATAGATGAAGACCGACGGTACGTTGAGGCGCACCATCGACATCATCATGCCCGGAAGGGATTTGTCGCAGCCGGCAAGTCCGACGAGCGCATCATAGGAATGGCCGCGCATCGTAAGCTCGACCGAATCGGCGATGAGATCGCGAGACACCAGCGAGGACTTCATGCCCTGATGGCCCATGGCGATGCCGTCGGTGACCGTGATGGTGCAGAATTCGCGCGGCGTGCCGTTCGCGGCAGCCACACCCTTCTTCACCACCTGAGCCTGACGCATCAACGAAATGTTGCAGGGCGCAGCCTCGTTCCAGCAGGAGGCGACGCCGACCAGCGGCTGATGAATCTCTTCCTTCGACAGGCCCATTGCATAAAGATATGAGCGGTGCGGCGCGCGAGTGGGCCCTTCCGTCACATGACGGCTTGGCAGTTTTGTCTTGTCGGTAACGCGTGCGTCCATCTTTATCCCCGCTTCAATGGCATGTCTGTCGATCCCGACTCCCCCGCTGGTCGAGACAGCCAAGAAGTGTCGGTGTTTTGTGGCGGCAACGGGGCACATTTAGGCGGCCAAGACCCCGTTCGATGCAACGCCGCCATAGTGTTGCGGATGAGCATCTTTCCTGAGAGCCGAACGCGGAACGCCGCGACGGGAGCGCCTCCGCCGCGGCGTTTCTAGCTCTGATATAACTGAATTATTTCAGCGTCTTACCAGGTGAACTTGAGGCTCGCATTGCCCGCAAGAACGACATCGTCGCCAACCGTTCCGTTGAAGTAGGCGCCGTCCGAAATGCTCTGCTCGCCGTCGGTCCAGTAGCCGACGAGGCCACCGAGACGGAGCTCCGCCCAGTCCGCGCCTTTCAGGGAAACACCGCCCGAGACCGTGTAGAGATCCGTGTAGGTCGTTTCCGCGCCGGTCGAAACACCACGGTCGTAGCCAACCGATATCGCGCCGGAAATCTGCTCGTTGAAAGCGCGGCCGATGCCGAGCGAGGCGGTGTAACCGTCGCGCCATTGGTAGGGCTGGTAAGTCGAGGTCACCGTTCCATCGGGACTGATAAGGCTATTGACCACTGCATCATTGGTACTCCAATCCGTCCACCGGAAGCTACCCAAGAGAAGCGTGCCCTCAGCGATACCGGTCTGTGCCTTGATTTCCAAATATTGGGGGCTAGTCAAATCAGAGAGAGCGGCACTGAATAGTCCCGCTTGATTAGCCTGCTGAATTTGCTGTCTGCCTGCGGCCCCCGCTTGATCAACGAGAGTATTGAAAAGCGGAATAGATACCTGCTCGCCTGCAACAGCCACAAAAGCACTTTGATTTGCTGTAACACGGGCCGAGCCAACGATATTATCATGCTCAACTTCCGAACGGTACACCGCCTGCACCCGAAGTGCGATTTCAGGAACCTCGTAGGCCGCACCGACCCGCCAGCCTGCGTCGTATCCGCTTTCTACGTCTGTACTAACAAGCGTCGGCAAAGTGATCTGCACGCCAGTTGCAAATGCGCCATTAATCGCAGCCTGGGTGGCTGCAGGCAATCCAGCAATAGCTGGCCCAACCTGACCATTCAGGCTGCGGAACCCTTGAGACGTTCCTTCGAAATTAAAGTCCTCGAAGAAGATGCCACCAAGAACGCTAAAACGTCCGTAGTCAGAAGAGTAACTCGCCCGGCAAGTGCTACCGAATTCGTTTGAGTCGAATTCGATCGTCCGCGTACGCGAATAGGCGGAAGTGCCTTGATTCAACGCGAAGATGCGGTCGTCATTGTCGGTACTCTGGGTATCAGAGTTCTGAAACGGCAGACCGCCACCCGGCGAGCCGGTGTAGTCAGCTTCCGCCGCAAAGGATTCTGTGTAGTGGACCGAGCAGGCAAAGCTCTCTCCGCCGAAAGAGACCGCGAAGGACGGAACATTGTAGTCCTGGACGTAATCTCCGAAATCGCCACGCTGCCCGTCGATCGTTTCAAAACCGCGTTGCGGGGCAACATAGGTCATCCCCCAGCGGAGCGACGTCGTGCCCGGCTCGAAAAGGATGTCGGTATCCGGCGTTCCGCGCTGGAAACCGGCGCCCATGGCCGAGCTGCCAAGAAGCGTCGCGACCATCGCGCCGCCGAGAATCGATTTCGTGAACGTTTTCATATTTCTCCCCCTAGGCACGTCGCCTTCAATCGGCTTGAGCTTGCCATGACCGGAACGCTAGCTCGAAAGGGGAGAATACAAAATGGTGGATGCGCCGAGCTGAACGCTTTCGTGACTTTTATGACACGATATTTTGTGTCTTTTCAATCACATCTTGACCAATGCGCAGGCGCAAGGGGACGTGTGGCTTGAGGCCCGACGACGGCGGACCTCAACTTCCTTCAGAGCCGTCAACCGAGACGCGCCAAGGCGGCCTTGAGACTCTCTGCTTCAAGAGCGTAAGCCTCGCTCTTTTCACGCTCAGCAGCAACGATCTCGTCCGGAGCATTGGCAACAAACTTTTCATTGCCCAGCTTCTTCTCGATCCGGGTGATCTCGCCTTCGTTCTTCTTGATCGCCTTTGAAAGCCGCGCCTTCTCTGCGTCGATGTCGATGACGCCCGCCAGCGGGATCGCAAAGGTGACGCCCTCCACGACGATCTGGGCCGATTGCGGCGGGACACTGTCCGACGTGTCGACGCTTTCCAGTCGGGAAAGCCGAGACAGCTGCGGACCATGGCGCTGGAGCCTGTCTGACGTAAGAGGATCAGGCGAAATGGCGGCCATCGCCACCTTGGCGGACCCCGGCACATTCATTTCCGCGCGCACAGAGCGTATCTGACTGACGATCTCGATCAGCCAGTTGATGTCATCCGCAGACTCCGGTGCCTCGAAATCGAGACCCGGCCAGTCCGCGTGGCAGAGCAGGGTTTCGCGCTCGCCACCCGCCGTCTCGACCCAAAGTTCCTCGGTGATGAAGGGCATGAACGGATGGAGAAGAACGAAGATGCGATCAAGCACGAAGCCGGTAACGACCCGCACCTCGCCCGCCGCATCGGCGTCTTCGCCTCCCAATGTCGGCTTGGTCAGTTCGACATACCAGTCGCAGAAGAGATTCCAGACGAACCGGTAGAGAGCGGCAGCGGCATCGTTGAAGCGATAGGCTTCGAGAGCGGCTGTCGCTTCCTTCTCCGCCTTGGAGAGCTCCGTGACGATCCAGCGGTTGATCGGCAGCTGAAGGGATGCCGGCTGGATATCTATTCCGTGCTTCGCCTCGTTCATCTGGGCGAAGCGCGTCGCGTTCCAGAGCTTGGTGCAGAAGTTGCGGTATCCGGCAACACGCGCTGGATCGAGCTTCACGTCCCGGCCCTGAACGGCGAGCGCGGCGAGCGTGAAGCGCAGCGCGTCCGCACCCACTTCCTCGATCAGATCGAGAGGATCGATGCCGTTGCCCTTCGACTTCGACATCTTGGCCCCGAACTTGTCGCGCACGAGCGGGTGCATGTAGACCGTGTGGAACGGCTCCTTGCCGGTGAAATGCAGGCCCATCATCATCATCCGGGCGACCCAGAAGAAGATGATGTCGAAGGCCGTCGAGAGCACTGAGGTCGGGTAGTACTTCTCCATCTCCGGCGTGTCGTGCGGCCAGCCCATGGTCGAGAACGGCCAGAGGGCGGAGGAGAACCAGGTGTCGAGGACGTCCTCGTCGCGGGCGAGCTCGGTCGCCGAGCCATAATGCGCAACGGCAGCATTTGCCGCTTCCTCTTCGCTCCGCGCGACGAACACTTTGCCGTCCGGCCCGTACCAGGCCGGGATGCGATGGCCCCACCAGAGCTGGCGCGAGATACACCAGGGCTGGATGTCCTCCATCCAGCGGAAATAGGTGTTTTCCCACTGCTTCGGCACGAACTTCGTGCGCTCTTCCTTGACCGAAGCAATGGCGGGCTGGGCGAGCGTTTCGGCGTCGACGAACCACTGATCCGTCAGCATCGGCTCGATGACGACGCCGGAGCGATCGCCAAAAGGCTGCATGATCTTCTTAGCCTCGACCAGCGGCACCAGCCCGCGTGGCTCACCGCCCTCCTCCGGCGCGACCGGCGCACTCACGGGCCCAAGACGCGGGTCGGTTTCCGGCACCATGATCGCAAGGCCCTCGGCCGTCACATCGGCGATCACACGCTCGCGCGCCTCGAACCGATCGAGACCGCGATACTCGTCTGGCACGAGATTGATCGTATCCACATGGGCAGTGTCCGGAGCCTTGCCGGATTCGCGCACGGCCTTCGCCATTTCGACAGCTTCAGCGTAAGGCGCGCCGTCGGCTCGCATCGCCGCGTGCTCGTCCATCAGGCGATAGAGCGGAATGTCGTTTCGCTTGGCGACACCATAGTCGTTGAAGTCGTGTGCGCCGGTGATCTTCACGGCGCCCGAACCGAAAGTCGGGTCCGGATATTCGTCGGTGATGATCGGGATCAGGCGACGATGCTCCTTCGGCCCGACCGGGATCTCGCAGAGCTTGCCGACGATCGGCGCATAACGCGCGTCCGAGGGATGCACCGCGACCGCGCCGTCGCCAAGCATCGTTTCCGGCCTTGTCGTCGCGATCGAGATATAGTCGCGCGTCTCGCGCAACAGGACATTTCCGTCCTCGTCCTTCTCGACATATTCATAGGTTTCGCCGCCGGCCAGCGGATACTTGAAGTGCCACATATGGCCGTCGACTTCGCGGCTCTCGACTTCGAGGTCGGAGATCGAGGTCTGGAAATGCGGGTCCCAATTCACGAGCCGCTTGTCGCGGTAGATGAGGCCCTCTTCGTAAAGCCGTACGAAGACTTCGAGCACGGCCTCGGAGAGACCTTCATCCATGGTGAAGCGCTCGCGCGACCAGTCGAGCGAGGCACCAAGCCGCTTCAGCTGTTCCGCGATCTTGCCGCCGCTCTCGGCCTTCCACTGCCAGATGCGCTCGACGAACTTCTCGCGGCCCATCTCGCGGCGCGTCTGGCTCTCGCCGCTCGCCGCCATCTGGCGCTCGACCACCATCTGGGTCGCGATGCCCGCATGGTCGGTGCCCGGCTGCCAGAGCACGTCCTTACCGCGCATGCGCTCAAAGCGCACGAGAATGTCCTGCAGCGTATTGTTGAGCGCATGGCCCATATGGAGCGAGCCGGTGACATTCGGCGGCGGAATGACGATCGAGAACGCCGGTGCGCCATCCTTCTTGCCAGCCCCGGCCTTGAAGGCCTCGGCGTCGGTCCAGCGGGCGGAAATGCGCGGCTCGATGGCGGCCGCGTCGTAAGTCTTGTCGATCATGAAATGTCCAGTCGCGCGCAAACTCAGTGCGTTTGCAGCCGGGTTATGACCGAACGCGCTGGAGTGTCAACGCGCCCACGATCGTAGCGCGAAGAACTCGAAGCGGAAACCATTCACAGCCCGAAATCCCAGTTGGCTTGGCGTCGCTGCTGTCGATTGTAGATCGGCGGGGAGATGAATGGCCGTCCGGCCCACCGTTCGACCGAATTTCGAAAGCGGTGCTCCTCGTCGCTATCCGAGTCGAAGCTGTCGCGCCCGAGGACCAAGGCCTGCCGACGACCGCCCCAGAAATAATAGCGCACATCATCGTATTCGAGTGCGACGAACGCGGACCACGGAACGTGCGACGAGCTGCCATCCTCGCCTGTCGTGGGATGGATATCGCGCGTGAAGACGCCGGTCCGAGAAATTTCCATGCGATAGGGCGCGCCGATCCGCCCGCTTTTTGCGAGCGAGGATCGCAACCCCGCCAGAAGAGCCATCGAATTATGAAAAAAAGAGGTATTGCGCTGACGAAAGCTGCGGCCAGCCATACTGCCAGAGATAGAGCGAGCGAGCCGTATTCGCCGGTGGCGAAGAATTGATAATTCCGGGAAAGACCGATCGCTGCGCCAATTACCAAGACACCGATGCCGAAGCGGATCGGATTGGGAAATCCTTCAGGCGCATCAATCGCAAGATGATCTTCCACCGCCTGGCGGCAGGTCTTGATGTAGACCTGTTCCTTCGCATTCGGAAGCCGCCAAGGCTGACGAACATGGCCGTCGGCTGATGTCTCGTCAGACATCCGTGAATCGTCTCATCTTTGCTCGCGTCCGAATTCCGAGCTCATCCAAATCAGGCCCGCTTCGGACCTCGCGCGACACGCTCTATTTCTTCGCGAACGAGACGCTCGACAATGACCGGAAGATTGTCCTCCAGCCAGTCGCTCAGCATCGGCTGCAGCATTTCACGTACCGTTGCATCCATACGCTGAGCCTGCTCATCGCGCAGAACGGCGGCCAGTTCGGTGAAGGAGGACTGGATCTTGTCCTCGGCCGTGTCCGAGATCATTGACACGAGGGCACCTCGGGTCGCTGCCTCGACGGAGGCTTCAATGCCACTCTCCTGCTGATCGTCCGCAACGGTCGCCGTACTCGCGGCCTGCTTGGGCAGATCAGTCGCTGCACCGATCGCGGTTTCAAGCGAAGCCTCGGCCTCGACTTCACCTTCCGCCGGGCTTTCAGGATAGGCAAGGCGCAGCTTCACCGCTTCGGCAGACGTCACGGTCTCGGGTTGCGAGACCGGCTCATCCATCAGCCCCGCATTGATCAGGAGCTCGGTTGCAAAGGCCGCTTCGTCGAATTCGTCCGAGAAGGCCTGAGCGCCGATTTCCGCTTTTTCTCCGGCCTCAGTTTCCACATCCTCGGCGCCATATTTACGAAAACCACGGACGGCATCTTCGAGCGATGCTGCCCGCATGCGCGCCACGGAAACCGTCGCAAGCTCCTCCATCTGCGAAGCAACCTGGCGCTCGACTTCCGAGATCTTGGCGCCCGCGAAGGGGGTCTTCCCCTCGTCGTTGACGGCCTTCAGGCCGATCGGCGTATTCCGCTGGCCATCTTCCAGAGCCGCGTAAACATGCTTCTCAGACTTGGTCTCGACCTCTTCGTCGATAGTCTGTTCAGGCGCGATCTCTGAGCTGCGGACTTCCGCCCGGGGGGCTTCGGCCAAAATCTTATCCGAGACCGATTTCAGCGCCCTATCCTGCGGCTTTTCAGCCGGGGTTTCAGACTCCTCGCGGCCCTCGATGATCCGACGGATCGACGCAAGGATCTCGTCCATTGTCGGTTCCTGAACCGGTAGAGCGTTCCCCATCACTTGGCTCCTCACGTAACAACCGCTTCAAGCGATAGCGATCGAATCATGCGCGAAACCTACGGCTGCACTGACGTAAAGTGAATCTGCCAAAGAAAATTTTAAGGTTTTTCCCGGGTTTTCGTGACCCATGCGGCTCTGGCCTGCGATCAAAGGTAGAACAAGCTTACCTTCCGTCAGGCGTACGCAGACCAAACCACTTGTCTTCCACTTCGACATAATGATCATTCGGGTCATATTTTTTGCCAGCAAGCCCAAGCGATCCAGAAGACAGCCGCCCGACGGCGGACAGGAGTGCATATCCGGCAACTACTTCGTCGCGCTGTGCACCAACAAGCAGAATCCGGGCCGTAATCACATCGGCCTGCGCATTCAGGACGTCGAGCGTCGTCCGCTGGCCGACATTGCGCTCTTCGATCACGCCGTTCAGGGCAAGCTGAGCAGCCTGAACCTGCGCATTATACCCGGCAATATTGGCCCGCGCAGCCTGGAGTTCGGCCCAAGAGGTCGCGACTGCGGCCCGCACCTGATCGCGGGTTCCGTCGACCTCGATCCGCCGTTGGCCGAGCACTTCCTTCTGCTGGCGGACAATCGAAGACGCCCGACCACCTTGGTAGATGGGAACCGTAAGCTGGGCGCCGATCGTGGCGCTCAACTGATTCTCGCTGCTCCGCGAGCTGACACCTGACAGGCTGGTCTGCGTGTTGACGCCAGGCAACCCGGAATCACTTCGATTGGCCGTATAGGTGTTAGAGAACTGCGATGTATTCGACCTCGAATAATCGTTCTGCACCGAGGCCTGAAGTTCGACCTGCGGCAGCAAAGCGCCCTCGGCGGACTTGACCTGAAACGCCGCAGCATCGACGGAGGCAAGGGTCGCGCGGATCGCTGGATGTTCACGCTGTGAAATCTCAAACGCGCTATTCACCGAATTCGGGATAGACTTTGGCACACTGGCCGGCTGCAAATCCGTCGGCGCGTCCCCGACAACCTGATAGTAGTTTGCCTCGCTTGTAGCGACCTGGGCGAGCGCGCTGTTCAAGAGCGCGGTTGCAAGCGCCTGCTCCGACTCGGCCTGACTGACGTCGGTGCGCGTCCCCTCGCCCACCTCGAAGCGCGCGCGAGCGGCGCGGACCTGTTCACTCAGGAAGCTCAAATTCTGACGTCGCAGCGCCGCTATCTGCCGATCCCGCAAGACGTTCATGTAAGCAGACGCTGCATCGAAAAGCGTGTTCTGCTCGGTGTTGGAAAGATTGTGCTGGCCCGCACGTACCTGTGCCTTGGCGGCCTCGACATTGTTCGGAGTCTGAAAGCCGTCGAACAGGGTCTGATTGAGCTGTATGCCGACCGTCGCAGACAGAGTCTCTGTGTCCGTATCAGAAAAGCTCTTCTGGTACTGGCGCGACCTGGTGGTCGAACCCGCTCCTGTCGTTACGCGCTGGCGACTGCGTGAGACGGATTCGCTGTCACCCGTTATATGCGTGGCCGACGCACTTCCAACACCCGTGACCGTCGGGCGCATGCCGGCCCGAGCCTGGGTGACGTTCTCATCGGTCGCACGAAGCTGGGCCCGCGAGGCATTGAGATCCTGGCTGTTCTGATAGGCCTTCGCCAGTGCGCTTTGCAGCGTTTCGGCGTCGACGGAAATGGGAAAAGACAGAACGAGGCCGGCCGTCGCCAGCGCTCTCAACCATGATCGTGTGAGCAATTGCTTCACTCCAGTCTCAAACCGCGCGAAAATTCAGAGAAGCCGAAACGGAAAAATCGGCGTTCAGCGTCGGATCTGCATGCGAACTCACATGATCAGCTAAGACAGGACCTAATCAAGCCTCGGCGCAGCGGAACATACAGTTTCGAATGTAAGCGGCGCAAACGTGCAACGCATTCCGCAAGGGTCATTGCGGCATGTTTAGAAGACGAATTCCGCCTTTCGGGAGAAGCCGGGCAACGGCTTGATAGCGCAGTTGAAACCGAACCGATCAGAGACGATTCCCTCCTCGTCCTTCACGTAAAGCCGAGCCTGTGCCGAGAGGCCGCGGCCGATCACCGCCACGAGCCGCCCGCCCTTTTTCAGCTGATCGAGATAGGTCTGCGGCAGCGTATCGATCGAACCCTCGAAGAGAATCACGTCGAAGGGCGCTTCGTCGGGATAACCTTCGGCGAGCGGTCCGGTCACCACTGTACAGGTCACGAAATCATGCCGATTGAGAACATCGGTCGCAGTCGCGGCGAGTTCCTCGTCCTCTTCCAGCGCCACGACGGCACTTGCGAGCACGGACAGTATCGCAGCGCCATAGCCAGTGCCGCAGCCGACATCGAGGACGACATCATCTTCGCCGATCGAGGCGAGTTGCAGGAGCTTGGCGAAGGGTGAAGCCTCCATCAGATAGCGGCCGTTGCCGATCGGCATGTCTTCATCGATATAGGCGAGCGGCCGCTTGCCAGCGGGAACGAACTCCTCGCGCGGCACGGTGAGGAAGGCGCCCAGGATCGGGTGGGAGGTGACATCCGTCGTTCTGATCTGGTTATCGACCAGCTTGATCCGGGCGTCCTTGAAATCCATGAGACCGCGATCCTCTTTATCCGCCTAGACCGGAAATCCGGCCACGAACTTTTCCTTATTATCAGGTCCGTTCGATCGCAAGGCTGTGCAGGCCCGCTGGCGTGCCCTTTGCGCTGAATCTCGGCTTTCATGTACTGTAAAAACCAGAAGCGAAAAGGAGCACGCGATCCCCGCCGTAACCCCTTGCGCTGACCGGTGCGACTGAGTAGGTAGACGCCGCATGGGGCCTCGTGGCGGAGTGGTTACGCAGAGGACTGCAAATCCTTGCACGCCGGTTCGATTCCGGCCGAGGCCTCCATCAATCTTTTCCAGACATTTGCAGATATGAACGCAGGCCTTCGAGAATCGGTTCGCCTGCTGTTGGAGCAGGCGTCAAATGCGTTGGCGCCGGGCAATCTGCCCGATCTCGATCACGTGTGGTCAAAGTCCATGGATCGCCGGCGCATCGGCGCCTACCATCGCTTTCGAATATGGCCTTGGGAGATTGATCGCGATGCGCAGAGGATCAGGTAGAACAAGCCTTGTTGCAAGTCTGCTTCTCGCCGGCTTTTCGACGGCGCTCGCAAGCCCTGCGATGGCGGAGCCAGCGACGGTTTCGGTGATCGGTTTCGATTACAGCGATACGTCAGGCGAACCCCGGGATCAGACGGCGGAACACGCCAAACGGGTTAGGGATTTTTCCGTAAAACTCGCAGAGACCATCGGAGCCGACGCGAATCTGGATATCGTCAGTTTGCCCTGCTCTCAGGCAGCGAAGATGTGCACGCGCGGATCAATCGACGCCGATGCGCCGCTTTCTGAAGCCCGTGATGCGGGCGCCGATTATCTCGTCTTTGGTGGAATACAGAAAATGAGCACGCTTGTCGGATGGGGCCGCGTGGATGTTCTCGATGTCGAGGCCGACAGGCTTATCGTCGACCGCGTGCTTTCATTCCGGGGCGACAATGATGCAGCCTTCGAACAGGCAGCCCGATTCGCTGCGAAAGATATCGTTCGAACTCTTTCCGGCGATCCAGAAGAGATAAATGAAGCCGCCGGGCGCAAGTTGCGCTGAGAAGCGGCCCTTCCTTCAGCACGCTACAAGCGGCCCTACTGACGACGCACCGCGCGTTTTTCCTGCCACGCCCGGTATCTGCGCATCACCCACACATCCGAACGGCGACGCCATCGGCGCACCATCGGCAGGTCGATGGACAAGACGACAAGCCCAAGCGGAATCATCCACACGCCCAGAATCGGCAGGAAACCGAAGATGCCGCCGATGACGAGCAAAAGGCCGATCGACATTCTGAGCCAGCGATTTTGCGGCAGGCCCACCTGACGTCCGGCGATACGCATCGTCTGGCGTGGCAGCTTTGAGGCCGCGTCGCCCTCGCCGTCGCCCGGCTCACTGGCACCCAACGGCCTATCGTCATCGATGCGATCGCTCTGGTTATCCATGGTCCTCTGCCCGGACGTCGTTCTAGCGGGGTAACTCGGGGCGGGAGAAAGAGTTCGCCAGCCTCAATATTTAAGAGTTCGAGCCAATCCGGATTTTTTCGCGATTGGGCGCTTGGCAAGCCGGGCGGCTCTTTGCTATAGGCACCGCCAGCGCAGGACGTGGCGGATCGCTTGATCGTCTTGGCGTGTTCCCCGGTAGCTCAGTGGTAGAGCACTCGACTGTTAATCGATCGGTCGCTGGTTCGAATCCGGCCCGGGGAGCCATTTTCTCGCTAAAAGTCCAGAAAAGCCAGGGTTTCCAGGCTTCTAGCGTTCCCCGAGGTACACTTCCGGTTACACCGAAGGTACCCTATGCTGATCGACGTGCGACACATCCAGAAACGAAAAGCGTCCTGGCACTACCGGCGAAAAGTCCCGGCTTCCCTCCGTGCGGCGATCGGCAAGCGAGAGATCGTCCTTAGGCTGGCCGGCTCGGAAGCGGAAGCCATCCGGCTCTATCCGTCTGTTCATGCCGAGGTGGAACGTCAGCTTGCTCAGGCGGCGAAGGCAACGCCTACGGCCGTTCCGCATGAAGCTCAGACTGCGCTTGAGATGTCGCGGGAGGCGGCTCGCCGTGTCGCCGCGCTCGGTCTCAATCCCGAATGGACGCCTGACGACGATGACGCGAGCGAGCAAGGCGGTCGTGACGCCATCGCGGATGCGGTCCTCAGAAGACATCGGAAAGACGAATACGGCGACCCCATCGGTCTCTCTCAGGCAGACGAGGCGTTCCTGAGCGCTCTATACCGTGGCGCGGCTGCGAGACGTCCTGACCCGACCCTTGAGGATGCGAAGCGGCTCTATGAAAAGGAGCGGGTTCGGGAGAGCAAGAAGAACAAGGACGAACTGGAGCGGGTCTTCAAGCTTGTCGCTCAAGCCATCCCATTGACCCGAACCCTATCAAGCCTTCGCCGAGACGATGCGAAGGAAGTTCGCTCGGTCATGCTGGATGGTCGGCGTCCTTCATCGGTGGACCGCTATCTCAACACGGTTCGCGCGGTCATCAATCACGCCATCAAAGAGTTCGACCTCGGCACGCTCCGCAATCCATTCATGGGACTGGAGGCTGACCTCCGGGAGAACGCGGAGCCGGAACGCAAGGCCAACCGAGATTTCACGCAAGACGAGGTCGAGGCCGTCCGAAGACGCATTCTGTCGATGGCGAAAGACGACCTCGCTCACATATGGATCATTCTGGAAAACAGCGGCTGCCGGCTCTCCGAGGTCTCGGGTCTGCGCCGTGTCGATGTTCATCTCGAAGACGCCATCCCGCATTTCGACGTTGAATGGCACGATGCACGGCGGATCAAGACGAAGTCCTCGCGGCGCAAGGTGCCTCTCATTGGACCAGCTTTGCAAGCCATGCGCGAGGCAGTCGAAGCGCACGATGGCCCGTTCCTATTCCCCGACTACTGTCGTGAGGGTGGCGGCAGCGCGGCCTCGGCGGCACTCAGCAAACACGTTCGAGCTGTCACGACCGACCGCAAGGTGACAACGCATTCTCTTCGGGACCGGATGAAAGACCTCCTCCGCCTCGCATGCGTTGAAGACGCCGTTCAAGACATTCTTCTCGGGCACTCATCGGGCAAAATCGCGACGAACTACGGCGGCGAGCGAGCGCGCCTCCAAGTCGCCGAAAGAGCTCTCCGGCAGGCGCTCGGCTACCCTCCCCCGGAGCGCACCTAAGCGTCACTCATCAATCCCCATCGGCTTCTTCGGACGTTCACTCGCGGCCGGCCGATGACGCACGTCTTCCCAACCGCAGCCACAGGAGAACACCATGCGCGGTTTCTACGTCACCCTACCGTTTCACCTCGGGAGCCTCTGGATCGAACTCGTGCCGCAGTCGGTCGGCTTCGGAGCGGCGCGGTCATCCGCAAACGATGTCGAGTTCTTCGCCGGCCGGTTCACCGGATGCTGGTCTCGCCATCGCGAAGGCCGCTTGAGCGCGCGGAAGGGCTGAGGCGATGGACATGGTTCTTGCGATCATCGCCGGCCTCGGCACCTTCATCGGCCTGAATATGGTCTTTGGCCTTGTCACCGCGCTTGCCTGCGGCGCAAGCCAGTTCATGAATGTGATGCTGCGCTTTTCCTACTTCGCCCTGCCCATCAGAATGCTCGGCTGGTTCACCAGCGCCTGGATTGCGATCGACGTAGGCGCGTCCATCATCGGCTAGAACTACCAGGGAGGGGCATCCGAGCCTCTCCCCTCCGGTCGCACCAACCGTTCGAACGATTGCAATTCCTCCCTCTTCGTGGCGAAAGTCGGCAAGAGGAATACCGGGGGATGCATGACGCCGCACGAGTTCATCAAGAAGTGGTCGGGGACGAAGCTCAAGGAGCGCGCCGCCGCACAGGAGCACTTCCTCGACCTCTGCCGCCTTCTCGAAGAACAGAGCCCGGCCGAAGCGGACCCCACCGGCCTCGAATATGGCTTTGAAGTCGGCGCGACGAAGACCACGGGCGGCAGGGGGTTTGCCGATGTCTTCAAGCGCGGCTGTTTTGGCTGGGAGTACAAGGGAACCCATGCAAACCTCGACACCGCCTTTGCCCAGCTTCAACGCTACGCGGTTGCCCTCGACAATCCGCCCCTGTTGATCGTCTCGGACATCGGCACGTCCATCCGCATCCATACCAATTGGACGAATTCGGTCTCGAAAATCTACGAGATACCGATCGCGGATATCGCCGATGCGGACAAGCGTGGTTGGCTGAAATCGGCGTTCACCGACCCGGAGGCCCTGCGCCCCAAGAAGACGCGGCAGGAACTGACCGAGGAAATCGCCGGAGAGTTCGCCGCTCTCGCCAAGTCGCTGCGCGAGCGCGGTCATCTGCCGGAAGAAGTGGCGCATTTCATCAACCGCCTCGTCTTCTGCATGTTCGCCGAGGACGTGAACCTCCTGCCGTCAAAGCTCTTCACGCGAATGATCGAACGAGCGCTGGATGAGCCGGCCGAGTTCGAGAGCTTCGCCCGCGATCTCTTCCTTGCCATGAAGGACGGGGGCCGTGTCGGCTTCGATAAGATCTCGTGGTTCAATGGCGGGCTGTTCAACGACGATCTCGTTTTCCCGCTGACCAAGGACGAATTGAAGATCGTCCACCGGGCCGCCATTCAGTATTGGGGCGACATCGACCCGTCCATTCTCGGAACGCTGTTCGAACGCGGTCTCGACCCGGACAAGCGCAGCCAGCTCGGCGCCCACTACACCGACCGCGACAAGATCATGATGATCATCGGGCCGACCATCGTCGAGCCGTTGGCCGCCGAATGGAGCGAGGCCAAGGGCCGTATAGAGGGGTTGATGGCGAAGGCGGAGGCTGCCAAGGGCGGCGCACGCACGAAGGCCAGAAACCAGGCCCAGACAGTTCTGGACGAA
The DNA here is from genome assembly GCF_040239565.1 of Fulvimarina thalattae. Classification (NCBI taxonomy): domain Bacteria; kingdom Pseudomonadati; phylum Pseudomonadota; class Alphaproteobacteria; order Hyphomicrobiales; family Aurantimonadaceae; genus Fulvimarina; species Fulvimarina thalattae. The sequence continues at coordinate 83,912 of NZ_JBEHWS010000014.1, forward strand.
TATCTGAAGCGCCTTGCGGCCTACCGCGTGCTGGACCCGGCCTGCGGTTCTGGCAACTTCCTCTACGTGGCGCTGCGGGAACTGAAAAACCTCGAACACCGTGCCCAGGTCGAGAGCGAAGCCCTTGGCCTGCCGCGCGGCTTTCCGCAGATCGGCCCCGAGGTGGTTCGCGGTATCGAGATAAACCCCTATGCCGCCGAGCTGGCGCGGGTATCCGTCTGGATTGGTGAAATCCAGTGGATGCTGAAGAACGGCTTCAGCGCCTCGTCAAACCCCGTCCTGAAGCCATTGGAGACGATCGAGTGTCGAGACGCGCTCCTCAGCGAAAATACCGATGGCAACATCGTTGAAGCGCAGTGGCCAAAAGCGGATGCGATCATTGGCAATCCGCCCTTCCTCGGCGATAAGGTTATGGTTGGAGAACTTGGTGAAAAATACACGGCAGACGTTCGGGGCATTTACTCTGGCAAAGTTCCAGGCGGCGCGGACCTTGTTGTCTACTGGATTTGGAAAGGGTTCCATTCGATCCAGAAATGTTCGACAGAACGCGTTGGCTTCGTTGCTACTAACTCAGTGAGGAATGGTGCAAGTCGCAAAGTTCTAGATCAAATTGTCGATGAAATACGCTTGATCGAGGCGTGGAGCGATGAGCCCTGGACAGTCGAGGGCGCTTCAGTTCGGGTCTCTCTGATCGTTTTCGGCAAAGCCGATCATCACAATATTGCAACTCTGAACGGAAAGCCGGTCACAAAAATAAATTCCGACCTAACGAGCAGCAAATTCGATCTTACGAAGCGAGAGAAGCTCAAGCAAAATAAGGGCATATCCTACGTTGGCGTGATATATAACGGACCATTTTTTGTCGCACCTGAATTGGCAAGAGATTGGTTGCTCCAACCTCGGAATGTTGATGGTTCGCAAAACAGCGAGGTGCTGCGCCCATCCATGAATGGAGACGATTTCAATGGAAATCGGCCAGACCGCTGGGTGATTGATTTTGGCCCTAAGCGAGATGAGCAAAGTGCTGCGCTTTTCCAAGAGCCTTTTTCCTACTCCGAAGGAAATATCAAGTCATACCGTCAGAGATTGGATGATATTGGCAATTTCGTTGTCCGCACGGCTAGCGACCGAGATAGATGGTGGATACATAGCCGATCTCGCGGCGCTATGAGGAAGGCTCTAGAGGATCTAGATCGTTACATAGCGACACCGATGGTAACAAGTTACCGTAATTTTGGTTTTCTTCACAAAGCGATACTTCCAGATCAGAAGCTCGTGATTTTTGCGAGGGATGACTTTGCGTTTTTTGGCATTCTGGAAAGCCGGGTTCATTTTGTCTGGACTACTGCGACTTGTTCGTGGATTGGTTCTGGAAACGACATCACTTATTCAAACACATCGGTTTTCGAAACCTTCCCCTTCCCCGATGGCCTGACGCCGGACATCCCCGCTGCCGACTATGCAGAGAACCCGCATGCAATCGCCATTGGCAAGGCGGCAGCGCTCCTCAACGAGAGGCGGGAGAACTGGTTGAACCCGGCCGATCTCGTGCGGCGCGAGCCCGAGGTGGTTGAAGGCTTCCCCGATCGCATTCTTCCGGTCGATGAAAAGGCCGCTGCCATCCTCAAGAAGCGGACCCTGACGAACCTCTACAACGAGCGGCCGGCATGGCTGGTCAACGCGCACAAAGCGCTGGATGAAGCCGTGGCGAGCGCCTATGGCTGGCCGGCCGACCTCTCCGACGATGAAATCCTCGCACGCCTCTTCGCCCTCAATCAGGAGCGAGCGGCAAAGGAGAACGCAGCATGACGATTATAGAGGCTAAACGTTTAGAAACCGGAGATCGCCGCAGACGGGAATGGCACGTTTGGGACAATTGGATGAACCATGCCGCTCAATTGTGCGGGCGCTTCTATGGTGAAGTTGAAACAGACGATCCATACATGTTCGATGATCCATTCGCTTATAACGAGACTGCGAGTGTATCTCTTCTTGCCTCTGCCGCAGCTTGTGCTGGCTATTTGGGATTGGCTGAATTCACCACTCAGAAGAGAAGTCGTGGCGATCGCAGGAAAATTTCTCATGGACGTTGCGATCTTTGGCTTTGCGAAGAGGCATCGTGGGCATTCGAATTTAAACAGATCAGAGGTTCCAGCGTTGGCGCGAAGCGAATTGAGGGAGCAATGGAAGATGCTGTTCGTTGTGCGAGACAAATTCATAGCAATGACGCGGACGCTGCCGTTGCTGGATTGATCTTATCGCTCGCCTTCTGGGAGGGGGAAGAGCGAGAGAGGATTAGATCGAGGATAGAGGATTTCACACTCGAAGGAGCATGCTCTGATAGGTATGCATGGCAGATTTCAGGGCCGAGAACGGTCGATGAGAATATTCAGAAATGCGAGACGTTCTTGATTTTTGATGTTGTCAAACGCTTTTAGATGACGTCGCTCGCGACGAACTCAGCTTAGAGCCCCCTGTCATCAAGGTCCAGTGCAAGCAGACGACCGGCACGATCGGCCGGCCGGCTGTTCAGCAGTTTATGGGTGCGGTGTCGCAGGGCGAATACGGCTTGTTCGTCACGCTCGGCAACTTCGCCGCGCCAGCCCTCGACACGGAACGGCAAGCGCCGAACCTGGGACTGATCGACGGGCCGGCTCTGACGAAACTCGTCATGGAACACTACACGCGCTTCGAGCCGCAATGGCAGTCGGTCATTCCGCTTCAACGGCGCTACGTGCCGGGGATGGTTCGAGAGGACTGACGGAGACCTCTACCATTGCGCGACCCTACTTCGTTGAAGACGCTTCGCCGAGGATTTATGACCCACAATAGGAGGTGAGCGCGCTCCGTCGCCCGGTCTATTCGATCTCGATGGCGCATTACCACTCGCAAGAGGCGCAGGTCAGCTCCGCACGCCGAGCGATCAAAGCCGGAATACCCCCCACATGAGGCGATACGAATTCGCCAAGGTTGCCTGACGTTTCGACAGTCGGAGCAACCGGAAACCCCAACAAGCAACATCGCGACCAATCCACGTTCTCGGCTCGTGCCGTGGGCGGACTTTGTCGCGTCTATAGGATACCCAACATGCAGAACGATCACAGCACCTCAAGCCAGCACTACGTCATCTATACGGACGGCTCGTGCAGCGGGAACCCCGGACCTGGAGGATGGGGCGCAGTTCTCTACCGGATGGATGGAGAGGAGGTTCTGAACACGGAACAGCTCTCCGACGGAGAAAACCGCACGACAAACAACCAGATGGAGTTGAAGGCAGCCATCAGTGCCCTCGAAGCTCTCGGAGACAATGATCTCCCTGTCATCGTCTACACGGACAGCAAATACGTCTGCGAGAACTTCACCGACCGGCTCCCCGGATGGGCTGCGCAGGGATGGCGGAAAACAGACGGGAAGCCGGTTAAGAACGCTGATCTCTGGCAGGCCCTTCACGTCGCCTCAGAGCGCCGTCCAGCGCGTTTCGACTGGGTCCAGGGGCACAGCGGACACGAAGGCAATGAACTCGCTGACAAGCTCGCCAAAAGCGCATGCGAGAACGCGAAACGGAAGGCCGCAAGCCGGGGGCGATAGGGGCCACGAACTGAAGGTAGGGGGCTGTCGAAGATCGGCAGCTCCCGTATGCCATGAGCCACATGTGGCATGCCCAAGGCGAGCCCCGAGCGGGCCGGAAAGCACACCCATGAACACCTCCCTCACCACCTTTGACTTCAATTCGAAGCAGCTCCGCACGGTCATGATCGAGGGCCAGCCGTGGTTCGTCGCGGCTGATGTCTGCGCGGTTCTCGGGCTGACCAACATGACGAACTCAATCCGTCCGCTGGCCGATGACGAGAAGGGGGTTAATCAGATTAAGACCCTTGGTGGCCCACAGAACGTCCGCGTCCTGTGCGAAAGCGGGCTCTACAAGCTCGTCATGCGCTCGGACAAAGCCGAGGCCCGCGCCTTCCAAGACTGGGTGACCCGCGATGTCCTCCCGGCCCTCCGCAAGGATGGCATGTACGTGGTCGGCGAGGAGAAGGTCGCGACCGGGGAGATGGACGAAGACGAACTGACGCTCCTCGTCATGGAGCGCCTGCGGTCGAATGAGTTCAGGGAGCCCCCCCCCTTTACCCCTCACAGTAGGAGGAAAACGGATTTCCCCCCACAGTAAGAGGAGGAACCCTCCAATCTTCAACGCCTATCCGCTTCGTGCCGCATCGCGACCGGATAGAGGGAATGGGACTACGCCATGGGCGAGAGGCTGAAAGCCGATCAACCATGGACCTGTCCGACAGCAAAGCCACAAGCGCCCTCGGGTGTGATCGGGGCCGGCCTAGGCCGACTTCAGTGAGGCATGCGCTGGCCATACGATGCGGGACGGTTCGGGAGGTGGTTGGCCCGAATGCGTCTGGATGCCCTCTGGCCCTGGTATTTCCAGGGTGAAGAGGGTTGGGGTAAACGAGCGAAGCGAGTTTCCTAGGTTCTTCCTTCAGTCTGTCTTAAGCTATTTATCTATCATCAATCCCTATAAACAATCCTATGGAAGGAAACCTATAAGGCTGACTATGGCTTGTCTCTGGTCATTCCTGGATCACCAGGGCGATGCAGAGGAACAGCATAGGAATGACATCAAAGATTGGTCATTCGAGGAAGACCAATATCGGAATGAACTTATGCGGAGGCTCAGGCTTCGTTGTCATGCCTTTGGTCTTTTCATCTGAAATCCCGACAGCACCGGCTGTTTGAGGAGAAAATTTTCGAGCCGGCAATCGGATGGTCAGGGACCGGATGTTCCCCCCTCGGCCCTGGTCAATGAATGATCGGAAAAATGACTACACCCTAGAGAGCCTCATCAGAGGCGATTGTCGTAGGTACTGGACCTCTCCGCAGCCGGCCCGTGGTTTCCCCTCCAGGGATGCCGAGCTTGTCATTGCGCGCCATCCGATGGGCAGTTTCGCGGTCATAACAATCAGATTGATCGAAGCAGCGCATGAGGGACGTAACGACCGCTTTCCCTTCGGATGTTAGGAACACAATGTGCCTCCGCAATTCCCCTGGATCATCCTCGACTGTCACCAAACCGAGACCAGGACGCCCCTGTCGGTGTCTGCTTCCAAGAGCCATCAGATTGCGAGAGCATGACGATTGAGCAAGCCCGAGGGCAGTCGATAGCTCACCCGTTGTAAGGCCGGGGCGCTGTGCGATCATCAAAAGCATGTGCGCCTGCTGCATCGGCATTTCATTGCTGTGGTGCCGGAAGAGCTCTATGGCAGACAAGAGACTATCGAGCGTATCCCCGTTGCCTTCTGGCCGGATGACCATCCCAATCCCGCCCCCGTTCTGTTTCCCGCTGGTGCGACAGGATAGCGCCATGCTCGTCAATGCCAAGTAAATCTGCTCTGTCCCGTTTGGGTTTAGGCCAGCGAGGCATTTCAGTGAGACAGGCGAAATCAATACTGCTTTGTCTCGTTTGGGTGGGTTGACGAATTCCGAGACGGATGAGATACAGGGTCCAGACCCTATCGAGACAACGGAACTCCGATGACGACCACCTACGGCTACGCTCGCGTCAGCACCGAAGAGCAAGACCTCACCATCCAGCGGGCTGCATTGAAAGCGGCCGGCTGTTCGATCATTCGTGAAGAGAAGCGCACGGGAACGTCACGAGATGGCAGGGCCGAACTCGCAACGCTGATGGAGTTCATGCGCTCTGGCGATACGCTGATGGTCACCCGAGTTGACCGCCTCGCTCGCTCAATCGGCGACCTTCAAGACATCGTGCGGGCGCTGAGGGCGAAAGGCGTCAGCCTCAAGGCGACAGAGCAGCCGATCGATACCAGCACCGCAGCCGGCAAGGCGTTCCTCGACATGCTCGGGGTGTTCGCAGAGTTCGAGACGAACCTTCGCCGTGAACGCCAGATGGAAGGGATTGCCAAGGCGAAAGCCGAGGGTGTCTACAAGGGTCGGAAGGCGAGCATCGACCCCGAGAAGGTTCGGGAGCTTCAAGCTCAAGGTATGGGCGGTTCTGAGATCGCTCGAACGCTCGGCATCGGGCGAGCAAGCGTCTATCGCATTCTCGGCAGCGGAGATCACAAGGCCGCAGAAGCAGCAACTGAGCCGGCGTCCGCTTGAATTGGGGCGTCTATTCGTTTTGTCGCTTGACGACGAGGTACACCACAGGCTACCTCACGAAGTACACCGATGGAATGTTCCTCGGGAACGGTCTGCGCTGAAACCCTTGCCTGATAGGGCTTTGAGCGAGAAATAAGCTCCAGTTCGATTGCGCCGGTTGTCCGGCCCGGGGAGCCATCTTACCTTCTCCTCATATTGTCGAATATCAGCGCACCGTCGAAATGGGTGTCGCGCGCAGACGGTTGGCTCATCAGCCTGTAAACTCGTGCCGCTTCCTCACCGACCATCGATCAGCCGGTCACTCGCTCTTTGGTCTTCGGCACTTAGCCGACAGAACTCACGCACCGCCTGTCAAGCAGCCCCTGCGACACCTATCTTTTCTGCCTGACAGGATCGATAGGAAGGTGCTTCAGTCATGAATCCGAACGACGCCATCAAGGAGGTGCAACGCTGTGCCGATGCCCTGACCAAGGCATTGAACGCGGCGGCGGAACAGGGTCTCAAGCTCGACATCGAAGTGCTTGAGCGGTCCCAAGCCGGCCAGCATCCAGCGGGACGGCAGGTAGTCGTCCAGCACCATGAGCCCGATACCGGAATCCGTCCGCAAGACCTCAATTCTACGAACGACTACTAATCACCTCGTCGATAGGGATCGGAAAGGAGCGCTTCATGGCACTCGCACTCATCGTCGGCGTCGGCGACGGACTCTCGGCGTCGCTGGCTCGAAAGCTGCACAGTCGTGGCTATTCTATGATTCTCGCCGCCCGCGACATCGAAAAGCTGGATGACCTGGCCGCCGAAATCGGTGCGAAAACCGTTTCCTGCGATGCGGCGCGACCTGAAGACGTCAAGCGGCTCTTCGAAAGCGTGGACGCAGCCTCCGGCGATCTTTCCATCGCGATCTACAATCCGTCTGCGCGCACGAAAGGCGCGCTGATCGATCTCGATCCGGAAGCGGTTCGCACTTCGCTCGAAGTGACGGCCTATGGTGCGTTTCTCATGGCCCAGCAGGCCGCGAGGCGGATGGTTCGCCAGCAGGCAGGCTCGATTCTCTTTACTGGCGCCTCGGCGGGCGTCAAAGGCTTTCCGCGTTCGGCGCCTTTCGCCATGGGCAAGTTTGCGTTGCGCGGCCTTGCCCAATCCATGGCGCGGGAACTTCATCCGCAAGGCGTCCATGTCGGCCATGTGGTGATCGACGGTTCGATCGGATCTGCGGGAAGCACCGGACAATCGACCAAAGGCAAGCCGGATTCGCAGCTCGATCCGGACGCAATCGCCGACACCTATCTCTCGCTCATCGATCAGCCGCGCAGTGCATGGGCCTGGGAGATCGAGGTGAGGCCGTGGGTCGAGACGTTCTGAATTTGCCCAAGCCCGCGGTTTTGCTGGCCTATTCCAAGACTGGGCAGGGTGCCCGAATCGCCGTGGAGGTCAGCATTTTCGCACTTAACTAGGCATCGCCGAATTTTCCGGCATGACAAAAAGTCGTTAAGTTCCTGGCCATTTTGCATTGCCTCATTCTTATATCGAGCGTAGCGGTTTTATTTAGCCGGCGGTTGTGCCCGCGATCGACAGGGCCGGCTGGATCGATAGGAGCCGTGCCATGTCCGACGAACTGACGATCCAATCCCGTGACGGATCGTTGTATAACGAGGACCTCGCACCGCTGCCGAAGAGCGAGCGAAAATGGTCGTGGTTCGAGATCTTCAATGTCTGGTCCAATGATATCCAGAGCCTCTTCGGCTACACCCTCGCGGCCACCCTCTTCATCACATCCGGCCTCAATGGCTGGTGGGTGTTTCTCGGCATCATCATTGCCGGGCTCATCGTCATGGGTCTCGTCAACCTGACCGGCATGCCGAGCGTCAAATACGGCATTCCCTACCCCGTCATGGCGCGCGCATCGATGGGTGTCAGGGGCGCCAATTTCCCGGCCCTCGTCCGGGGCATCGTCGCGATCTTCTGGTACGGCGTTCAGACCTACTTCGCTTCGACAGCGGTCTCTCTCGCGATCGGCGCCTTCGCCGGTAATGGAGGCGAACCGGTCCTCTTCGGGCTCACGACCGTGGATTGGGTCGCCTATATCATCGTTGCGGCCTTTCAGGTGGCGCTGTTCCTTCGTGGCATCGACTGGATCACCAAGTTCCTGAATTTCGCCGGCCCGGTCGTATATGCGGTCATGATCGCGCTCGCGCTCTATATCTGGTACGCGGCCGGCAACGGCATTTTCGGCCAGATGGGGCAAATCTTCAGCGGCGGCGCGGTCGATGCAAGCGAGGTCGAGAACGCCGCCGAGGTCTCGTCCGGCGGCTTCCTCGCATTTATCGGCGTCATCGGCACGATGGTCGCATATTTCGCCGCCGTCATCATCAATTACGGCGATTTCGCGCGCTTCGTGCGCTCGGACGGCCAGATGAAGTTCGGCAACTTCATGGGTCTGCCGGTCAGTCTCGCCTTCTTCTCGTTCCTCGCCCTCTTCATCACTGCGGGAACAGCGGTGATCTTCGGTGAGGTCGTGACCAATCCGACCGAGATTGTCGAACTGGTCGACAATACCTTCCTGACGGTTGTCGCGGCGATCACCTTCTTCCTGGCAACCGTCGGCATCAATCTCGTCGCGAACTTCATCCCACCGGCCTACGACATCGCCAATCTGTCACCCGCGAAGATTTCGGCGCGTACCGGCGGCTTCATCACTGCGGGGATCGCATTCTTCATTGGGGCGTTGTGGGTTTCCGTGATCTCCACAATCGGAATCTCGGGCTTCGTCGACACCCTCGGCGCCGTTCTCGCGCCGCTCTACGGCATCATGGTCTGTGACTATTACCTGATCCGGAAGCGGCATCTTGAGATCGAGGACCTCTACACCGCCAAGTCCAGCGGAACCTACTATTTCGACGATGGCTGGAACAGGAAGGCGATGCTCGCTTTCGCGATCGCAGCGGTCTTCTCGGTCGCGTCCGTCTGGGTGCCTCAGCTTGAGCCGCTCTCCGGCTTCGCTTGGCTGATCGGCGCAGCTCTGGCCGCCGTGCTGCACTACGTCTTCATGCGCAAGCACGCGCCTGCCAAGAATGAAAGCGGCGTTCCTGCCGAATGAACGGCGCACCGGCTGCCGACGACATATCGGAGACGGCGGCGGCACAGATTGGCCGCCCCGTTTCAGACAATCGAAATCAGGCGCCAGCGCCCGCATAGCGCTCGATCAGATCGGTCACCTCGGCATCGCGCTTGCGGCTGGAATCGCCGCCCATGACGACCACGATGAACCGGCGACCATTGCGCCGGACGGTCGCCACGAGATGCGACCCGGCATCGTTGATATAGCCGGTCTTCATGCCGTCGACGCCCGCGACCTTGCCGAGGAGCTTGTTCGTCGACTTGTAGGTCTTGCCCTTGTACTCGTAGGAGGGCGTCGCGAAGAGTCGGGCATAGCTCGGATAGCGCGAAAGAATGGCGCGCCCGAGGATGGCCATGTCCCGGGCGCTCGACGCCTGCTGCGGATCAGGCAGGCCCGATGCGTTGGCGAACTGGGTGTGATTCATGCCGAGCGAGCGCGCCTTGCGCGTCATGACCGCGGCGAAATTCTCCTCCGTGCCGGCCATGTTCTCGGCGACGACCGTTGCGACGTCATTGGCGGATTTTACCGCGAGCGCCGTCATCGCCAGGCTGACCGGAATCGTCTCACCCGGCTTCAGGCCGAGTTTCGACGGTGGTTTGGAGGCGGCGTTTTCGCTGACCATAAACAACGTGTCGCGCGACAGCTGACCGTTCTCGACCGCCTCGAACAGGAGATAGAGCGTCATCATCTTCGTCAGCGAAGCGGGGTAGAGTATCGCGTCCGCCCGGTCTTCGTAGAGGGTTCGGCCGGTGGCATAGTCTATCACGAGTGCTGAGTGCCCGCGCCGCTCGATCTGGCTGAAGGCGACAGGCGCAACCGGCTGTGATGCCGGCATGAGACCTTCGGCGGTCAGCTGGGACGACTGGCAGCCGGCCAAAAGGCCCAGCGAGAGGATGGCCGCGAGAAACCGTCCGCTCAATCGCTTGAAAGATGATAGCGCAAGAATGTCGCCCATGGAGTCCGCTCTCGGTCCGATTTCGGGTGAATTCATCCTATGATGGAGGAGCTTAAGGGCGGTCAAACGACAGGAGAGGCGGCAAACGAATCAGCACCGGCGTTGTGCCGGGTGCGCAACATGCCGGGCATGTCTCCGCCCGATAGGCGGCGTTGGCATCCGCCGCGCGCGCAAGTCGTATTCCCTGTTCTTACCGAGGAGAAGGGACGCCGAAACTGATGAGGCTCAGACCACGGAGGCGATAATGTCGCAGGGGTACGGCCTAGGCGCTTGAGCCCTGAACCCAGGGAACGTGCTCATGTTCACCCTACTCAACGAGGGCGTTCCGCTGAATTTCCGCCATGTGAACGAATACGGCAATTTCGTCGCTTACGTCTCGCACGATTCCGATCCGTAGGTGCGCCTGCCGCAGATCGTTTGGGGGTATGGCAATCAACTCCAGTAAGGCCAAACTTGGTTCGGCGGCAAGGGCAACGAGATGTCTATCAACTTCAACGGCCCTCAGGACACCTGCTACGAAACCCGAGTGCGCTGACTCCGACGCCAGCGGCAGTCCAGAGCACCTTCGACTAGCCATCATGTAAAAAAGAGGCCCCGGACATGACGTCCGGGGCCTTCTTCTGCCGATTTCTATCGATCAGCCACGTTCGCCATGGCGGCGATGGTGGCCACCTTGCTCACCGTGATGGCGGCGGTGCCCCCGCATTCCATGCCGGCCGCCGCGTTCCGAACGGGCCTCGTGCATCATCGAGCGAACGAGGGATGTGGCGATTTCCACCTGCTCCGGCGTAAGAGCTTCCTGAAGATCGCCCGAAGCCGTCTGAAGGCGCTCCGCCGCTTCGCCGGATGCGATCGCCCGCTCGGCAATCCGGTCGATGAAGTCGAACGGCGTGCGACCGGTTCGCTCTGCGCGGTTCTCAGACGTCGCGGAAGCGGAGGCGTCCGGCGTATCATCTGACGCGATGGTGTCCGGGTTATCGGACATCACTTCATCCGATTGGTTTGCAGCCTCTGTCTCATCCGCGTCGTCGCTTGGTCCTACGCTCCTCTCACCGCGCGGACCGAAACCGGGCTGCGCCGCGATCGCAAATGCGACTGCGGCGGAAGAGAATTCGCGCCAGACCTCCATCTGGTCCGGCGTTATGCCGATTCCCGTTTCGAGCGCCGCGAGGGCGGTCGCCACACGGGCGGGGGTCATCATCTCACCCATACCGCCATGGCGATGGTGCCCTCCGCGTTTTCCGTGATGGTAGCCACCCCGTCGTTCGGCGCGGCGTTCCATCCGATCGGCGCTACGATCACCCTCGCCTGCGCTCCGTCCCCGATCGGTGGAGGATGGGCTGGCTTCCTCGGAAGCTGCCGGCGGCGTCTGTGCCGGCTCGGTATTCTGGGCTCGCGACGCGGTGAGTGCAGTCGTCGAGAGGAACGCGCCGGCGAGGATCGCCACGATCATCTTGCGGGTACCGGACGCCGAAGCGTTGGGTCGGTTGAACATCAGGATCATCCTTCATTCCTTTTGTGATGATGTCGTTCTAACTCTCTCCGATTGCTCGGGTTCTGCAAAACGTAACGAAGCATGTCCAACTCGGTCGGTTTTCGTTGCGAAACATTGCTCGGAGACCGCCAGCAAGCTTTTGTCACACGAAGGGACTCGGCAATCGCCGGCTTTTGCGGTTTTACAGATGTGGCGGGAGCACGAACATTCGGCCTCGCACGCCTTCGCCTCAATCGGATCACCAGCCATGGCATTGCCCCACATTCTCGTCACAGACGACGATCCCGAGATCGGTCGACTTCTGGGCAAATATCTCGAGGGCCAAGGCTTTCGCTGCACGCTGGCGACCGAACGGAAATCCTGCGAGGCGAGACTGGCGGATACGAAGATCGATCTGCTCGTGCTCGACGTGATGCTGCCGGACGGGTCGGGCCTCGATATTTGCCGCGATCTCAAGGAACGCCGGCCGCAGCTTCCGATCATTCTTCTGACGGCACTCAAGGAAGACGTCGATCGGATCGTGGGGCTCGAACTCGGAGCGGACGATTATCTCGGCAAGCCGTTCAATCCGCGCGAGCTAGCAGCACGCATCAAGGCGGTGCTGCGCCGGATGGCGCCGCAGGCGGAAAGCAATGCCCAAGAAGACGCCGCCGCGATCTATACCTTCGAAGGCTTCACGGCCGATCCTCGCCGGCGGACGGTCGTGCGCGGCGACGGCGAAGAAATTCCAGTGACGGGCGCCGAATTCGACCTCCTCATGATCTTTTTGGAGCGCCCCAACCGGGTCCTGTCGCGCGACTTGCTCATGGACCACCTGCACGGGCGCAGCGTCGAGCCTTACGACCGGGCCATCGACGTCACCATGAGCCGGCTCAGGCGCAAGCTCGACGACGGTGGCAAGTTCAAGCTCTTCAAGACCGTGCGGAACGGCGGGTACCAGTTCGCCGCGGCGGTGGAAAAGCAAACCGGCGGACGGGCGTGATGTCCCTTCGTACCCGCATCGCTCTTCTCATCGTCATCGCCATCGTTGGCGTCGTGGCGGTGGCTGCGATGGTCTCAATTCAACTGCTCGACCGGCCGGACCGTGAGAGCTTCTATCAGACCTTCGCCGAAGAGGTGCGGATCGTCACTGCAGTTCTGCAAGAAGACCCGGATGCGGCGGAACGGTTGCAAATCCGCGTCGGGCCGGCGCCAGAGCATGGCGAGCATTATTCGGTGCGGCGACGCAGGTTCCTGTCAGACGTGCGCGGCGAGGATGGCAAGGTCATTCCCGTGCGGATTGTTCACGACAAAGCAGGCCGCGCCCGCCAGCTCGCTTTCGAATTCTCCGAGGGCCGTTGGGCCTATCTGCCCTTCCTCGGCCCGCCGCCTCGAAACTGGCCGGTCTTCGTCGCCAATATGGGACTTGTCACTCTTGGTGCGATCGTCATTGCGCTTCTCGTGGCCGGTAAAGTCGCAAGCCCGTTGCGCCTTCTGGAGAAGGCGGTCGCGACCGTCGGGCCGGATGGCTTGCCGGCCAAACTTCCCGAAAAAGGACCAATGGAGGTGCGTGAGACCGCCCGCGCACTCAACCGGCTGATCGAGCGGGTCAAAACCGGAATCGAGACGCGCATGCGGCTGGTCGCAGCGGCCGGTCATGATCTGAGAACCCCGATGACTCGCATGCGGCTTCGCGCCGAATTTCTCCCGGAGGAAGATCGGGAAGTCTGGCTGAAGGATCTGGAAGAACTCGACCGGATCGCGGATTCGGCCATCCGGCTTGTGCGTGAGGAAGTCGATCCCCAGACCAGCGAAGAAGTCGCCCTTCCGGGACTTCTATCGGAAATCGCGCGTGAACTGTGCGATATCGGCCGGAAGGTCGAGACGGCGTTCGATGGGAAGGCGGATATTTCCGTCCCCGCCCCACCGCTCGCGCTCAAGCGAGCACTGAGAAATCTGATCGAGAACGCCGCTATACATGGTGGCGGGGCGCAGATCGGGCTTGAGCAGGATGGGCGAGCCGCAATCGTCACGATCACCGATGAGGGGCCGGGTATTCCACCCGAATTGATCGAACGGGCTTTCGAGCCGTTCTTCCGCGTCGACCCCGGACGGCGCAAGCTGAAGCCGGGCGCCGGGCTCGGCATGGCGATCGCGAAAGAGATCATCGACCGGCTTGGCGGCGAGATCAAAATTGCCAATCGCCCCGAGGGCGGCCTCGCGCAAAAGGTAATAATTTACGACTTAAAAGAGTGACTCTGCCGAATGATCACAGATGCGTTAACTAGCTCTTCGGCCTTGATATCGTCAGCTGGCTTCGTTTTATCGGTGTAACGGCAAATTCGGGACCGTTGGAAAAATGTCCGATCGAGGCATGAACCGTTTGGCGAAAGAGAGCCGCAAGCACATTGCGACAACTCCTCCGCTCGCGCGTCCTGCTCTTCGGGTCGGTTTTCTCCTCGCCCATAACTTCACGCTTTCCGCCCTTTCCCTCTTCATCGATACCCTGCGCCTTGCGGGCGACGATGGCGACCGCTCGCGGCCGATCCGCGCCAGCTGGCATATCATGGCGCCACGGCCGGAGCCGCTTCGTTCGAGTTGCGGAGTGAGCATCACTCGGACATCAGGTTTCATCGAACCGGAAAACTTCGATTATGTCGTCGTGGTCGGTGGGATTCTCGACGGCGGCGAACAGGTCGATCGGGCGACGCTCGGCTATCTCGAACGCTGCGATCAGGCCGGCGTGACCCTCGTCGGCGTCTGCACAGGCTCTTTCGTTTTGTCGCGCGCCGGCTTCATGAAGGGCCGGCGGACCTGCGTATCCTGGTTCCATGCCGAGGATTTCGCGGCGGAGTTTCCGGATCAGACGCCGGACGCCGAACAGCTCTTCATCGACGATGGCAATCGCATCACTTGCGCCGGTGGCGGCGGGGTCGCCGATCTCGCGGCCTATCTCGTCAGCCGCCACATCAATCTCGATGCCGCCAAGAAGAGCCTCCACGTTTTGCAGCTCCATGATGCGCGGCAGGGCAGCGAGGCCCAACCCCATGCTGGGCCGGCCTCTTCCGATTCCCGCGTGCGCCGGGCGATTCTGATGATGGAAAGCCATGTCGGCGATCCATTGCCCGTCGACACGATCGCTATTCGTCTGGACCTGTCGGGCCGCCAGCTCGAACGCCTGTTTCGGACGACGCTGGGCCAGGCCCCGGCCGCAGTCTATCGCAAGATCCGCCTCGACCATGCGAGGCGCCTTCTGGAAACGACCGGAAAATCGGTGACGGACATCGCCATCGAATCCGGTTTTTGCGACGGCGCACATTTTGCGCAAAGCTTCCGTACCGTATTCGGACAATCGCCCAAACAAGTGCGGGCGAAACGCGAAAATATCGAGAATCCGACCCTTTGAGTCGGATTCCTTAGCTAAGCTGGCTTTGCATCGTTTGAGTACAAAGCTCTGAAAATAAATGCGTTTTCGCACGTGCTGCCACCTTTTTCGGCAGCGCAGCAAATCGAACAAAGGTGTCGCATTCCTCATGGTTGGCGACGCTTTTCCGACAGTTTTGTAACAGGTTAAATTTTACACCACGCTTGTCTCAACGGGGGCCTGATCTATGCGTCGTTTCTCACTCGCCTCTCTGCTTAAAGAGTCCACCCAAGGCCATACCGGCTGGGAGCGCCAGTGGCGCGCGCCGGAGCCGAAGAAGGAATACGACGTCATAATCGTCGGTGGCGGCGGCCACGGCCTTGCGACGGCCTACTACCTTGCGACCGTTCATGGCGTGACCAATGTCGCCGTGATCGAGAAGGGCTGGATCGGCGGCGGCAATACCGGCCGCAATACGACGATCATCCGCTCGAACTACCTTTTCGACGAGTCGGCTGCACTCTACAACCACGCAATGAACCTCTGGGAAGGCCTCTCCCAGGAGCTCAACTACAACATCATGTTCTCGCAGCGCGGCGTCCTCATGCTCGCGCATAACCATCATGATGTCGTGACGTTCAAACGCCACGTGTATTCCAACAAGCTCAACGGCGTCGAGAACGAGTGGCTCACGACCGAAGAGTGCAAGGAATTCTGCCCGCCGCTCGATACCTCCAAGAACATCCGTTATCCCGTCATGGGCGGCGCTCTGCAGCGCAAGGGTGGCACTGCCCGACACGACGCGGTTGCCTGGGGCTATGCTCGCGGCGCCGATGCGCGCGGTGTCGACATCATCCAGAACTGCGAGGTCACCGGCCTTCAGCGCAATCCCGACGGTTCGGTGAAAGCCGTGGAGACGACCCGTGGCACCATCGGCGCCAAGAAAGTCGGCGTCGTCGCGGCCGGTCACACCGGTGTCGTCATGGGCCGTTTCGGTCTTCGCATGCCGGTCGAATCCGTCCCGCTACAGGCGCTCGTCTCCGAGCCCGTAAAGCCATGTTTCCCCTGCGTCGTGATGTCGAACGCCGTGCACGCCTACATCTCGCAGTCCGACAAGGGCGAGCTCGTGATCGGCGCCGGTACCGACCAGTACAACTCCTATTCGCAGCAGGGTGGCATCCACGTCACCAACCATACGCTCGATGCGATCTGCGAGCTCTTCCCGCAGTTCACCCGCATGCGCATGCTGCGGTCCTGGGGCGGCATCGTCGACGTCACGCCGGACCGCTCGCCGATCCTGTCGAAGACGCCGATCAAGAACCTCTTCGTCAACTGCGGCTGGGGCACCGGCGGCTTCAAGGCGACGCCTGGTTCGGGCCACGTCTTTGCGCACATGCTGGCGACCGGCGAGCCGCACAAGATCAACGCGCCTTATAGCCTCGACCGGTTCCGCACCGGCCAGCTCATCGACGAAGCGGCTGCCGCCGCGGTCTCCCACTGACGCTCCGCGCCGAGAAGGATCAGATCCATGCTGCTCATCCGTTGTCCCTATTGCGGAAACCGGCCCGAGGTGGAATTTCACGGCGGTGGCGAAGCGCATATCGAGCGCCCCGAGAACCCGTCCGAAATGACTGACCAGGACTGGGCCGAGTTCCTCTACTACCGCACGAACCCCAAGGGCATGCATGCCGAGCGCTGGCAGCATCGCCACGGCTGCGGCCGCTGGTTCAACGCGCTGCGCGACACGGTCACCGATCGTTTCGCCGAGACCTACGAGATGGGTACGCCCCGTCCCGACAAAGCCGCCTCCTCAGATCCCGTCCGCACCGCCTGAAGGTTCGAATCAAGATGAGCCAGCCCTTCCGCAGATCATCCGGCGGCCATATCGACCGCTCCCAGCCGATCTCCGTTTCCTTCAACGGCAAGACGCTCAACGGCTTTCGTGGCGACACGATCGCCTCGATGCTGCTCGCCTCCGGCTCCCATCTCGCCGGTCGCTCGTTCAAGTATCACCGTCCCCGCGGCATTTTGAGCCACGGCTCGGACGAGCCGAACGCGTTGCTCTCGGTGGACTGGCGTCCTGAGAAGGGCAAGGGCCGGCGCGATCCGAACAACCGCGCATCCGTCGTCGAAGCCCGCTCGGGCCTCGAGATCAAGACCCAGAACCACTGGCCGTCGCTCGAGCGCGATGTCGGTGCGGTGAACGACTTCCTTTCGCCGGTCTTCGTCGCGGGCTTCTACTACAAGACGTTCATGTGGCCCCGTAATGCCTGGGAGAAGGTCTACGAGCCCTTCATCCGCAGGGCTGCCGGTCTCGGCGAGGCTCCCGAAGTCGCCGATCCGGACCGCTACGCCAATCGTCATGCGCATGCGGACATTCTTGTCGTCGGCGCGGGCCCGGCCGGTCTTTCCGCTGCTCTCGCAGCATCCGAAGACAGCTCCAAGCGCGTGATCCTCGCCGATGAAGGCTTCAGGCTCGGCGGCTCACTTCTCAACGACGCCACTTCCGAGATCGACGGCAAGCCCGCGATTGAGTGGGTCGAGGAAATGGTCGCCAAGCTCGATGCTCGCGAAAACGTCGTGGTTCTACCGCGCACGACGGTTTTCGGCTATTACAACCACAACCACATCGCCATGGTCGAGCGTGTCGCCGACCACCGCGACAGCGCCCCTGAGAATCTTGCCCGCGAACGCCTCTGGCAGGTGCGGGCCGGCAAGGTCATCATCGCGGCAGGCAGTCACGAGCGTCCCCTCGTTTTCGAAAACAACGACCGACCGGGTATCCAGCTCGCCGAGAGCGCCCGTGCCTTCATCAACCGTTATGCCGTCCTTCCGGGCAAGCGCATGGTCGTCGCCACATGTGGCGCCTCGGCCTACCGCACCGCGCTCGACGCGAAGGCGGCTGGCATCGACGTCATCATCGTCGACATCCGTCTTGGCGAAGATTGCGGCCCGGAACTTGCCGAGGCGCGCTCGGCCGGGATCGAGGTCCTGACCGGCCACACCGTCGTCAAGGCGCTCGGCAAGGCGCGGGTTTCCGGTCTCGTCGTCGCTCCGCTCGACAACAACGGCCAGGTCGGCACCCGCCGCACCCTGACCTGCGACACCGTCGCGATGTCCGGCGGCTGGACGCCGTCCGTGCACCTCTTCTCCCAGTCCCGCGGAAAGCTCGCCTACAACGCCGATCTCGATGCCTTCCTTCCCGGCCAGTCGGCCCAGGATGAAGTTTCGGCCGGTGCCTGCCACGGCGTCTACGATCTCTCCGCAATCATCGCAGACGGCTACAAGGCCGGTGGTGCCGACAAGACGGTCTCCGCCACTGCGACCTTTACTGGCTTCCAGCCGGTGCGTGTGCTGCCGACCGACGAAGACCCGAAGAAGGTCAAAGCCTTCATCGACTTCCAGAACGACGTGACCGCCAAGGACATCAAGCTCGCGGTTCGCGAAGGTTTCGAGTCGATCGAACACGTCAAGCGCTACACCACGACCGGTATGGCGACCGACCAGGGCAAGACGTCCAACATGAACGCGCTCGGCCTCGTCGCCGGCATTCTCGACCGCCCGCTTCCCTCGGTCGGTACGACGACGTTCCGCCCGCCCTACACGCCGGTGACCTTCGGCGCGCTCGTTGGTCCTTCGCGCGCTGACCGGTTCGAGCCAGTCCGCACGACCGCGATCGACGCCTGGGCCGTCGCCAATGGCGCCGAGTTCGAACCGGTCGGGAATTGGCGCCGTGCGCATTACTTCCCCAAGGCCGGCGAAGACATGCGCGCTGCGGTATCCCGCGAATGCAAGGCCGTCCGCACCTCGGTCGGCATCTTCGACGCCTCGACCCTCGGCAAGATCGAGGTCGTGGGTCCGGATGCGGCCGAGTTCATGAACCGCATCTACACCAATGCCTGGACCAAGCTGAAGGTCGGCGGTTGCCGCTATGGCCTGATGCTCGGCGAAAACGGCTTCGTCATGGATGACGGCGTCGTCGCGCGCCTCGCCGAGGACCGCTTCCACGTGACGACGACCACCGGCGGCGCGCCGCGTGTTTTCCAGCACATGGAAGACTACCTCCAGACCGAGTGGCCGGACCTCGACGTCTTCATCACGTCGATCACCGAGCAGTGGGCAGCGATCGCCGTTCAGGGACCGAACTCCAAGAAGGTCGTCGAACCTTTCGTGTCTGACATCGACATGTCGGAAAGCGCCTTCCCGCACATGGCGGTCCGTGAAGGATTTATCTGCGGCGTGCCGACCCGGCTCTTCCGCGTTTCCTTCACCGGCGAAAAGGGTTTCGAGGTCAACGTGCCGGCTGAATACGCCGAGAGCGTCTGGAAAGCCCTCTACGAAGAAGGCAAGAAGTACGACATCACGCCCTACGGCACGGAAACCATGCACGTCCTGCGCTGCGAGGTCGGCTTCATCATCGTCGGTCAGGAGACTGACGGCACCGCGACGCCGGACGATGTGGGCCTTTCGGGTCTCGTATCCAAGAAGAAGTCGGACTTCGTCGGCATGCGCTCGCTGAGCCGGCCCGACATGCTTCTTTCGGACCGCAAGCAACTCGTCGGCATCCTCGCCAAGGACCCGAACGAAGTGCTCGATGAAGGTGCGCAGGTCGTCGAGGATCCGACCGTTCCGGTTCCGATGCCGATGATCGGCCACGTGACGTCGAGCTACTACTCTTCGAACGCTAGCCGTTCGATTGCCATGGGCATGATCAAGGGCGGCCGTGCCCGTATCGGCCAGACTGTCTGGGTGACCACGCCGACCGGCTTCACCGAGGCCACTATTTCCACTTCCGTCTTCCACACCGTTCAGGGAGAAAAGGTCGATGCTTGAGGTCAATCTCGCCCGCCGCGCGCAGGCAGTTCGTCCGGACGCCCGCGCCTCTGCCGGTCCCGTCAAGATCACCCTTCTGCCCGCCATGGGCCGCCTCTCCTTCCGTGCAAAGCAGAAGGCGCTAGCGGGCAGTAACGAGGTCGCCGGCTTCACGGTCGACGGCCCGATGAACTCGCGCCGGGAAAACATGGGGCTCGCAAGCCTTCGACTCGGCCCGGACGAGTGGATGTTGCTCTGCGAAGAGGGCGAAACCGAATCGGTCGTCGAAAACATCTCGCGCTCGCTGGACAACACGGCTCACTCGCTGGTCGACGTCTCCCATCGCGACGTCACCTTCGAAGTAGAGGGCAAGGATTCGGAAGCTGTGATTAACTCGGGTTGCCCGATTGATCTTTCGCTCTCCGCCTTTCCGGTCGGTAGTGCGACACGTACAATGCTCGGCAAGTCCGAGATCGTGCTCGCCCGAATCACCGAGACGTCCTGGCGCGTCACCTGCTGGCGCTCCTTCGGCACTTACGTACAGGGCTTCCTGGCAGACGCTGCGCTTGATTTCGCATAAAAGTGATCGCGCGGCAGCATTATTTCGCTACTCCCGTTTCCTAGGTGGCCGGCAAACCGTAAGTCCGACCCAACAACCGCACAGACAGGCGTCACCATGGTCGATCTCGTCTCGCAACTGACCCACCGCAAGAAGGGTTATACGCTCGAAGCGCCGTTCTATACCGATCCCGAAATCTTCGAGAAGGACATGGAACTGATCTTCGGCAAGCACTGGATTTTCGTCGGTGTCGACGTGGACGTTCCCGAGCCCGGCGACGTCATGGTCGTCAAGATCCATGAAACCGAAGTCGCCATCGTGCGCGACGACGACGGCGAGATCCGCGCTTTCCACAATGTCTGCCGTCACCGTGGCGCGCGTCTGGTTCACGAGGAGAAATCGACGGTCGGCAATCTCGTCTGCCGCTACCACTCCTGGGTCTATGACACGACCGGCGAACTCATTCACGCCGAACACATGGGCCAGGACTTCGACAAGTCCTGCCATGGGCTGAAAAAGGTTCACTGCCGGTCTCTCGAAGGCCTGCTCTTCATCTGCCTCGACGAGAACCCGCCATCCGACTTCGAAGAGATGGAGCGCCAGCTCGCGCCCTATCTGAAGCCCCACAATCTGCGCGAAGCCAAGGTTGCATACGAGCACGATCTGATCGAGCACGGCAACTGGAAGCTCACGATCGAGAACAACCGCGAGTGCTATCACTGCGGCGCGAACCATCCAGAGCTGACGGTTCCGCTCTTCTCCTATGGCTTCGGTTTCGACCCCAAGGAGCTCGAACCGGCTGAGCGCGAGCATGCGGAAAATTATGCGTGCATGCTCAACGACAACCACAAGGAGTGGGAATCCCAGGGTCTGCCGTCGAAGGAGATCGACCGCCTCGACGAAATGGTCACCAGCTTCCGGACCGAGCGTCTTCCGCTTGCCGGTGCCGGCGAAAGCCACACGCTCAATACCGAGCGTGCCTGCAAGAAGCTGATGGGCAATATGACCAACGCCAAGGCCGGAGCTCTTCATCTCTGGACGCAGCCGAACTCCTGGCATCACTTCATGGGTGACCATGCCGTCGTCTTCTCGGTTCTGCCGGTCGACGCCGAACACTCCATCCTGCGCACCAAGTGGCTGGTCCATAAGGATGCGCGCGAGGGCATCGACTACGATCTGCAGAACCTGATCGGCGTCTGGATGGCCACCAACCAGCAGGACGGCGAACTCGTCGGCTACTGCCAGCAGGGCGTCCGCGGCAAGGGCTATGTCCCCGGCCCATATTCGCCACACACCGAAATGCTCGTCGAGAAATGCACGAACTGGTACGTCGGCCGCATGATGGCTCACCTTGCCAAGACGCGTGCCGTTGCCTGACGCGCGGAAGGAGGGAAGATCGATGGACGCGCAAACGCCCGAGCCATACAAATCGCCCGTCCCAACCGGTTACTTCCGCTGGGAGCCCGAGGAAGACGAATTCCTGATCTGCCGTGCCGTGCGTGACGAAACGCACGACGTAAAGACATTCGTGCTTGCGCCGCGCAACGAGCGCCAGTTCGAGTTCGTCTCCGGCCAGTTCATGACCTTCGAATTCGAGATCGACGGCGAGACGATCCAGCGTTGCTACACGATCTCCTCTCCGCCCTCTCGGCGCGACACCGTGTCGATCACGGTCAAGCGCGTGCCGGGCGGTCCGGTTTCGAACTGGCTGCACGACGAATTCAAGCCAGGCATGATGGTGAAGGCGACCATTCCGATGGGTGAATTCACCTGGTCGGGCATGCAGCAGTCCAAGTACCTGTTCATTTCCGGCGGATCAGGCGTCACGCCGATGATGTCGATGACCCGTTCGGCCTACGATCTGGCGCTGATCTCTGACATCGAGTTCATTCACGCCGCCCGGACACCGGCCGACATCATCTTCCGCGACGAACTCGATTTCATGGGTCGCCGCAATCACTGGATCAAGCCGACCTTTATCTGCGAGCAGGACGCACCTTTCGAGCGCTGGAACGGCTTCCGCGGCCGTTTCGACCGTCAGAAACTTGAGGTGATTTGTCCCGACTATGCCGAGCGGACAATCTTCGTCTGCGGCCCGGCTCCGTTCATGAAGGCCGTCAGGGAGACCTTGAAGGACGCTGGCTTCGAAATGAGCCGGTTCTACCAGGAAAGCTTCAACTTCGATTCCTTCACCGAGGAAGCTCAGGAGCAGATCGCCGAGGCAACCGAAGCGATCACGACCGACGTCAAGGTCTTCCAGCTGGAATTCACCAAGACGGGTCGTACGGTGGAATGCCCGGAAGGCATCACGGTCATGGAAGCCGCGCGCCGTGCCGGTATTCGTGTGCCGTCGTCCTGCGCGAAGGGCCTTTGCGGCACCTGCAAGTCGACGATCGCGTCGGGCACGGTCGATATGAAGCACAGTGGCGGCATTCGCCAGCGTGAGATCGACAAGGGCATGGCGCTCTTGTGCTGCTCGAAGCCGACCAGCGATCTCGTCATCGACCGCTAGACGTTCATCCATCGTCCTCGGGCTGCGCGGCCCGAGGGTCCGGAGGCAACGACCTTAGAATACAGCGACCACCAGTCGCATAAAATCCTGCACACGACAGTAGCCTCTATACAGGAGAGCGCCACCCATGATCGCCAACGCCGAAGCTCTCCTCAAGCCTTTGACGATCAAGGGCATGACGATCCGCAACCGGGTCATGTCGACGAGCCATGCTCCGTCCTTCGGCAAGGACGGCAAGCCGCAGGAGCGCTACCAGCTCTATCACGAGGAAAAGGCGAAGGGCGGCATCGGCCTGACGATGTTCGGCGGCTCCTCCTCGGTTTCACTCGACAGCCCGGCGACACCCTGGAACCAGATCTCTGTCGCCGACGACTCGATCATCCCGTTCTTTCAGGAATTCTCCTCCCGCGTTCACCAGCACGGTGCCAAGCTGATGATCCAGCTGACCCATATGGGCCGGCGTACGAAGTGGGACACGGAAAACTGGCTTCCCGTGAAGTCCGCCTCGGTCACTCGTGAACCGGCTTCGCGCTCTGTTTCAAAGGAGCTCGAGCAGGAAGAGATCGACCGGATCGTCCGCGACTTCGGCCAGGCCGCCCGGCGGGCCAAGGAAGGCGGTCTCGACGGCTGCGAGATTTCGGCTGCCCATAACCACCTCGTCGATCAGTTCTGGTCGCCGATGTCGAACCACCGCACCGACAAGTATGGCGGTAGCCTCGAAAACCGCATGCGGTTCGGCATCGAGGTGCTGACCGCCATGCGCGAGGCGGCCGGCGACGACTATGTCATCGGCATGCGCATGTCGGGCGATGAACTCCTGAAGGGCGGTCTCACCGCCGAAGACCTGACGGCGATCGCGTCGGAATATGCCGATCGCGGCCTCGTCGACTTCCTCAACATCATTGGCGGACAGGCGCGGGACCACATCGCCCATGCGGTGTCGCTGCCGAACATGTCCTTCTCCGTCGCGCCCTATCTGCCGATCGCATCGGCGGTGAAGCGCGAGGTCGATATTCCGATCTTCCACGCCCAGCGCGTGACCGATCTCGCGACCGGCGCCCGTGCCGTCGCCGAGGGCCATGTCGACATGATCGCCATGACCCGCGCCCACATCGCTGATCCCCATCTCATCAAGAAACTGACAGAAGGCCGCGCGGACGATATCCGCCAGTGCGTCGGCTACGGCTACTGCATCGACCGCATCTATGTCGGCAAGGACGCGCTCTGCATCCAGAACGCGGCGACCGGCCGTGAAGCGACCATGCCGCATGTTATCGATAAGGCCGACGTGAAGAAGCGCGCGGTCGTCGTCGGCGGCGGCGTCGGTGGTCTGGAGGCAGCGCGCGTTCTCGCTGAGCGCGGCCACGAAGTGACGCTCTTCGAAAAGAGCGACAAGCTCGGCGGCCAGGTCATGACCGCTGCGAAGGCGACATGGCGCGAGGCTCTGACCGGCATTCCGCGCTGGCTCGTTGCGCAGGTCCAGAAGCTCGGCGTCGACATCCGCCTCAACACGGAAGCCGACGACGCGGCGATCTTCGCCCTCTCGCCCGACATCGTCATCGTCGCGACCGGCGGCCTGCCGCATCTCGGGGAGGCAGCCGGATCGGAACACGCGATCTCGACCTGGGACGTTCTCGAAGGCAAGGTCGAGCCATCAGGCACCGTGCTTCTCTACGACGAAATGGGCGACCACAACGCCGTCTCCACGGCCGAGCACCTCGCCAAGAAGGGCTGCCTCGTCGAGCTCGCCACCCACGACCGGATGATCGGCGAGGATATCGGCGGCACCAACCAGCCGGTTCACCTGCGCGAGCTCTACAATCTCGGCGTCATCCAGACGCCGAACATGGAATTGATCGAGATCTATCCTGAGGGCAACCGCAAGATCGCGGCCCTGCGCAATGTGATGACTCACGAGGAAGAGGAGCGTGTCGTCGACTACGTCGTCGTCGACTACGGTACTCATCCCGTCGACGAGCTTCACTTCAAACTGAAGGACAAGTCGAAGAACGCCGGCTTCGTGGACAATAACGCGATCGTTGCAGGCGAACCGCAGCCCTTCGAGACCAATGGCTCGGGCCAGCGGGACGGCTTTACGCTCTATCGCGTCGGTGATGTTCTCGCAGGACGCAACATCCACGCCGCAATCTACGACGCACTCCGGCTCTGCAAGGATCTGTAGCCATGGGCGCAGCCGCTTTCCTGCCGTACGTCGTCGTCGCCATGGCGATCGTCGCCGCCGTGCAGATCGGTCGGCGCGTCGCTCTCTGGCGGTCGGGGCAACCTGCCAAGGTGGACTGGGTGGCCGGGGTCAAGGCGATCCCGAAACGCTATCTCGTCGATGTCCATCACGTGGTCGATCGTGACAAGTCGGCCTCGCGCATGCATGTGCCGGTGGCGGGCGGTCTGGTGCTTTCCGGCGGGTTGCTGCTGCTCGGACTTATCCCCGCACTAGCCGCATCACGCGTTTATTGGGTGGTCGTTACGCTCGCTTTCGCCGTGATGGCGGTCGGCGTCGCGCTCGTTGCGCAGCGCCGCTATCCGCGCGCCCTGCCCCGTCTTTCTCGAGGTCGGTATCAGCGCACGCCATTCTACCTTGGTGCCTTCGCAGGCGGTGGCCTCCTTTGTTCGCTCCTCGCTGCCTTCGGCGATCCCCTGCCCTTCCTGTCGCTTGTCTTTCTGATCGCCGCAGCGGCCGGTGGACTGGCGCTCGCAGCTCAGGCCGCGACCGGTCCGATGCGCCATGCTCTGGCAGGTGCCGCCCATCTCGCGCTTCATCCACGGCCAGAGCGTTTCGACGCATCGCAGCCAAAGGGCCGTTCGACCGGTCTCAAGCCGATCGATCTTGAAGGCGACAAGCTCGGCCGCGAAGACCCTTCCGATTTCGCCTGGAACCGGCTTCTTTCCTTCGACGCCTGCATTCAGTGCGGGCGTTGCGAAGCTGCCTGCCCGGCCTTTGCCGCCGGCCAGCCGCTTTCGCCGAAGCACCTGATCGCCGATCTCGCGGCAGCGGGTGGTGGCGGCTATGCCAGCCCCTATGCCGGCAATCCTTATCCGAATGCCCGGTCCACGGGCGGCGAAGCGGGTCTCCATCACGCCGTGATCGGCGAAGGTGGCATCGTCCATCCCGATACGATCTGGTCGTGCACGACCTGCCGGGCCTGCGTCGAGGAATGCCCGATGATGATCGAGCATGTGGACTCGATCGTCGATCTGCGGCGCTACCAGACGCTCGAAATGGGCGCGGTTCCGGGCAAGGGCGCCGAGGTTCTGGACAATACGCGCCTTGCAGACGAACCGAACGGCCATCGCCTCAGCGAGCGGACCGATTTCGCGGGCGGCCTCAATCTGCGCACGCTGGCCGAGGGCGAAAGCACGGAGGTCCTCCTCTGGCTCGGTCAGGCGTCATTCGATCTGCGCGGCCAGCGGACCCTGAAGGCGCTGATCCGCCTCCTCAACGAAGCCCTCGTCGATTTCGCGGTGCTTGGCGAAGCCGAGCGCGATTGCGGCGACCTCGCCCGCCGTCTCGGCGACGAAGCGAGTTTCCAGCAGCTCGCCAAGGCCAATATCGAGGCGCTCTCCAAGGTGAGTTTCAAGCGCATACTCACGGCCGATCCACATGCCCTGCACTCTCTGCGCAACGAATATTCTGCCTTCGGCAGCGAGTATGAGGTGGTTCACCACACCGCCTTCCTCAACGAGCTCGTCGAGGCGGGGCGCCTGACCACGGGGCATATCACGGGGCACGCGATCACCTATCACGACCCCTGCTATCTCGGCCGCTACAACGGGGAGTTTGACGCCCCTCGTTCCCTTCTCGACGCGCTCGGGTTGGAGCGCCGCGAGATGGCCCGCTCCAAGCGCAAGTCCATGTGCTGCGGCGGCGGCGGAGGTGCTCCGGTGGCCGACATTCCGGGCGATAACCGCATTCCCGACATCCGCATGGGCCAGGTGCGCGAAACTGGCGCAAAGACGGTGGCAGTCGCCTGCCCGCAGTGCACAGCGAT
Organism: Fulvimarina thalattae; assembly: GCF_040239565.1. NCBI lineage: Bacteria > Pseudomonadati > Pseudomonadota > Alphaproteobacteria > Hyphomicrobiales > Aurantimonadaceae > Fulvimarina > Fulvimarina thalattae. The sequence goes on from NZ_JBEHWS010000014.1 coordinate 110,842, forward strand.
GCTCGAAGGCGTCACTGGGGACCGGGCCGAGGTGAAGGACGTCGCCGAATTGCTGCTCGATGCGGTCGAGGCCGGCAAGAGCACGAAGTCCAGGAAGCAGGGCACGCAACGGGAGCTTGAACCCGCATGAGCCGAGCGCGACGCGATCCACGAGCCGAGCGCGATGCAAAGACGGTCTCCGGCACTTCCCGGCGCCGGTTCGATCTTGCGGCCTCGTCTTCTCCCTCAAAACGTTTGCGCCGCGACCCGCGCGCAGAGCTCGACGTCATCGAGGTCTTCGGCGCACCGCGCCGGCGCTTCGACCGCACCCAGACGACCGCTCTTGTCTCACGCATGATGAAGCGCGCGGACGCGCCGGTGGCCAAGCCCAAGGCGCCCCAGGTCCGCGTCCTCGAAACGCCGGCCTTCCACGTCTTTGCGGTGTTGCAGACGCCGAAGGGCCGGCTGTCGCGCTTCGACCGGCAAATTCTCGGTGCAGCCCGCATGCTCGCCGATGCCGGCAGCGGTGGTGGTGCCGTCGTCGCTCTTGCGCCCGCAGCGACTTCCGATCTCGGCCCGGCCGGAGCCGACCGCATTCTCGATCTCGGCGACGACGCGAACATGCCCGCGTCGCTGCGGGCTGAAGGCGTGAGAGCCGCCGTCGAGCAGCTTCAGCCGAAGCACATCCTTCTTGCCGAAGACGACGAGAGCGCCGACCTCGCGCGCCGCCTCGCCGTTTCGCTTGGCGAGCCGATTATGACAGATGCGGTCTATCTGAGCGCCAAACAGGTCGCGCGCCGCAAGAACGGCATGCGCGCCGAAGAGTTCGGCGAGCCGCCGCGCATCATTACGCTCGGCGAAGACCGCGCCGCGAACTACTCCGGCGCGCCATGCGAGGCCCGCATGATAGAGGATGCACCCGCACTCGACATGAGCGATCCGGCAATCCTCTCGGTCGAGACGATCCCGGGCGATCCGTCCCAGCTTTCGCTGTCCGAGACCGATTTCGTGGTTTCGGCCGGCAATGGCGTCACCGATATCGAGGTCTTCAAGAACCTCGCCAAGGTCATGACCGCGACACCCGGCGCATCCCGCGTCATCTGCGATGCCGGCCTGATGCCGCGCTCGGCGCAGGTGGGCGCCTCGGGAACGGTTCTGTCGTCGGAATGCTATCTCGCCCTCGGCATCGCCGGCGCGCCGCAGCACCTGCAGGGCATCGCCGGCTGCGATCACGTGATCGCGGTGAACACCGACCTCCACGCCAAGATGGTCGAGCGCTCCGGGCTCGCAATCATTCAGGATGCGCAGCTCGTGATGCCCGCCCTGTGGCAACTGATCGAAGAGCGCCGAGGCAAGGCATGAAGACCGCTGTCCTTCTTTCGACATCTCGCCACCCGGTCTCCGGCCGCCCGGCTCTTGCGCGGCTCGAATCCCAGGCAATCGGCCTTGCGGCTCGTCTTGGCGGCTCCGTGATTGGCCTGCATGCAGGCGAGCGCACGGACGCGACCCGTGAAGCGCTCGGCGTTGGCCTTTCGTCGGTCGAATGCTTGGAGATGCCAGCCGAGGCAGACCCCGTACCGGCCCTCATTGAACGGCTGAAGGCAGAGGATTTCGACCTCGTTCTCGCAGGCCGTCGCGGCCAGGGCGGTCTCGACACGGGTCTCGTCCCTTATTTGATCGCCAAGGCCCTCGACCGCCCGCTCATCGCCGATGCGGTCGCGATCGCGGCCGGTAGCGAGCCCGGCATCATCCGCGTCGATCAGGCTCTCAAGAAGGGTGCGCGGCGGCGTGTAACGGTTCGTCTGCCTGCAATCGTGACGGTTCATCCGCTTGCCCCCGCCCCGGCCGTGTTCGCCTATGGCGCCTCACGGCGCGGCGAAATCCGCTCGACCGCCGTTGCCGAGCAGGCGCCGGATCCAGCGATCTGGTCCGAAAGACCGTATCGCAATCGCCCGCGCCTGATGCGGACGGCTGAGGCGTCCAGCGGAGACGCGAGCGAAAAGCTGCATGTCCAGCCAGAACCGGCGGAGGCGGCGAAGTTGATCCTCGATTATCTCGAGCGGAACGGCATTCGGTCGTTCTGAGCCGGCGATAGCACGTGCTTCAATGGCAAACCCGAAGTCGCATCAGGGCTTCACTCGCTTCCGCTTGATCAGGCCAATGACGAGGCGGCGGTCGGCGGCACCGGTGATGAGCGCGAGAGCGAAATAAATCGCCATCGCGACGGCGACGAGAATCATAATGGCCGTGATCTGTGTCGACACTGGATCGCTTGGATTCAGCCAGTCACCGAGTTCCCACATCATCGCGACGAGCGACAGGCCCATCAGGCCGGCGCTGAGGAACACCAGCGCCGAACGCTTCATCAGCTGGCCGTCGATCTCCCAGAGGCCTTTACGGTAAAGCCCCCAGAAGAGCAGACCGGCATTGAGCCAGCCCGCAATCGTGGTGGCGAGAGCGATGCCCTGTTCGGCGATGATCTGGAAGAGCGCGACCGAGAGGACGATGTTCGCGCCGGCCGAGATCATGGTCGCGATCATCGGGCTCTTCGTGTTCTCCCGCGCGAAGTAGCCGGGCTGGAACACCTTCATCATGACGAATGCCGGCAGACCGAGCGCGTAAAGCCCGAGCACGGCGGCCACCGCCGGCGTGGACGACGGATCGAATTCGCCGCGTTCGTAGATCACCCGGATGATCGGCTCGGGAATGATAAAGAGCGCGACCGCCGCCGGTACGGTGAGAAAAAGCGCAAATTCCAGCGATCGGTTCTGCGTGTGCTGTGCCTCGGCCGTTCGCCCGGCCTTGAGAGAGCGGGCGAGTTCCGGCAGCAGCACGACGCCGATCGCGACGCCCACCATGCCGAGCGGCAGCTGATAGGGCCGATCGGCGTATTGCAGGATCGAGACCGCACCCGGCTTGAAGGATGCGATCGCCTGACCGACGAAGAGGTTGATCTGGGTGATCCCGCCGATCAGGGCGGCAGGACCGGCAAGGATCAGCAGCCGCTTCAGACCCTTCGTCCAGCGCGGCATGCGCAGGGACACGGAAAAGCCGCCCATGCGCATGGCTGCGACGACGATCGCCAGCTGGAGGAGGCCCGAAGCCAGAACGCCCCAGCTCATCAGATAGCCGGTCGCCGGCTTGTCGTATCCGGCAACGATGGCATAGCCAATCACGCCGATCAAAACGAAGTTGAGGACGGTCGGCGCTGCGGCCGCCGCGAAGAACCGCCTGAACGCATTCAGGATGCCCGACACCATCGCCATCAGCGACATACAGGCGAGATAGGGGAACATGATGCGCGACAGGCTGACCGTCAGGTCGAAGCGCTGCGCGCAGGAAATGGCCTGAGCCTGCACCTCCTCATCGACGCAATAGGCGAGACCTGGCGCAATGATCGTCTGCACCAGGAACGGCATGAAGATCCAGGCGACGACCGTGAAAAGCGCCAGCACCGCAAAGAGCGTGGAATAGACTTCCGACGCGAAGCGCTTGGCGCCCTCTTCACCCTCCTCTTCCAGCGAACGCGAGAACAGCGGGATGAAAGCCGCATTGAACGCACCCTCCGCGAACAGACGGCGGAACAGGTTTGGGAATCGGAAGGCCAGGTTGAACGCGTCCGCGACCGGACCGACGCCCAGCGCCGATGCCATCAGCATTTCTCGGCCGAAGCCGAACACACGGCTGACCATGGTCGCGCCGCCGACGGTCGCGAATTTCGAGATGAGGCTCATTTGTAGTGCATACCGAAAGCGCTTTGAGACGGCATGGCATTTACCGAGGAAACCTCGCCCTCCGCACTCTCCAGAACACTCTGCAAGCGCCGCTCGATGCGGGCGATCTTCGCTTCGGAGGTCACCTTCGCGCCGATGAGGTCGGTCACGTAGAACGCATCGATGATCTTCTCGCCATAGGTCGAAACGTGTGCGGAGCGGATGTCGAGGCTGAGATCGGAAATCGCGCCTGTGATGTCAGCAAGAAGACCGGTGCGGTCGAGGCCCTCGACTTCGACAACCGTGACGCGATTTGAAAGCCCGTTGTCCACGGTCACCTTGGGCTTGACGTCGAAGAGGTCGATACGGCGCGTGCCGCGCGGTTGGCCAATGAGGCGGGACATGATCGTTTCGCCGCGCAGCAGCTTGCCGATGTTATCACAGATGCGACGGGCACGCCGGAGCTCGTCCTCTTCGTTTTCGAAGGCCCGTGAGATCGTCATCACGTCGAGCGCGCGGCCGTCGGTGAGCGTGAATATCTGCGAGTCGGCGATGTTTGCCTGCGCACCGGCACAGGCCCCGGCCAGCTGGGAAACCAGACGCGGGTGGTCGGGTGCCAGAACCTTGATCCTCGTCACCTGCCTGAAGGCATCAGTCGTCACCTCGGTTGCCAGGGGCTCGCCGCCATTCGCACGGCGAATGAATTCGGCATCCGCCACCTGCTCGTCTATCGGCACGGTGAGAAAATAGTTCGGATAGTGAAGATCGAGGTAGGCAGCGCGCTCCTCCTCGCTCCAATCGGAGAGACGCTCAGCAAGAAGACGGCGGGCGCCGATCAGGCGCTGCTCACGGGAGGTCTGGGTGAAACCGCCGGAAAGCGTCGGCTCGGTCTCCATATATAGCGTGCGAATAAGCTGGCCCTTCCAACCATTCCAGACGCCCGGACCGACCGCGCGGATATCGCAGACGGTGACGACGGTCAGCAGTTTCAGACGCTCCAGTGTGCGGACCCGTTCAGCGAAATCGATGATCGTCTTGCGGTCCGCGAGATCGCGCTGCTGCGCCGTCATCGACATCACCAGATGGTCTTCGACCAGCCAAGCGACCAGCTCCGTCTCTCGCGCATCGAGCCCGAAGCGCGGGCACAGCTCGCGGGCAACGCGCGCGCCCGCCACCGAATGATCCTCGGGGCGGCCCTTTGCGATGTCGTGAAGGAACAGGGCGACATAGAGGAGGCGACGATCGCGAAGCTTCGGCACGATCTCGGACGAGAGCGGCAGTTCATCGGTCAGCTTGCCACGCTCGATCAGCGACAGCTCGGAGAGAGAGCAGAGAAGATGCTCGTCCACGGTGTAGTGATGATACATGTTGAACTGCATCATCGCGACGATCTTGCCGAATTCCGGAACGAACCGGCCGAGGACGCCAGCTTCGTTCATCCGGCGCATGTGCAGACCCGGATCCTTCCTATCGGTCAGAACGTCGAGAAACAGGGAGTTCGCCTGGGGGTTCTCGCGCAGGTCCTTGTTGATCAACCGCAACGAACGACGGATCAGCTTGAGGGCATCCGGATGGTATTCCAGATCATGCATCGCCGCGAGGCGGAAGATGCGGATGATGTTGACCGGATCGCGCTTGAAGACATCGCGCGAAACCACGTTGATGCGGTTGTTGTCCACGTGGAAGTCGAGCGTTCCGGCGATCGACTTCGCACGGTTGCGGAGCGAGCGGACGAAGCCGCGTAGGCCCGGCGCCTCCTTGGCCTCCTCTTCCTCCAATGCGGCGCAGAAGATGCGGGTCAGATCGCCGACATCCTTGGCGATCAGGAAGTAGTGCTTCATGAACCGTTCGACGGCCTGAAGCCCGGGATGAATGTTGTATCCGAGGCGGTCGGCGATCGTTGGCTGCAGGTCGAAGGATAGGCGCTCCTCCGCCTTGCCGGTCTCGAAATGCATGTGGCAGCGGACGGCCCAGAGAAAATCCTCGGCCTTCGTAAACAGCGCTTGCTCGCGGCGCGAGAAGACGCCGGCCTTCACCAGTTCTTCGGATGTATCGACGCGGTAGTGGTACTTGGCGATCCAGAACAACGTGTTGAGATCGCGCAGACCGCCCTTCCCCTCCTTCACATTGGGTTCGACGAGGTAGCGCGTGTTGCCCCTCTTCGAATGCCGCTGGTCGCGTTCGGCGAGCTTGGCCGCGATGAATTCTCGGCTTGTGCCTTGCACGACTTCCTTGTCGAAACGCCGTTCGAGCTCGGCCGCGATCTCCGCCTGACCCGCCACAAGCCAGCGCTCCAGGATCGAAGTGCGAATGGTGAAATCGTCTTTCGAAAGCGCGATGCATTCGTCGATCGTGCGCGATGCGTGGCCCACAGTGAAACCGAGATCCCAGAGGAAATAAAGAAGATATTCAGCGATCTTCTCGCAAATCTCCGCCTTCTTCGACGGCATCAGGAACAGAAGATCAATGTCCGAGCCCGGCGCGAGCGTTCCGCGCCCATAACCGCCGACGGCGAGAATCGCGATCCGTTCGTTGTCGGGAAGGTCGGAAACGTCGAAGACGTGCTTGAGAGCGAAATCGTGGATCGTTCGGATCAGCGCATCCTGCAGCGCAGCCAGACGACGGGCGCAGAGAGTGCCCAGATTGTCCGCAAAGAGCATTTCCCGAATTGCCGCACGGCCTTCCGAAACGACGATCTTGAGCCGCTCCAGAACTTTCGGGCGCTGGTCTCCACAGTCGCCGGCATAATACTTCTTGGCGATCGCATCGAGATCCGCCTGAAGCTTCTCGCGGTCGAGAATTCCCTCCAGCGAAACGAGGTCCTCCTCAGCTGGAGGCGTAACGGGGTTGGCTCCGTCGACGGTCCGTTGATCCGCCGTCGAAGTTGGTTCGAGCAACGCGTTCTGGCTCATGCCAATCCTGAAATTCGGTGCATCTTCAGCGCGGCGCCGCCGCAGCTGACGCCTCTATAGAGCAAAGCGCGACCAATCGCGAATGGGGTATTCTAAGCAAAACGGACTGTTGCGACCTCACGCGCAGACCCGGTTCCGCCCAGTCTGTTTGGCGTGATAGAGATTGACGTCCGCACGCTTGTAGAATTGGCCGATCTCGTCGTTTCGTTGGGAAACCGCGACGCCGACCGACACCGTGACCCGCAGGCTGAGATTGCCGGTCCTGATCACCAGATTGCCGATTGCTTCGCGGATGCGCTCTGCAAAAGCCGCGCAATCGGATTTGCCCATGTTGGGTGCGACGACGGCAAACTCTTCCCCACCCAGCCGCGCGACGACGTCGTGATGGCGCGTGAAGTCGAAAAGGCAGTTCGCCACCGTCTTCAGCACCTGGTCGCCGACATCGTGCCCATAAGTGTCGTTGATCGATTTGAAATTATCGAGATCGAGGAGCATGAAACCGAGCGGTCGACCGATCTTTTCGAATTCTTCGAGATAGTGCCGCATCGCTTCATCGAAGAAGCGGCGATTGTGCATGCCGGTAAGTGGATCGGTCAGTGCGGCTGTCTCAAGGTCCTGGGAGCGTCGCTCGAGAGCGCCGGTCAGAGATTGAAGCTTGCCCTGCTCCTTATTCTGACGCCGCATCGCTGGGAGGATCCAGAACGCTATGATGCCGAGCGTCGAAACAATGGCGATCGTGGAGAGGCTCGCAGCGCCCGCGACCAGCAGACGCTCGCCCTCATCGAGGTAAACCAGCAGCGGATATCCGAGAGCTATCAAGACAATGAGAGATGCCGCTGCGAAAGATGCAGCCGTTATACAAATCAAACCTGAAATGTAGGAACGCGAAACAGTCATTTAGGGAATGGCCAGCCGAGGCTTTAAAATTTTATCCCATCGACATGTAGGCCGGATATTTTAATGGCTGGTTTCGCCGAAGACGAGATCGAATCACATTTCGTTCAATTCGTGAGTTCGACGCTGGCAGCAAAAAACAACCGTTATCGTCAGTCTTATTTTATAATATTTATATTTGAGCCATGCGTTGAAGCTTGCATAAACAAACGCCAGGCCTGATTTCCAGCGCGAAGTGCAACACCCCAGAGCCGATGTATGATCGGCTCGGTTGTCCAGACCAATTGGAGTGTTGCGTTGCCATCCTACGTCCATCTTTCATCTCTCGAAAGAGAACA
>NZ_JBEHWS010000015.1:0-111659 GCF_040239565.1 Fulvimarina thalattae
GCATGAGCCAGAAACGGCGGTAGAGCACGCCGTTCGGCCCGGAATTGGCATCAGAGAACAGCCGATTGGGGCAAGAGGGAACCAAATCCGCCTACCAAACGGAAATCATCGGGTTTCCGGAGGCGTCCAGGTGGTCAGGCAACAGGTTCACATCTTCGGCGAACATGCAAAAGACCAGACGGTTGATGAAATGAGCGACCAGTTCCGGTTCATGCCCCTTTGAGCGGAGCGACGTTGCGAGTGCCGCGAACTCTCCCGCGACCTCTTCGGTCAACTCTTGTCGGCTCTTTGCGGGCCGAAGGGCATCAGGGTCCGTGAAGGCGTGCTTCAGGCGCTCTCGTTGCGCGGCGTCCTCAAGTTCCACGATCGGGATTTCGTAGGTCTTCGAGACCGAGTTCGTCCAGTTCGTGTGAATACGGATCGTCGTTCCCATGTCGGACACGATCAACAGCGGAGGATTATCGAGAGCGACCGCGTATCGCTGAAGCTGGGCAAACGCGCCGTTCAGATCCCCTTTGGTCCCTTTATACTCCCAGCCGAAGCACCCGCGCTTGAACACGTCGGCGAACCCATGACCGCCCGTGGTTTTCGTTGCACCGACTTCAAAGCCGTAATCTAGCCCTGTGGGGTCCACATCGCCTGGGGTAGGTTCATCCAACAGACGGCAGAGGTCGAGGAAGTGTTCTTGCGCAGCAGCTCGCTCTTTGCGCTTCGTGGCCTGCCATTTCTTAATGAAGTCGTGCGGTGTCATGCGGCTCCCCTTGCAAAGGGAAGCTTCACAATCTCAGGCGAGAAAATGCAAGCCGAGAAAGGCAGCCGAGACAGCGAAGAGCATCATGGGCTACCAGTTTGGTCTAACGCTGGGCTACCAGAGCCGAGTTCCGACGGGCTAACCCACTGATATTTATTGCTGTTTTTTCATGATTTTGAAGTGGCTGGGGAACCTGGATTCGAACCAGGACTAACGGAGTCAGAGTCCGCTGGTCTACCGTTAACCTATTCCCCAACAGGCCGCCGGACGGCGTGTGATGGTCGATATATCGTCTCGGGGGCGGGATGGAAACCCTGTAGGGGTGAAAAATTCGATCGCAAGCCGATTTTACGGGGCTTGAGTTCCGGCGCTCATTCGGTGCGTTGCATAGACCTACGCGACCTGCCCCATTGCGCGGCTTTCCGAGTGGGGAGGCGTTCGGCGCGATTTTTGCTCCCTATCGACGGCCATGCGGAATCGATATGGAATTTCGACGCGATGACATGGGCTCGTTCGGATGGTTGAAGACGGAAAAACAGGTCTGATCGAGGGACATGACGGAACATGCCGTTGCGCATGGGCGGGACATGATCCGCTGTATCAGGCCTATCATGACGAGGAGTGGGGACGGCCGGTCTCTGATGATCGGCGGCTTTTCGAGAAACTCTGCCTTGAAGGCTTTCAGGCGGGCCTCTCCTGGCTGACCATCCTGAAAAAGCGCGAGGCGTTTCGCGAGGTCTTTCATGGCTTCGACATCGAGCGCGTCTCCTCGATGGGCGAGGAGGATGTCGCGCGACTGCTTGGCGATGCGCGCATCATCCGCCATCGCGGAAAGATTTCGGCTGCGATCTCCAATGCTCGCGCGGCGCTGGCGCTGATAGAAAAACAGGGCTCGCTTGCGGCCTTTCTTTGGTCCTTCGAGCCGCCGCAGTGTGAGCGTCCCGAACGCGTCACGCCCGAGTGGATGGGCGAGAACCCCGTGACACCGGCATCGGCGCGACTTTCCAAGGCACTGCGCAAAGAAGGCTTTCGCTTTGTCGGCCCGACGACCTGTTATGCGTTCATGCAGTCCATGGGCTTCGTCAACGATCATATGCCGGGGTGTCATGTGCGGCCGGCGACGGAGGCCGACCGCAAGGACTTCATCAGGCCAGAGAGCAAAAGCTGACTTCGTCAGGCAGACCTCTGACTTCTCAGCTCGCTTCGTCGCCGGGCGTCAGCTTGATCAGCCGGCCGCCCGCGCCGTCTTCCAGCACCCAGACCGCACCGTCCGGTCCCTGCTCGACCTCGCGCACCCGCGAGCCCCAGGAGAAGCGCTCGGCTTCGCTCGCCTCTTCGCCCTCGATGTCGACATGGACGAGCGCCTGACCGGAAAGGGCTGCGATCAGCGCATCGCCCTGCCAATCGGTGAAGGTCTCGCCATCGTAGATAAGGAGGCTTGCGGGCGAGATGACGGGCGTCCAGGAGGCTTCCGGCGCGTTGAAACCGTCCGAACCTGGATCATGGTCGGGGATCGGCACGCCCGAATAGTTTATTCCGTTGGAGGCTTCCGGCCAGCCGTAATTGTCGCCGGGTACGATGAGGTTCAGTTCGTCGCCGCCGCGCGGTCCCATTTCGATCTCCCAGAGACGATCCTCGGTGTCGAATGCGAGACCCAGAAGATTGCGGTTACCAACGGTCCAGAACTGGGCTGCGATGCCGCCTTCTTCGGCGAAGGGATTATCTTCTGGCACGGAGCCGTCGAGATTGAGACGAACGATCTTGCCGAGATTTTTATCCATGTCCTGCGCGGGCGTCTGCTTCTGCCGATCGCCGGAGGAAATGAACATATAGCCATCCTGATCGGAGCCCTCCGGCCCGAAGGCAATCTTGTGTGAGTAGTGGCCCTGACCCGGAACGTGCGGCTCCTGTTCCCAGATTTTTTGGATCTTGGTGAGCTGTGGTGCGTCTCCAGAGCGGTCGAGTTCGGCGCGAACGACGGCGGCTCCGAAGGTCTGGCCGTCGTCGAGGCTCTCGGCATAGGAGATGTAGATTTCGTTCGACTGCTCGAAATCGGGTGCGATCACCACGTCGCCGAGGCCGCCCTGTCCGCCATATGCAACTTCGAACATGCCTTCGACGGCTGTCTTCTCGCCTTCGGGTGAAACGTGCTGAAGCGTGCCGCCGCGCTCTGTGACCAGCATTGAGCCGTCCGGCAGGAAGGTCATTGCCCAAGGCTCGTTGAATTCGCTCAGCGGCTGGCCCGAAAGGGTCGTGCCGTTGTTACCGTCGATCGTGAGTGTGTCCTGTGCGAAAGCAGGTGCCGCATTCAGAGCACTGGTGGCGATGAGTGCGATGGCCGTCGAAAGACCGGTTCTGGCGGTGCGTTTCATAACGTTGACCTCCGTAAAAATTGCAATGGGCTTAAGGGTTTAAAGTAGTGCACACTGCGCTTCGATGGACCCCCTCCGTGCACTCACTTTGACGCAGCCCCTTCACGATTCAGACATGTCGGACTGAAGGCAGGCGGCATGACCGGTGGCTCGTGATAGCCAGCGGACAGGAAAGCGGGCCGGGCCGGTGGTAGTTTGACTTCCCGGCGATGAAAAAGCCCATATACCCTTTAGTAAGAGAGCGTTGTTGTTCGCGTTTGAATTGCGTCATTCTTTGAAATAGCAACAACCAATTGTTGTCTGGGGTGGCGAGGGAGGCCGAAACATGCCTCATCGATTTGGGCGCCGGCCGGCTGCAGCGGTTCGATGGCTTCCCATTCCGCATCCGAGAAATCGGTTTCGCAGCGCAAGTGATTGGGGTCATGATTTGCGAAAGTGGCCGGGGCCCAAATGTCTCCGCCAGAACAGGCTTCCGATACCTCCTCAGATCATCGCCATTCCGACCATCCAACATTTTGGGGAGGGACTCAAAATCCGCTGGCGATCAGCAGCTACAACCGAGCAGCAACCACGGCAGTCACGTCCGCCTTCTCCTCTTGACTGGCTCGGCACCCCAGCCGCGAGATAGCGACAAACGCCCTGCTAAATCGGGGCGCTAACATACAAATCATTTGGAAAATCTGGAGCGGGCGATGGGATTCGAACCCACGACCCCAACCTTGGCAAGGTTGTGCTCTACCACTGAGCTACGCCCGCCCGCTCCGGCCGCTCACGCTTTTGCGTGTCGGCGACGGGCGCTATATCGCGCAAAGAGACGGCGAATGCAACATGGCCAGACGCGAAATTTTTGCTTTCTGAAAAAGCGCGGTAAGGGGCTCGGCAATGGCGAGTTCGAGCGGCTGAGTGGGGACGAATATGGCAATGACGCGCGGCGATCTCATGGAATTTTTCGCGGAGCACGATATCGTGGTGACGACGGTCGATCATCCGGCTCTTTTCACGGTTGAAGAGTCCCGCGCCGTCCGCGGCGAGATTCCGGGTGCGCACACGAAGAACCTCTTCCTGAAGGATAAGAAGGGCAAGATCTTCCTCGTCGTCGCGGAGGAGGAAACCGATGTCGCGTTGAAGACCCTCCACAAGCGGATCGGCGGTTCGGGGCGGCTCTCCTTTGCGAGTGCCGATCAGATGCGTGAGCTGCTTGGGGTGGAGCCCGGATCGGTTACGGCCTTCGGTGTCGTCAACGACAATGATCATGTCGTCAATGTCGTTCTTGATGAGAGCCTCGGCGCATACGATATCGTCAATGGACACCCGTTGACCAACACCGCCACCACCTCTCTTCGCTACGAAGATCTGTTGCGGTTCTTCCGGTTGACGGGTCACGAAATTCTCGTCACCAAGCTCGGTGACGACGATGAACCGAATGCGAACGAGACGAGCGCCCCATGAGCGACAACCCTTACGCCAATTCCTTCGCGGGTTCTTACGCGCCCGGTCCCGGTGGCGCGCCGGGCCCTGCCGGTGCGTCCGGGCCAGCCGCCGCTGAACCGAAGCCGACCCTTCAGGGCTTTGGCGACATAGCGGGCTCTGGCTCGCCTCCGGCCGGCGATCTCATCAAGGACACGACGACCCAGGCTTTTTCGAATGACGTCATCAAGGAGTCGCGCAATCAGCCCGTGCTCGTCGACTTCTGGGCGCCCTGGTGCGGACCCTGCAAGCAGCTGACGCCGCTTCTTGAGCGCGTGGTTCAGGCCGCGGGCGGCAAGGTGAAGCTCGTCAAGATGAATATCGACGAGCATCCCTCGATTGCCGGACAGCTCGGCGTCCAGTCGATCCCGGCGGTGTTTGCCTTTCTCGACGGTCAGCCGGTCGACGGCTTCATGGGTGCGCTTCCGGAAAGCGAGCTCAAGAAGTTCATCGATAAGATCGTTCAGCAGGCCGGACCGTCGCGCGGCGGGGGCGATCCGATCGCCGATGCCATGGCGCAGGCCGACGAACTGCTGAAGGCCGGCGATGCCGGCAATGCCGCGCAGATCTACGGCGCGGTCCTGCAGCACGAAGAGGGCCATATCGGAGCGACCGGCGGACTTGCCGAATGCTACATGAAAAGCGGTGACAGCGAGCGTGCCTCGCAGCTGGTGGCATCGCTTCCGCCCGAGGCCGATAGCGACCCGAAGGTTGCCGCAGTGAAAGCGAAGCTCAAGCTCGACGAGGAAATCGCGGGGCTCGGCGATCCGGCTGAGCTTCAGACTCGGCTCGATGCCAATCCCGACGACCATCAGGCGCGCTTCGACCTTGCCCTTATCGCCCAGGCCCGGAACAACCGGCCGAAAGCCGCCGAACTGCTCTTGGACATCATGAGCAGGGATCGGGAATTTGCCGATGACGGCGCACGCAAGAAGCTGCTCGAACTCTTCGAGGCCTGGGGGCCGACCGATCCGGCGACGAAGGATGCGCGCCGCAAGCTCTCTTCGCTTCTGTTCCGCTGAGCGTGGGACAGGCGGCCGCGCCGCGAAGGCCTTGAGTCGGCCAAATAAACTCCCAGTTTCCGTCCCTGAACCAACGAGGGAGATAACCTGTGGCACAGGCTGGAAACCGGGTCTATCGTGACGAGACCGAACTTCCCGAACGCGTGCCGGTCTTTCCCCTGAGCGGCGCGCTGCTTCTTCCGGGCGGTCAGTTACCGCTCAACATCTTTGAGCCGCGCTATCTGGAAATGATCGACGACGCTCTCGGCTCCGAGCGTCTGATCGGCATGATCCAGCCGCGGCTCGATGGTGCGAGAAAGGCCGATGGCGAACCCGAACTCTGCCGGGTCGGCTGCATCGGCCGTATCACGTCATTTTCCGAGAGCGGGGACGGCCGCTATCTGATCGCTCTTCACGGTGTCGCGCGGTTCCGCGTTCTCGAAGAGGTGGATGTCCGACGGCACTACCGCACCTGCCGCATCAAGGCCTTCGCCGGCGATCTCGTTGAGGACGACGGCGCGGCGGCGGTCAACCGGCAGGGCCTTCTCGACATCTTCCGGCGCTATCTGGAGGCGAACCAGCTGGAAGCCGACTGGGACAGCGTGAAATCGGCGCCGGATGATCTGCTCGTCTCGGCGCTGTGCATGATGATGGCGCCGCAAGGTGCGGCGGAACGTCAGGCGCTGTTGGAAGCGGAGGACCTGAAGACGCGCACTGAGACACTGATTGCGATCACCGAGATGGCGCTCGCCGAAGATGGCGAGGACGACGACGGGCCACGCACGCTGAATTGAGTGCCGGCATTGCCCCGGATCGAATGGGTGGGCTAATCCGGCTTGGATATTGGTTGAGAGACCACTCGGGGCGGGTTGGAGAAACGAGACATGACCGACGCAAAGACAATCGCTCAGCCCGATCCGAAGCTGCTTGAATTGCTCGTTTGCCCGCTGACCAAGGCGACGCTGCGCTATGATCGCGAGGCCCAGGAGTTGATCAGCGAAAAGGCGAAGCTCGCCTATCCGATCCGCGACGGCATTCCGATCATGCTGGCGTCGGAAGCGCGCGAACTGGAAGACTGACGTCCTGATGGCGTATGAGCGGAGCCGCAATTTGCGTCAGCTCCGCTCGAACTGATGCCTCAGATGCCGTCGCCGTAATAGCCGGGACCAGCCTCGCCCTTCGACTTTTCGACTGTCTCCTCACGCCCGTCTCCGAAAAGATCGTAGAGAATCGGGCGGAGAAGGAAGTCGAGTGCCCCGATGATCGTCGCGGCGAAAACGCTCAGGCCGAAGAGAACCCCCAGAACGACCAACAGTCCGCTCATGACGAAGCGGTTGCGCGTGAGCGATACGGCGATATCGGGATCGACGCTTGCGTCCCGGCCGAGCCATTTTGCCTTTAGCTTCTGAAAGCCGGAAAGAGGCGTCGCCTCGCTCGCGCCGGGCGCGGGCTGTTGTATAGCCGGTTTCGCCAGCTTGGTGACGATGCCGAGCGCGACCGTCTCGTTCGTCAGCTGGTCGATCAGGATGAACGCGCCAAGTTCCCGGTTTTCGGCGTAGGTCGTCGCCACCGGCGGCCGGTCGAACGAGATGGTCACCTTGCCGATCTCGTTCATGAGAAGGGCGTTGGCGGGCTTCACCTCATAGGAATGAATGTCCACCGAACCGTTCAACGCGCGCAAGGTCGCGGGCGTGTGGTGCGAGCCGAGCTTGGCGATGAGGCGGCCGCCGGCGACCATCGGCCGGTCGACCATCCAGAGGATGTCCGCCTCGACCGTCTTCACCGGCTGGATGGAGTCGCCGTCACGCACGATGACGTCGCCGCGCGAGGCGTCGATCTCGTCGTTCAGCGTCAGCGTGATCGCATCGCCCGTCCGCGCGTCGGCCGCTTCGGCATCTGCATTCCACACGGATTTCACCGTGGATTTTTGGCCCGAAGGTAGGGAGATGATCTTGTCACCGGCCTTCACCGTTCCGCTCGCCACCGTGCCGCAAAAGCCGCGGAAGTCGAGATTCGGGCGGTTCACCCACTGCACAGGCAGGCGGAACGGCAGGTCGTCGGCTTCGAAGGTCTCCGGATTGGCGGTTTCAAGGCGCTGAAGCAGCGTCTCGCCCTTGTACCACGGCGTATTCGGCGAGCGCTTGACGATGTTGTCGCCATTCTTGGCCGAGAGCGGAATGTAGGAGACGTCCGTGAAGCCGAGCTGCGGCAGGATCGCTTCGTAGCCGCGCTTGATCTCCTCGAACCGCTCCTCGGAGAAGTCGACGAGGTCCATCTTGTTGATGGCGATGACCACCGACTTGATGCCGACGAGAGACGTGATGAAGGAATGTCGCCGCGTCTGCGGCAGGATGCCCTTGCGCGCATCGACGAGGATCACGGCGAGCTCGGCCTGAGAGGCACCCGTCGCCATGTTGCGCGTGTACTGCTCGTGACCGGGCGTATCGGCGATGATGAAGGCGCGGTTTTCGCTCGAAAAATAGCGATAGGCGACGTCGATCGTGATGCCCTGCTCGCGCTCTGCCGAAAGCCCGTCCACGAGAAGCGCGAAATCGAGATCGCCGCCGGTTGTGCCGAACTTTTTTGAGTCCTTTTCGAGCGCTTCCATCTGGTCGTCGAAGACCGCGTTCGTTTCGTAAAGGAGACGGCCGATCAGCGTTGACTTGCCGTCGTCGACGGAGCCGCAGGTGATGAAGCGTAAGAGAGATTCGGCCGGCGAGACGAGCGGCGTCATCGCCCCCTGCGGATCGACGATCGTCGCGCCGTCGGCATCGGGGGCGGGGCCGGCATAGGTTTCGTCTTGAAGCGCGGCAGGCGTTGAGCCTTGCGCCGTATCGGCCTCGTCGGGGAGGCGTTCTCTGAGAGCGTTGGCCATGATCAGAAATAGCCTTCCTGCTTCTTTTCTTCCATCGATGCGCCCGAGTCGCGATCGATCACGCGCCCCTGCCGCTCCGAAACGCGCGAGCCGCGCATTTCGGCGATGATTTCGTCGAGTGTTTCGGCTTTCGATTCGACCGCACCGGTCAGCGGATAGCAGCCGAGGGTGCGGAAGCGGACCATCATCTCTTCCACGGTCTCGCCGGGACGAAGCTGCATCCGGTCGTCGTCGCGCATAATCAGCGCGCCGTCACGCCGCACGATCGGGCGCTTGGCCGCATAATAGAGCGGCACGACGGGGATGCTTTCGAGAGCGATGTAGTCCCAGATGTCCTGCTCGGTCCAGTTCGACAGCGGGAAGACGCGGAAGCTCTCGCCGTTCTTCTTGCGCGTGTTGAAGAGGCGCCAGGGCTCCGGCCGCTGGTTCTTGGCGTCCCAGCGATGCTCGGCCGAGCGCAGCGAAAAGACGCGCTCCTTGGCGCGGGACTTTTCCTCGTCGCGCCGCGCGCCGCCGAAGGCCGCGTCGAACTTGTACTTGTCCAGCGCCTGCTTCAGCGCCTGCGTCTTCATCACATCGGTGTGGACCGCCGAACCGGAATCGAATGGGTTGATGCCAGCCTTCACACCCTCCTGATTGGTATGGACGATCAGCTCGATGCCGAGTTCCTTCGCACGCCGGTCGCGGAACTCGATCATCTCCCGAAACTTCCAGGTCGTGTCGACGTGGAGAAGCGGGAAGGGCGGCTTGCCCGGCGCGAAGGCCTTCATCGCGAGATGCAGCATCACCGCCGAGTCCTTGCCGATCGAATAGAGCATCACCGGGTTGTCGGCGCTCGCCGCAACCTCGCGGATGATGAAGATCGATTCGGCCTCCAGGCGCTGGAGGTGTGTCATGTGTTTCATGGCCGGTGGCCTTCGTTCTTTTCTGCCGTTACCCAGCGTCTGCCACTGGGTCGGGTTCAAACTCTCGGATCGTCATCCTCGGGACGTGCCCAAGGTGACGGAGGAGGGGAGGAAGGAATTAATCCTTAAATACCGGCGCCCTCTGCGACGTCGTGCCGGTCCGGCACGTGGAGGCCGCATTCGCGTTTGGTGTCGTCTTCCCACCACCAGCGTCCAGCACGCTCCGGCTCGCCTGGCTGGATCGCCCGGGTGCAGGGCGCGCAGCCGATGGAGAGGAAGCCCTTGTCGTGCAGCGCGTTGATTGGCACGCCGTTGTCTGCGGTGAATTCGGCGATCGCCTCGCGCGACATGTCGAAGACCGGGTTCGCCTTGATCAGCCCGCGCACCGCGTCGAAGCCGACGAAATCCATATCCTGCCGGTTCGCCGACTGATCGGCGCGCAGGCCCGTCACCCAGCCGTTCGCGCCGTCGAGTGCGCGGCCGAGTGGCTCGATCTTGCGGACGCCGCAACAGTTCAGGCGAAATTCCTTGGCATAGTAGAAGCCGTCGATACCCTGCTCGTCGATAAGCTCTTCCAGCTTGTCGCCCTTCGGATATTTCGCGTGAATGCGCTTGCCGTATTTTTCTTCCGTATTGCGCCAGAGATCGTAGGTCTCCGGGAAGAGACGTCCGGTGTCGAGCGTCACGACATCGATCTTCACGTTATGCTTGAAGATCAGATGGGTAATCATCTGATCCTCGATGCCGAGGCTGGTGGTGAAGACCAGGCGGCCGGGCGTGACCTCGCGCAGACGCTCGAGTCGCTTCACCGGCGAGAGCGCCGGAAATTCGGCATTCAGCTCGCGGGCAAGCTCCTTCAGTTCAGGATGCGCGTCGTCTCTCATTGCGCCGCCTCCTTCCGTGCCGCCAGCCTCTGCTGGAGAATGCTCTGACCCTCGCCGAAGCCGGTCTGATAGTGGACCGTCATGGAATCCTTCATGGCCAGCCACTGCTGTACCGGCTGGCGGTTCGCCATCGTGTCCGGCAGGTCGACCTCGTCGAAGCCGCAGGCGAGCGCATCGGCGAACTGATCGGCGATCAGCGGCCCGCTGGCGCGGAGCGTGCCCTCGAAGCCTTCGCGGCGCAGACGCTTGGCAAGCGAGAAACCGCGCCCGTCGGCAAAGGCCGGAAAGGTGACGGCGATGAGATCGACCGAACCGAAATGCCTGGCGATCTCATCGACAGGCGTATCGTTCGGCACCAGAAGGCCGTAGGGCGACGTCGGCACCTCGATTTCACTCGCGAGCGCCAGAGGCACCAGTGGCTTGGACGCCGACTTCGCCTCCTCCGCGGTATCGACGAGCGTATAGGCGTTCGGGCGTTCGCCCTCGCTG
Source organism: Fulvimarina thalattae (assembly GCF_040239565.1). Taxonomy (NCBI): domain Bacteria; kingdom Pseudomonadati; phylum Pseudomonadota; class Alphaproteobacteria; order Hyphomicrobiales; family Aurantimonadaceae; genus Fulvimarina; species Fulvimarina thalattae. Next base: position 10,745 of record NZ_JBEHWS010000015.1, read on the forward strand.
GAGATGATCGTCATTATTCAGCGGCCTCCAGAGCCTTCGAACGCTCCTCGATGAAGCTTGCGAAGCGCGTCTTGAACGGGTCCGGACCCACGCGCCGCACGGTTTCGATGAAGCTCTCCGACCCCTGCTTTTCGCCCAGATAAGTCTCGACGATCGCCTCGATCGCGCCCGGCACGTCCTCGCCATCGATGCCGGGGCCAAGCCGCTCGCCGAGCGCAGCATGCTCGGTGGCATCACCGCCGATGGTGATCTGGTAGTTCTCGCGCCCGCCCTTTTCGAGCCCGAGAATGCCGATCGCGCCCACATGGTGGTGGCCGCAGGCATTGATGCAGCCGGAGATCTTGATCGGCAGTTCGCCGATCTCCCGTTGGCGAGCATCATCCGCGAAGGTTTTTGCGATCTCCTGCGCGATCGGGATCGATTTCGCCGTCGCGAGCCCGCAATAATCGAGGCCGGGACAGGCGATGATGTCGGTCACCAGGCCGGCATTCGCCGTCGCGAGATCATGGCTTTTCAGCTCGGCATAAAGCGCCGGTACATCATCCTTCTTCACATAGGGAAGGACGAGGTTCTGGCTGTGCGTGACGCGCAGCTCGCCGAGTGAATACTTCTCCGCGATGTCCGCGAAGGCATCCATCTGATCCGCGCTCATATCGCCCGGCACACCGCCGACCGGCTTCAGCGAAACCGTGAAGGCGATATAGCCCGGCTGCTTGTGGGCAAAGCCATTCTGCTCGACGAAGCGGTCGAGGCCAGAATCCTCGCGCCGCGCATTTTCGAGCGTCACAGATTCGGCCGGCAGATCCTCGTAATCGGGCGCTGCGAAATAGGCCGATATGCGATCGATCTCTTCCTGCGGCGCGTTGATCGTCGGGCCGTCGAGCTTGGCGTACTCGGCTTCTACACGCGCCTTGAACTCCTCCGTACCGGTCTCGTGGACGAGGATCTTCACCCGCGCCTTGAACTTGTTGTCGCGCCGTCCTTCGGCGTTGTAGACGCGCATGATTGCCTCGACATAGGCGAGCAGCTCGTCCTTGGGCAGGAATTCCCGGATCACCTTGCCGATCATCGGCGTGCGGCCGAGACCGCCGCCGACCGAGATTTCGTAGCCCGGCTCGCCGGCTTCGTTGCGCTTCAGCTTCAGGCCGATGTCGTGGACCTTGATGGCCGCGCGGTCGTGCTCGGCACCTGTGACGGCGATCTTGAACTTCCGCGGCAACCAGACGAATTCCGGATGCTGGCTCGACCACTGGCGCAGGAGCTCGGCGGTCGGGCGTGGATCTTCCGATTCGTCGGCGGCAACGCCGGAGAACTGGTCGGCCGTCGTGTTGCGGATGCAGTTGCCGGAGGTCTGGATCGCGTGCATCTCGACATCGGCGAGGAGGTCGAGGATCGCCGGAACGTCTTTCAGCTTCGGCCAGTTGAACTGGATGTTCTGGCGCGTCGTGAAGTGGCCGTAGCCTTTGTCGTATTCGCGCGCGATCTTCGCGAGCTGCCGCAGTTGCCGCGCGCTCATCGTGCCGTAGGGCACGGCTATGCGCAGCATGTAGGCGTGCAGCTGGAGATAAAGCCCGTTTTTGAGGCGCAGCGGCTTGAACTCGTCTTCGGTCAGCGAGCCGTCGAGGCGCCGCGCGACCTGAGTGCGGAACTGCTCCACCCGTTCGCGCACGAAGCGCTCGTCGAATTCGTCGTAGCGGTACATATCGAAACCTATTCGCGTTCGAAGCGGGTCAGGCGATCGGGCCGAAATCGGCCTGCTTGCCCATGTCGGGATGGACGGACGGGCCCTTCTGGCGCATCACGTCCCGGAAATGCTTTGCAACGGGGCGGCCGTCCTCGGTGAGTTCGACCGGCACAAGATAGGGATCGACCACGGCATTCGCCGCAGCCGCGCCCCGGCCCTCTGCCTCCATGGCGTCGGCCGTTTCCTGATCGTAGGCAATGCGCGCCTCTCGAGAGTCGCGCGTCCAGCCGTCCTTCACGAGGAATACAGTATCGCCTTCCAGAAGGTCGCTCGCCATCAGGATGGCCGGCAGCTTTTCGCCCTTCACCTTCGATCCGGCGCGGTGGTCCTTCGCCATGGATCAACTCCCATCGTTTTGAAGCGGCCAGCGCGAAGCATGGTCGGATAGTTGTCGTAAGCGGGAAAGTAGGGCTTTCGCCTCGACGTTGCGCCGTCAGCGATTGCAAGCAGACGGCGATGAGAGAAACATTATTCCCCGCCCGAAGGTTCAAAACGGCAGAATCATTCTAAGGAAGACGGGGCGGGTTATTCGCCGAGTGGCTTGACCGGACCGGCTATGGCCGGCGGACCGTCATCCGATGTCAGCAATGGCGTGTGCAACTGAAAGCTGATCGCGTCGAATTCCGGTACGATCCGCTTGAGGCACTCGACGGCGCGGCCGGTCTCGCCTGCTTCGATGGCAGCTTCCACCGTCTTCAGGTTGCGCGAGAGCAGTTGGACGTCAAGGACGCGCGAGCGTGCAAACATTAGGCCTTCCCGGCCGGTCTCTTCGCGCGCTTCCTCGGTGGAAAACAGCTCCTCATAGAGCTTTTCACCTTTGCGCAGGCCGGTAAATTCGATGGCAATATCGATATGAGGGCGAAGGCCCGCAAGCTGGATGAGGCGCTCGGCGAGCTCGGCAATGCGCACCGGCTTTCCCATGTCGAGAACGTAGATGAGGCCCTTCGAACCGGCATTGTTCATGCCATGCCCTGCCGCATGGAGGATAAGGCGCGTTGCTTCCGGGATCGTCATGAAGAAGCGTACGATGTTCGGGTCGGTCACGGTAAGCGGGCCGCCGCGTGCGAGCTGGGTCTGAAACAGCGGGACCACGGAGCCTGTGGAGCCCAGCACGTTGCCGAAGCGCACGGTCATGAAGCGCGTTTCATCCTGGCTGAGATCAAGCGACTGGCAATAGGCTTCGGCCGCACGTTTGGAGGCGCCCATGACATTTGTTGGGTTTACGGCCTTGTCGGTGGAGACCATGACGAACGCCCGCGATCCATAGGCGAGGGCCGCGTCCGCCACGTTGCGCGTGCCGAGGAGATTGGTCTCGATGCCCTCGATCGGGTTTTCCTCGACGATCGGTACATGCTTCATCGCTGCGGCGTGGAAAATCACCTCTGGTTTGAGCTCGGCGAACAGCCGGTCGATCCGGTCCTTGCGGCGAACATCGAGCGTACGCGCGACGACGGCGAGATCGGGGAAGTCGGCAGCAAGCTGGCGCTCGATTGCCCAGAGATTGAATTCGCTGTTTTCGACGAGGATCAGCACGGCGGGATTGAAGCTCGCGATCTGGCGCACGAGTTCCGAACCGATCGATCCGCCTGCTCCTGTGACCGCAATCCTTGAACCGAACAGCAGGTCGCCGGTCTCTTCCAGATCGAGGTCGACGACCTTCCGACTCAAGAGATCCTCGAGCTGGATCGGCTGTGGCTCGATCGGTGCATTTTCGTCCACGATGCCGGCGCGGTTGATATCAGGCAGGCGCTTGACCGTGATCTTGTGGGGTGCGGCATGCGCGACGAGGTCGGATAGAACCTGGGCGGGAATTTCCTGGTCGGCAACGACGATCTCGCCGATCGCTCGCAGCCCTTTTGCCTGTTGCTGCGCGATCACCGAGGAGAGGTCGGACCATCCACCGACGACAGGTACGCCGTGAAGCTGCCGCCTGCGGTTCTTCGGCCGCTCGTCGAGAATGCCGACGATCCGCTGCCCTTCGCCGGCCCGTCGCGCATTGCGAACGTAAAGATCGGCACTGTCGGTGAAGCCTACGACGAGAACCGCATTGCCAATGTTGACGCTCGGATCCTCGACCTCAAAGCCGCGCCCGCCCTCCTTCATCAGCCGGTAGGCGAGACGAGGGCCGCCAAGGCCAACGATGAGTATGAACCAGGTGTTCACCAGCGCCGCGCGTGGGACGTAGTCGCCGCGAAAAATAAAGAAGCCAATGCCGAGGAAGATGAAAACGACTGCCGTCACCGCCTTCACGATCGAAGCAACGTCCAGCAGAGACGCGTAGCGCCAGGCGCCGCTGTTCAGCCGGAAGAACGGGAAGACGACGATGCAGAGGATGGTGAAGATGCCGATCAGCGCCCAGATCTGCCAGAGCGTCATCATGGCGGTTAGACCCCATGAAAGGCTCATTGCCGCCGTGATCGCAAGGAAGCTGACCAGAGCGTCGTGCACGAAGCCGAGCTGGCGCAGGGATGTGCGTGGCAGACGCGGCATCCTCAGACCGTCGAGAAACTTCCTGGCGAACGACCGGCTCATTCCCGTCCTATATTCTTCGTGCGCTATGGGCCATGATTACCGGACAGTTTAAAACCGTTCAAATCGCGGTGCCTTACGCCGCGAAGACGCCGGCGCCTTCGTCGGCCGCGCCGACCATTGCCCGGAACGGCGCGAAGAGCTCGCGGCCGATGCCGTGTTCGTAGGCCGACAAATCCATCGTGAAGGGCTCGCGCGCTTCGAATTCGGCTGTGTCGACCCGCACTTCCAGCGTGCCGGCCTCGGCGTCGAGTTTCACGACGTCGCCTTCCTTCAGCTTGGAGATCGGACCGCCGGCTTTCGCCTCGGGTGTCACGTGGATCGCCGCCGGCACTTTGCCCGATGCGCCGGACATGCGGCCGTCGGTGACGAGCGCGACCTTGTGGCCGCGATCCTGGAGGATGCCGAGGAGCGGCGTCAGCTTGTGAAGCTCCGGCATGCCGTTCGACTTAGGGCCCTGGAAGCGCACGACGCAGATGATGTCGCGGTCGAGTTCTCCGGAATCGAACGCCGCCTTTACCTCGTTCTGGTCGTTGAAAATGCGCACGGGTGCCTCGACCGTCCGGTGCTCCGGTTTCACGGCGGAAATCTTGATGACGCCCTTGCCAAGATTGCCGGTCAGCATCTTCAATCCGCCATTCGAGGAGAAAGGTTTGTCCGCCGTCGTCAGAACCTTCGGGTTGCCGCTTTGCTTCGGGGCCGGTTCGCGCACCACGCTCTGGCCGTCCTCGCCGAGCTTGGCTTCGATCGCATAGGCACTGAGTCCCGTGCCCCAGGCGGTCTTGACGTCGTCGTGTAGAAGCCCGCGCGAGAGGAGTTCGCGGATCAGGAAGCCCATACCGCCGGCCGCGTGGAAGTGGTTCACGTCGGCAAGCCCGTTCGGATAGACGCGCGCAAGCAGAGGCGTGATGTCGGAGAGGTCGGATATGTCCGACCATGTGAGCTTGATGCCCGCCGCCCGGGCAATCGCGACGAGATGCAGCGTATGGTTGGTCGAGCCGCCCGTTGCGTGGAGGCCGACGACGCCGTTCACCACCGCGCGTTCGTCGACCACCATGCCGGCTGGCGTATACTCGTTACCAAGCGCGGTGATCGCGAGGGCGCGCTTCGTCGCTTCCCTGGTCAGCGCATCGCGCAGCGGCGTGTTCGGATTGATGAAGGACGAGCCCGGCGTGTGGAGGCCCATGATCTCCATCAGCATCTGGTTGGAGTTCGCCGTGCCGTAGAAGGTGCACGTGCCGGGGCCGTGATAGGACGCAGACTCCGCCTTCAGAAGTTCGTCGCGGCCGACCTTACCCTCGGCATAGAGTTGGCGGATGCGGCTCTTCTCGTCATTGGGAAGGCCTGAGGTCATCGGCCCGGCTGGCACGAAGATCGCAGGCAGATGGCCGAAGGTGAGAGAGGCGATGGCGAGGCCCGGGACGATCTTGTCGCAGACGCCGAGATAGACGGAGGCATCGAACATGTCATGCGACAGGCCGACGGCGGCGGCCATGGCGATCACGTCGCGCGAGAAGAGCGAGAGCTCCATCCCGGCCTGCCCTTGCGTGACGCCGTCGCACATGGCGGGAACGCCGGAGGCGACCTGCGCCGTCGCACCAACCTCGCGCGCCGCTTCACGGATGATGTCCGGAAAACGTTCGAAGGGCTGATGCGCCGAGAGCATGTCGTTATAGGCGGTGATGATGCCGAGATTGGCCGTCACGTCCCCCATTAGCCGTTCCTTGTCGGTCGGGCCGCAGGCGGCAAAGCCATGGGCGAGATTGCCGCAGGTCAGCGTAGAGCGCTTCGGGCCTTCCGCGCCCTTGGCCTGTATCCGCGCGACATAAGGCTCGCGCGTTGCCTTTGAGCGTTCGCGGATGCGGTCGGTGATCTCTTCGATGCGACGATCGGCGGTCATGCTATCTTCCTCTTGGCGCTTGCGCGAAAGGGTGTCGGACGGGATGCTATCACGAAGGCGTCGTCGTGCGATGTCGGTTCGCCGCCGATGGTGATCGAAGCGGATGGGCGTCGTCAGGGCGCCCAGAAGACGTTGAGCGGTTCGGCGCGTTCCGCCTTCAGGATCGCTCGAACGGGCATTTCCGCAACATCGTCTCCGCCCATCGCCTTGCCGTAGACATCCTGCTTCTCGCTCCCCTCGATATGGAGAGCGAGAAGCCGCGCGTCCAGCAGCATGGGGAGGGTCAGGGTGATGCGGGGCTCGCCCGCGCCGGGTGCTCTGACGGCGGCGACCTCGCCATGGCCTTCCGGATGAAGCACAGCGTCGAGATTTTCGGCGCCCGGAAAGAAGGAAGCGGTGTGGCCGTCCGTCCCCATGCCGAGAACGACTGCGTCGAAGGGGCGGGCGAGGCGGCAATAGCGATGCTTCAGATCGTCGAGCGCTTCTTCCGGCGTTTCATGGCCGGTGTAGAAGGGCAGAAGATTGGCCGCGCTTGCCGGCCCGGTCATCAGATGGCGTTTGACGAGCGCATGGTTGGACCGCTCGGACGTCTCGGGCACCCAGCGTTCGTCGACGAGGGTGATCTCGACATTGTTCCACTCGATCTCGGCTTGGCCCAGATGCTCGAAGAAGAGCTTCGGGGTCGAGCCGCCGGAAACAACGAGCGTCGCCGAACCGCGTGTCGCAATGGCACCGGCCAGCACCGCTGCAACCCCGGCAGCGAGCGCCTCGGCGAGGGCTTCGCGCGTCTTGTATTCGTGGAAGACCGGTTCGGCCATCTGGATCGCCTTCTCGTTCGTGGGTTGGCTGACGATGAGCGCCGGTTCAGTCCGGTTCGTGCCAGGTGCGTCCGTCGCGCTCAATGAGGGCGATCGAGGCCGAGGGGCCCCAGGTGCCCGAGGTGTAACCCTGCGGCTTCTGGCGCTTTTCCTCCCAGGCTTTCAGGATCGGATCGATCCAGTCCCAGGCGGCTTCAACTTCGTCGCGGCGCATGAAGAGGGTCTGGTTGCCGCGCACGACGTCCAGAAGGAGACGCTCATAGGCGTCTGGATTGCGTACCTTGAAGGACTGGGCGAAGGTCATGTCCAGCGGGATCTGTCGCAGGCGCATTCCACCGGGACCGGGGTCCTTGATCATCAGATACTGCTTCATGCCCTCGTCGGGCTGTAGGCGCAGGACGAGCTGGTTGTGCGAGACTTCGCCGGTCACGTCCGCGAAGATGTTGTGCGGCGGCTTGCGGAAGGTGATGACGATTTCCGACATCCGTTCGGCCAGACGTTTGCCGGTTCTCAGATAGAATGGCACGCCGGCCCAGCGCCAGTTGTTGATCTCGGCTTTGATCGCGACGAAGGTCTCGGTCATGCTTTCGGCTTCGCCGAGGTCTTCCAGATAGCTTTTCACCGCATTGCCGCCGGAGGCGCCGGCCTTGTACTGGCCGCGCACGGTGAGAGTCTCGACATTGCTTGCGTCGATCGGGTGGAGCGAGCGCAGGATCTTCAGCTTTTCGTCGCGCAACGCGTCGTCCTTGAAGACCGAAGGCGGCTCGAGCGCGACAAGGCACATCAGCTGGACGATATGGTTCTGCACCATATCGCGCAGGGCGCCCGCCGTGTCGTAATAGCCAGCCCGGCCTTCGAGACCGACCTGTTCGGCGACCGTGATCTGAACATGGTCGATATGGCCAGCGTTCCAGATTGGTTCGTAGAGCGCGTTCGCGAAGCGCAACGCCATCAGGTTCTGCACCGTCTCCTTGCCGAGATAATGGTCGATGCGGAAGACCTGATCCTCACGGAAATATTTCGCGATCTCGGCATTCAGAGCCTTTGCCGAGTCGAGGTCGCGCCCAACCGGTTTCTCGACGACGACGCGCGTTTTCTCGTCAGCAAGGCCGAACTGCGAGACTTTTGCAGCGAAATCGCCGAAGAGATTGGGCGATACTGCCATGTAGAAGGCCCGAATGCGGGACGAGCCTTTTTCGTCGAGCAGGGCCTTCAGTTCCGACCAGCCGTCGTCCGATCGGGCATCCACATGGCAATAGAACAGCCGGTCGAGGAACCGACCGACCGTCTCTTCCTGCAAATCCTCCGGCTTGACGTGGCTGGTCAGCGCCTCGCGGGCAAAGCTGCGATATTCCTCGCTGCTGAAGGCAGTCCGCGAAGCACCGATGATACGCGCTTCGTCGGGAATCTGGCCGTCGCGGTCGCGATGGTAGAGCGCCGGTAGAAGCTTGCGGGCGGCGAGGTCACCATTACCGCCAAAGACGACGTAATCGAACGGATCGACGGGGATGATCTGACTGGACATGAATGGCTTCTGTGCTGGCGGGTCTGAAATGTCTCAGCCAGCTTTATGATAAATGGGCGCGGAAAAGAAACCGAGCCGGCGCAAAAAGCTTCGTATCGAGCCCGCAAGCTCGAAACGAAACGCTCGCTGCGGTGCTAATGCCTACTTCGGCCGCAAATAAGCTGCTCGGGATCCGTCGGTTCGCCAGCCTCAACTGGCTTTCGACCGCTTGATCGCGCGGGCAAGGGCAGCGAGAAGATCGTCCTCCGCAAAGGGCTTTTTCACGGCCTCGACATGCGGGCCGGCCGCTTCCGGAAATTCGATCTGCTCGCCATAACCGGTGACGAAGACAAAGGGGATACCCCGCTCAACCAGCGGCTCGACCAGGGGAAAGCTCGTTTCGGTGCCGAGATTGACATCCAGCATTGCGACGTCGACGCTTTCCTCATCGAGGATGCGCCGTGCCTCGGACACGTTGGCGCCCACGAACACCGCGCTTGCCCCATGGCTCTCGAGCAGCTGTTCGGCGTCCAGCGAGATGATGACGTTGTCCTCGACAAGGAGAGCATTCATGCCTTCCAGCAAAGGACCATTACCCAACTTCATAGTGTCCGATCCCTGGGAGCGGTTCCTGTTGTTCTCTTTTGTATCCGCGCCCCTCGAAGTGTTCCCGTCCGTATTCGAGCCGTTGCGTGCATCGTCTTCGAACTCGATATAGAGGTTGGGTATCATGAAGCGAGCCTGAAGGCCCGCAAGCTTGAACGTCAGCTCGGCTTCCCCGCCGAGATCATGTGGGATCGAGCGCTCGATAATGGTCGAACCAAAGCCGCGACGGCTTGGTCTCTGGACGGCCGGACCGCCTTCTTCTCGCCATTTCACGACGCAGCTGTCGTACGAATCGATGTGCCAGTCCACGAAAACCTTGCCGCGCGAATCCGAAAGACCGCCGTACTTCGCCGAATTGGTCACCATCTCGTGGAAGACGAGGGCGAGTATCGAGAATGCTTTCGGCGAGACGAGAATGTCCGGCCCGGTGAGCATCACCCTGTCCGCCTTGCCGCCGATATAGGCGTCTACCTCGGTCTGGATGATCTCCGACAGCTTCTGCGGTGCGTATTTCTCGTCGGTGATCTGATTATGGGCGCGCGCCAGCGCCTGGATGCGTCCGCTGACGATATCGGAGAAGTCGTCGATGTTCGTCGCCGTCACCTTGCTCTGGGTGACCAGCGCACGGATCAGCGCGAGAATGTTGCGGACCCGGTGATTGAGTTCGGCGATAAGCAGTTCCTGCGCCTGCTGGGCCTGTGCCTGCTGACGTGAGGTTTCCTCGGTGAACTTGACCAGAACCTCGAGGATCGAGATCCGCAAAGCTTCCGATGCCTTTTTTTCGGCGTCGGTCCAGGACCGCGACTTGCCACGGACCGTTTCCTGCCAGGCTTCGAAGCTCTTGCGCGGAGTCAGGCGCGGGCCGTTCGGCCCGTAACCCATCTCCTTTTCTTTCGGATTTCCGGCCCAGTTGACGGTCTGGACGAGTTCCTGGCGGAAGAACATGATGTAATCACGCGGCGATCGGGAGATCGGGATGGCGAGAAGACCGGCTGCCTCATGCTCGAATTCCTTCGCCGGCGGATAGACGGCGCCGAGTTCGTCGCTCGAATAGATGCGGCTCGCGGCAGCCCGGTTCAAAAAGCGGGCGAGCGCCGGCATCGCACTGTCCGGCGGTGTCTTTCCGTAGCTTTTCACGGCGCCGTCCGCCCATACGGCGAAGCCGTCGGAAGGGATGATGTCGCGCAGATCTCCTGCGAAATCCGACAAGTCGGCGACCGAGGGCGTCAGGCTCATCAGCTTGCCGACGAACCGGTCGTGCAGTTCGCGCGCCTTTTCTTCCGCCTCCCGCCGTTCGCGGGCAAGCTTGCCCTCGATCATCAGCGAGATCATCAGGCCGAACAGTTCGGTCGCGTTGCGCATCTCCATCGAGAGACGGCGCGGCTTGTAGTGATGCAGCGCGAAGAGACCCCAAAGACGACCGTCGATGACGATCGAGATCGAGTAGGAGGCATCGACGCTCATGTTCTTCAGATATTCGATGTGGATCGGCGAAACCGATCTGAGGGTCGAGATGGACAAATCGAGGGGCTCGCCCGAGGGATCGAGCTGCGGTTCGATCGGTACCGGCTCGGCCCGGACATCGGCGATCGTGCGGACGCGGTTGCGCACGTAGAGCGCGCGTGCCTGAACTGGGATGTCCGTCGCGGGATAGTTGAGGCCCCGGAAGGATTCGAGTCCGGCACGGAGCGCTTCGGCGACCACCGTGCCCGCGCCGTCCGTGTTGAAGCGGTAAAGCATGACCCGGTCGAAGCCGGTCACGCTTCTGAGCTGGCGAACGCTTTCCTCGAAAAGATCCTGCGTTGCGTGGGTTCGCTGCAGGCGGCCCGACATGGAGCGTACGAGTGCGCCCGGACTGACGGCCTGGCTGGTGTCGGAGGGTTCGGCTTCGATGATGATCGACGTGCTCGATACATGCAGCGAGACGTCGAACTTGCGGCCGTCTGAGAGGAAATCGATGCCGAACATGCGCTCGGATCCGTCTTCCGAGGAGAGCATCTGAAGCCGCGATCTCAGAAGATGAATGACGCTGTCGCCGAGAAGCGTATTGAGATTGGCGCCGAGACAATCGTCGACGCTCTTGCCTGTGAAGGCTTCGACATTGGCGGAGACGCGCTGGATCAGCCAGTCGAAGGACACGGCCAGAAGAAATCCGAAATCCTGGATGCCACCGAGAAGGTGAATGGGTTCCCGGTCGCAATTCGTCAGATCGACGGAAAACTTCGTCGGGTCCTCTTCGACGCTCATCGATCGTCTTTCCTGCTCGTGCATGCCTTACCGGGCTCTCGCCTGTTCCGCCGTTTCCCTGAAGAGCGCGAAGACACTCTTTGCGACCTGAACTGCGCTTTCGAGGTCATCGCCATCTTTCATCAGAGTGTCGAGAATGCCCATACGCTGGGAGAAATTTCCCGAAGCCCGAGCGGTTTCGAAAAACGCGATGGGGCGGGGCTCAAGCCGGTCGATCCATGTCGAAGCGATAACTTTTCGATGCAACATGCGCGCACCTAGCCGCGACCCTTCGAGCACGTAGAGGGCGCCCGCTAGTGCTGTTAGCTCGCTCAAATCCGAAAAGAAAGAGCGGGAAGCCGAAAGTGGTTTTTCTTCAAGAGCTTCCAGATCGCGATCAAGCGCATGGCGCATCGCCTGATATGGCAAGGTCACATCGCGGCGTTGAAGCGCGGACTCGATCCACGGTTCAACCACGTGATGGGCCCGGTGGTTCATCAGAATATAGGCGGCGTAGGATTCACGATCGATCCATACATCGCCCACGAGCGCATCGAGGTCTCTATGGTCGCGTTCGGTTTGATCACGAAGCACCGACCGGAGATCTGTTCTCTTCGATTGCGCAGGTGTTGTAGGCTTGTCAGCGCTGGTGATGGGGGAAGACCTGCATTCGGCCAGAGCCGCGTCGAATATCTCCGACCCAACGTCAAATGCGACGTCACGGTCGTTGTCCGACGTGATGTTCCGGTCAAATTTCAAGGAAATAGTTCCCGCCTCGATTATCAATCATGCACATCTGGAGAGCGTGCGTGGAAATGACAGAGATCGAAACACTTCGCTGTCAAGATAATGCTTAGGCGTCAACTATTTGGAGCGGCTCTGGTTGCATTTGCCGCAGGTGCCCGTAGGGCGAGAGCTAGAAGCGATCCCGGAAGGCGTACCAGGTCATCGCGAGCGTTGTCAGCGGACCGCGCAGTTTCGTGCCTCCTGGGAACGGTGGGATGTCCAGCTCTTCCAGAAGCTTCAGCCGATCGCGATTGCCGGCGAGCCGCTCGGCATAAAGGCGGCCGGCGAAATTGGCGAGCATCACGCCATGGCCTGAAAAGCCGCCGATCGCCGTCAGGCCGTTCGAACTCGCCTCGACGAACGGCATACGCTTCATTGTGATTGCCACATGACCGCCCCAGGCGTGGGTGAGGCGGACGCCTTTCAGCTGCGGATAGACCTCGACGATCTGTTTCTCGATATGCCGGGCGATATTGCCGGTCGCCGACGTATAGGCCTCGCGGCCTCCGAAAAGCAGGCGGTTGTCGCGGGACTTGCGGAAATAGCGCACCACGAAACGCGAGTCGTGACAGGCTTCGCCGCCTGGCAGGATCGTTGTGTCGTCGAGCGGCTCGGTCGCGCCGATGAAGGAGCCGATCGGCATGACATGGGCATCGAGCGCCGGCGATAGATCATGCCCATAGGCATTGGTCGCGAGAAGCACATTCGGCGCGCTGACCTCGCCCTGTGCGGTCGTCGCGATGTGGCGATCGCCGCGATGGGTAAGCGTCTCGACCGGGCTCGCCTCGAAGAGCTTCGCACCCGCTCGGGCAGCAGCAGCCGCCGTGCCGACGACGAGCTTCAGCGGATTGAGGTGCGCCGTGCCGGTGTCGCGCATGCCCCCGAAGAAGCGGTTCGTGCCGAGCCGCTCTGCGGTCTCGTCGCGATCCATGAAGCTCGCATGGAGATAATCGTAGCGTTCGGTCAGCGCCTCCACCTGAGCGCGGAAATCATCGACGTAGCGCGCCTTGTGGGCGACCGCGAGCTGCCCCTTGCGCAGATCGACGTCGAGGTCGTTGACCTCCAGAAACTCGAAAAGGCTCGCCTTGGCCTCCTCCGCCAGCCTGAAGAGCGCTCGGGATTTCTCGAAGCCGATGTCGGGTTCCAGCTCGTCCGGCCAGAGCCGCTGGCCGGTGCCGATCTGGCCGCCATTGCGCCCGGACGCCCCGTCGCCGAAGCGGTGCGCTTCGAGAAGCGCCACCGCTGCGCCGGTCTTGGCAAGATTGAGCGCGGCCGAGAGCCCCGTAAAGCCGCCGCCGATGACGAGAACGTCGACAGAAAGGCTTTCTTCGAGGGCCGGATAGGTTCGGCGCTCGACCGTATCCTCGTAATAGGATCGGCCCGGCGCGATGGGGGAGGTGGCGGCGTAATCCAAGCGGTCAGACCTGTAAGAGAAGGAACTCGCGCTCCCACGGGCTGATCACCTGCATGAACGTCTCGTGCTCGCCGCGCTTGATGCCCGCATAGGTGACGACGAAATCCTTGCCGAGCACCTCGTGCAGCGCCTTCTCGCTTTCGAAGATCGCAACCGCTTCCAGAAGCCCGCGCGGCAGGGAAATCTCGCCGTCCTCGTTCGCCGTCCGCTCGGTCGGCTCCGATGGCGCGATCGCCTCCACCATGCCGAGATAGCCGCAGGCCAGCGATGCCGCGATCGAGAGATAGGGATTGGTGTCGGAGGAGGGTAGGCGATTCTCCACGCGCCGCCCCTCGGGGTCTGAGGTCGGGACGCGGAAGGCAGTGGTGCGGTTATCGAAACCCCATTCGCAATTGGTCGGCGCGGCCATGCCGTAGGTGAGCCGGCGATAGGAGTTCACGTACGGGGCCATCATAATCAGCGCGGCCGGCACGTATTTCTGCATCCCGCCAATGAAGTGATGGAAGAGATCGGACGGCCCGCCATCGGGATTGGAGAAGATGTTTTTCCCCGTGGCGGCATCCGTGATCGACTGGTGGATGTGCATCGCCGAGCCCGGCTGGCCCTGTATGGGTTTCGCCATGAAGGTTGCATAGATGTCATGCGCCATCGCGGCTTCGCGAATGGTCCGCTTGAAGAGGAACACCTGATCGGCGAGCTCCACCGGATCGCCGTGCCGCAGGTTGATCTCGAGCTGCGCCGCGCCCTCCTCGTGGATCAGGGTGTCGATCTCCAGCCCCTGCGCGTCCGAATAGTCGTAGATGTCGTCGATCAGCTCGTCGAACTCGTTGACGCCGCCGATGGAATAGGACTGGCCAGACTGGATCTGTCGGCCCGAGCGTCCGATTGGCGGCGTCAATGGATAGTCCGGATCGGCGTTCTTGGAGACGAGATAGAATTCGATCTCCGGCGCGATCACCGGCTTCCAGCCGCGCGCCTCGTAGAGCCCCATCACATGCTTCAGGACGTTACGCGGCGTATAGCCCACCCGGCCGCCAGTCTGGTCGACGAGATCGCAGATGACCTGGGCAGTCGGATCGGTCTCCCATGGCACCGCACAGAGCGTCGAGAGATCCGGCACGAGCTTCAGGTCGCCGTCGTTCGGCGAATAGCGGAATTCACCGGTTTCTTCCGGGTACTCGCCCGAGACCGTGTGCATGAAAAGCGCCGAGGGGAGGGCGAGCGAGGTATTGCCGACGAACTTCTTGGCCGGCATCATCTTGCCGCGCGCGACGCCCGCGAGGTCCGGCGTGATGCATTCCACATCGTCGATGCCGCGCGCCATCAGCCAGTCGCGTGCGTCTTCCATCGAGGCGACGCCGCGCTTCGATTCCCAGAACGCGTGAGAGGGAGCGGCGGGCGTTGCCGGTACGTCCCTCCGCGGTTGAAGCTGAGGCGCCTTGGGTCCGATCCGCGCCGGAGCGGATGATGCGCCATCCGGCATGGGTTTGCGGGGCGGTTTGGAAACTTCGGGATTGCGCGGGCGCGATGAAGTCTTGTCTCGCTTGGCCATGATGTCCGATTGTTTTTCGTCCAATCGCTTCATAGCCCTTCGAGCTTGCCCGTAAAAGGCTTCCCAACAATCAGGACAATGCCTTCAGCCTCCCGACCGCCTCTTCCGGTAGCGGTGTCGAGCGTCTTGTGCTCGTATTCGTGAGGACGACGACCGAAAATGCCTTCGCGCAGGGCTTGCCATTCTGGAACAGAGCCTGCTCGACCTTGATCGAGCTCTTGCCGACCGACTGGACCCGCGTCCCGGTCTCCACCGTGCCGGGCCAGAGCATTTCGTCGAGGAAGTCGATCGCGATATGGGCGACGACGAAGGCGCAGCCCTCCGGCGCAAGCGGGTCCTCGGGATCGTAGATCACCTCGCAGCGCCCCTGTTCGAAAAACTCCATGAAAGCGACGTTGTTGACGTGGCCCTGACGGTCCATGTCGGCAAAGCGCAGCTTGTCCGTCGTCACATGGGGAAAGTCTTCAAGGCGGGGCAGGTCGTCCATTGCGGATCGTCTCTTTAGCTGTCGATGGTGGTGCGCCTAGGATGAGCTTGTGGCGCGGCTGGCGAGAAGGTCGAAGCGGACGGTTACATCCTTTGACAGCTCGGTTCCAGACGGATCGTTCTTCACCCCGATGCCGTAAGCCGTGCGATCGATGGTGGCCGATCCGGTGACGCGCGCTGTGCCATCCTCCTGCGGTTCGAAAGTGAAGGGTACCGTTACGGGCTCTGTCTTTCCCTTGAGCGTCAGTTCGCCGATCGCCGTGTAAGCGTTTTGACCATCACCCGAAGTCTCGAAATCGGTCAGAACGAGGTTTGCTTCCGGGTATTCTTCTGACGCGAAGCCATCGGACTTCTGGAGCTGCGGCGAGACGAACGAATTGTCGACGCTGATCGAAGCGGTCCGGATAGTGATTTCCGCCCGTGCAACGCCGAGAGCGTCCGGCGAGAACGTGATGTCGGCAGACCAGTCCTCGATCTCGCCGGCAAACGGCGAACCCGAGAACTCCGCCTCGAAGCCGAGCGTGCTCTGTGCCTGATCAATCGTCCATTCGCCGGCACTGTCCGAACCTTCTGCGCCCGAAGAGGCCGATGCGGTGTCTGCGGTCTGATCGACCTCTGCCGTTGCCGTGGTCTCTGTTGTGGAGATGTCCCCCGACCCTGCGGCCTCGTTCGTGGCCGTCTGGCTGGTCTGAACCATCTCGCCCCGACCGATGAGAAGTCCGACAGCGAGAACGGCAACAAATCCGGCGAGGGCGAAGAGACCCGAGCCCGACCGGCTCTTCTGCGGCGTCAGCCCGTGGCCGAGCCCGATCCGGGAAAAGGACGGAAGCTGATCGACGATCGTATGTTTCAGCGCCCCACCGATATGCAGGACGAGCAGACCGAGAAACGATAGAGCCAGCCATTTGTGACTGAATTCGGCGATTCCGGAGAGGCTTTCGCGTGTCGCTTCCGTCACTGCCTCGCGGATCGGCAGGCTGGGCCAGGGCAGGGCTTCAAGCATGAAGAGATAGGTCGGGACCTGTGCATCGGAGACCGAAACGACCAGCCAGCCGAGAAGCGGAACGATCAGCATCAAAGCGTAGAAGGCGTAGTGGACGGCATCCGCGGCGGCGCGCTCTGTCCAAGGCATGGTGGGTGCGTGAGCCGGCGGCGGATTGGTCGCGCGCCAGATGATCCGCGCAACCGTGAGCGCAAGCACGAGAAGGCCGATCGTCTTGTGGAACTGAAAAACGGGGAACTGGATGGCTCTCGGCAGGATCTCCGAAGTCATCACCAGGCCGCCAGCGATATTGAAGAGGATCAGGATCGCAATCATCCAGTGGAGGAAGACCGCACCCCGGCTATAGCGGGTATAAGCGGCGCGCCATGCGCCCCGTTCGCTCGTCGCGCTCATCGCCTACGCTCTCTGTTTCATACGCCGCAGCCTTAAACGGCGGGCAAACCGCAAGGTCAACCCGCCGTAATTCAGTGTGCGAAAGCCGTCGCGCTCGAAAAAGCGGGCGCGACGGGCATGCAAATCGAAATCAGGATTGCGGAACGAACTCGGCCTCGATTTCGAGCGTCACTTCCGATGCGACCGGGCCTGCGAGATAATCGATGCCGTATTTGGTGCGGTCGATGGTCATCTCACCGCTGAAACCCACTGCGGGCTGATCCGTCATCGGATGCGGGTTGAGCGCCGTGTTGAAGGTGACGTTCATGACCTCTTCATGGGTCTCGCCATGAAGGGTCAGATCTCCGGTGACCGTGCCGGTATTGTCGCCGGTGACCTCGATCGACTTGGAGACGAAGGTCGCTTCCGGGAACTCCGCCGCATTCAGGAACTGGTCGCTCGAGATCTCGTCCGCGAAGCTCTTGTCACCCTCGAAGTTGACGCTGACCGATGCCGGATCCACCGTGGCGTTGAGGCTGGACTGGGTCACATCCTCGGGATCGAGCTCGAGCGTCGCGTTCATCGTGTCGAAGCGACCGATATAGGTCGAGAGACCGAAATGGCTGACCTTCCAGAGCACGTTGGTGTGGTTCGGGTCGTTGACATAGGTCCCGGCCGGAACGTCGATCGACTGCGCGTTGACCGCGCCGGTGAAAAGCAGGGTGCTGGCCGCAGCTGCGAGAAGGATATGACGCATTCATGGTCTCCTTTGAGGTATGGCGTTCCGCACCTACTAAGAGTATCGCGCTGTCATGCTCAAGAGATGCGTCTCTAACAGATTGTTTATCGACAGGTTTTCTGATGATATTTTGGGCGGTATAGATTGGCAGGTCTCTGAAAATACATCGAGACCCGTGTATTGGATAAGTCAGGAATGGAATTGGGCATCAAAAGATGAACGGTCCTTCGTCTCAGCGTGATGTTTCGAGTCGCCTGAAATCCATACTCGAACGCGATGCGGACCGACTTGGTTTCTGCGCCGTGGGCGTTGCATCTGCCGACCAGGACGGGCTTGCCGGTGGTCGGCTTGAGGAATTCGTGGAGGCTGGCCGCCACGGCACCATGGGCTGGATGCCGGAGACGTTGGAACGTCGCCGCTCGGCGAAGTCGCTTTGGCCGGATGCGAAGTCGATCCTCGTTCTCGCGATGAATTACGGCCCCGACGAAGACCCCCTTGCGGTGCTCGACCAGCCCGATCGAGGTGGAATCTCCGTCTATGCCCGGCACCGGGATTATCATGACGTCATCAAGGGCAAGCTCAAGGAGCTTGCGGGCCGTCTCGTCGCAGAGGGGCGTAAGGCGGGGCTCGGAGACCATGATGCAAAGGTTTTCGTCGACACGGCTCCGGTCATGGAAAAGCCCCTTGGCGCAATGGCTGGCCTCGGCTGGCAGGGCAAGCACACCAATCTTCTCTCGCGTGATTTCGGCTCCTGGCTATTTCTCGGCTCGATCTTTACGACGCTCGATCTGCCGGTGGACGAGCCCGTCAGCGATCGGTGCGGGTCCTGCTCGGCCTGTCTCGACATCTGCCCGACGGATGCGTTCCCCGCGCCATATCAGCTCGATGCGCGGCTCTGTATTTCCTACTTGACGATCGAGACGAAGCGCCCGATCCCGCGTGACCTCCGGCCAAAGATGGGCAACCGCATCTATGGCTGCGACGACTGTCTTGCGGTCTGTCCATGGAACAAGTTCGCCAAGCAGGCTAGCGAAGCCAAGCTGATCGCGCGAGACGATCTGAAGGCGCCCCATCTCCACGATCTTCTATCGCTTGACGACAAGGCCTTTCGCGCACTCTTCTCCGGCTCGCCGATCAAGCGCATCGGGCGGGACAAGTTCGTCTCGAATTGCCTGATCGCGGCGGGGAATTCGGGCGATCGAAGCTTTCTGCCACGCATCGCCCAACTCATGCATGATCCCGCCGCGATCGTTCGCGCGATGGCAATCTGGGCTTTCGGCCGACTTGCTGATGAGAGCGACGTCTTGCAGGCGGCGAGGGCCGCGCAAGATAGGGAAACCGACGAAACGGTTCAGGACGAGTGGCAGGCGGCAATGACGAAAGTGGACGAGCGGGCAATCGACGGAAATGGAGGCGCTTCCCGATGAAACTGTTCGTCTTCGGATACGGCTATTCCGCCTCGCACTACGTCAAGCGGGTTCATCCATCGCAAGTGCGTGGCGTTACCGTCCGCAGCCTCGAAAAGGCCGAGAGCCTCTCCGCCGCAAGCTTCCCCGCTTTTATCTTCGACGGCGAGGATTTCGTGCCGGACATCGCCGAGACGCTGAAAGAGGCGACTCATATCCTCGTTTCCATCCCGCCCGGCCATAAGGCACCTCCCGAAGCGCGCGTCGGCGGCGCAAACGCACCCGAGGGCGACCCGGTGCTGAAGTTCTATGCCGAGACGATCGCCGAAGATTGTCCGGATCTGCGATGGATCGGCTATCTGTCGACCGTGGGTGTCTATGGCGATCACGATGGCGGTTGGGTCGACGAAGAGACGCCGGTCAATCCAGGCTCGGACCGTTCCAAGGCCCGCGTCGTGGCGGAAGAGGGTTGGCAGGCGCTCGCCGAAAAGCGCGGGGTACCGCTCGCGATCCTGCGGCTGTCGGGCATCTACGGACCGGGGCGCAATCAGTTCGAGAGCCTTAAGAGCGGCAAGGCCAAACGGCTGATCAAGCCGGGTCAGGTGTTCAACCGAATCCACGTGGAGGATATCGCCGGTAGCCTCGAACTCTTGGCGGAGAAGGCACTCGGAGGCATCTTCAACGTGACCGATGACGAGCCAGCGCCGCCGCAGGATGTGGTCACCCACGCCGCTGAGCTTGCGGGTGTCGAGCCGCCGCCGGAAACGGCCTTTGAAGATGCCGAGCTTTCACCCATGGCGCGCAGCTTCTACGGCGATAACAAGCGTGTTTCGAACGCCAGGATCAAGAGCGAAGGTTATAGCTTCCGCTATCCGACCTACCGCGAGGCGCTGGAAGCGCTCAAGCCGCGCTAATCCTTGGAGCCAAGCCGACTGAAGGCGCGTGCGAACTGGAAAAAGCAGGAAAACGCGAGCACCATCATGAATGCGGTTTCGTAATAGGCGAACCGCCAGACCGGAAAATTGAAGTCGTAAAGACCGTGCATGACGATCGTCATAGCCGCGCCGAGCGCGGTGACGAGAGTCAGGAAATCGAGCAATTTCATTTTCGATGACCTCATCTTGAGATCGTCGGGCGCGAGCCGGTCGCCGGACGTCATGTCCCTTCCCAGAGTGCGTCTTGCTGCCCTCGACTCATTCGATCAGGTCCGCGGACTCTTGGCAGCAGGCTCCCCCGCAAGATGCGCGGCGTCGGGCCATGTGGCAAATACTTGCTCTTCCTATGCCAAGCAAAGACCTATGGGACGATCGCAATATTGAGGCGAATCTGACCTTTCGGAACTTTCGACCTGCTCCCGTCCCTGTCGGAGTGAAGTACAGAATGCCTGAAACTGGTTCGACTTTGGGAGTTCGCTGTCCGAGAAAACGAACAGTCCTGGCGGCTTAGGGGCCGCCGGGACTGTTCTGACTCATTCGGCCGGAACGATCTCGCCACCTTTCGGCCGCCGGCGACCCAGCGGATCGCCGAGCCGCGGGCTCGGGGCATCATGTCCGCGTTTGCGTTTCGCCCAGGCAACGACGCTCTCGCCAAGCATCAGAAGCGCGGGCGTCAGGACAAGTGTCAGGATGGTCGCAAACGTGAGACCGCCCGCGATCGAAGCCGAGAGTTCGGTCCACCATTGGGTCGACGGAGCGCCGAATTCGATCGTCCGGTTCAGAAAGTCGACATTGGCTCCCACCACCATCGGCACGAGCCCGAGAACGGTCGTGACCGAGGTCAGGAAGACCGGCCGCAGGCGCTGGGCACCAGTGCGCAGCAGTGCTTCCAGCGGTGGCTGCCCCTGTCGGCGAAGATCGTTATACGTGTCGATCAGAACGATGTTGTTGTTCACGACGATGCCGGCGAGCGCGATCACGCCGATGCCACCCATGACGACACCGAAGGGGCGGCCGGTGATCAACAACCCGTAAAATACGCCGGCTGTCGAGAACACGATCGCGCTCATGACGAGGAAGGCCTGATAGAGCGAGTTGAACTGCGTCACCAGCACGATGAACATCAGCGACAGCGCCACGGCGAACGCACCGCCGAGGAAGCTCGCAGCCTCGGCCTGATCCTCGGCCTCGCCGCCGAAGGAGTAGTCGACGCCCGGTGGCAGGTCCATTTCCTCCAGCCGTTGGGTCAGTTTCTGCACCTGATCGTCGACAAGCAGGCCTTCGGCCGCATCGGCCTCAATCGTCATCACGCGGCGCTGGTCGATACGGATGATCGTTCCGACCTTGGGCGAGGGCTGGAACGAGACGAAGTTGCGGATCGGCACGAGGCCCTGACTTGTCGGAATACGCAGGTCTTCGAGCCGCTCCAGTGTTCGGTCGCCCGCCGGGAAGCGCACGCGGATCGGCACTTCGCCGTCGCCGCTCGCATCATCGGGCCGGTAGTCGGACACTTCGATACCGCGCGTCAAAAGCTGCACCGCTTGTCCGAGAAGCGAGACGTCGGCGCCATAACGCGCGGCTTCCTCACGGTCGACGCTCATCTGCCATTCGACGCCGGGCAGAGGACGCGTATCGGTGACGTTGGTGTAGCCACCGATATCGGCCATTTCCGCGCGCACCTGAGCCACTGCATTCGACAGCGACTGAAGATCCGTGCCGTTGAGCTTCACGTTGATCGGTTTGCCGGAGGCCGGCCCGTTCTGCTCCTGCTGGACCTGAATCGTGATGCCCGGAATATCGGCGGTAAGACCGCGGACGTCCTCGAAAATCTCGGTCGCCTTGCGTCGCTCGTTCCATTCGTCGAGTTCGAGCTGGACCGTGCCGATGACATCTGCGCCGAGCTGGCGGGAGGAGCCTTCACTCAAGGTCCGCGCATAGACGCTATTGACCTCGTCGAGGTCGAGCAGACGGTTCTCGACCTGCCGCACCAGAGCGTCCTTCTCGAAGATCGAGAAGTTGTCGCGCGCCCGGATCTGGACCTGGGCGAATTCCGGTTCGATCGAGGGGAAGAATTCGACGCCGCGCCCATACTGGGAATAGCCGTAGAATGCACCGATCAGGATGGTGAGTGCGATGACGAGCGTCGCGAACGGTCCTTTGAGCGCCGCATTGAGAACCTTCAGATAGATGCCGGTCGCACCGCGGATCGTCGAAAGATCGCCGGTTTCGGCGGCCTCAAGGGCCTCCCGCTGTTTCTTCGGCATAGGCTGGGCCTTGCCGATGACGCCACCGAGCACCGGGATGAAAACCAGTGCCATCGCGAGCGAGGCCGTCAGCGTGATAATGACGGTGAGCGGCAGGAACTTCATGAACTCGCCGACGATGCCGGGCCAGAAGAGCAGCGGCAGGAAGACGGCGAGGGTGGTGATGGTCGAGGCGATGATCGGCCAGGCCATGCGCTTGGCGGCATGGCGATAGGCATCGCGCGGGCTCGCACCCTCAAGCAATCGCCTATCGGCAAGCTCCGTCGTCACGATCGCACCGTCGACAAGCATGCCGACGACGAGAATCAGCGAGAACAGAACGATGATGTTCATCGTGAAGCCGGCCATCCAAAGGATCGCGATACCGGCGAGGAAAGAGCCCGGAATCGACAGTCCGACGAGAATGGATGTTCTGAGGCCGAGCGCCGCCACGATGACGATCATGACGAGGACGATCGCCGAGATGACGTTGTTTTCGAGGTCGGTCAGCATGGAGACGACCTGCTCGGACTCGTCCTGCAGGAACTGGACGCTGAGCGTATCGGGCCAGGCTTCCTGATGCTGGGCAACGATGCGGCGCGCCGCGTCGACCGTCTCGATGATGTTGGCTCCGGAGCGCTTCTTGACCTCCAGCGCGAGCGAGGGCTGCCCGTCGATCCGGGCAAAGCCCTCGGGATCTTGGAAGGTCCGCCGCGCGACTGCGACGTCCTTGAAGGTCAGCACCGTCGAGCCATCGACCTTGATCGGCATGTCGAGCACGTCCGTCACGTCCTCGATGAGGCCCGGCACCTTGAGGACGATCCGGCCCGCGCCTGTATCGATCGCGCCGGCCGCGATCAGCCGGTTGTTGCGGCTTAGCTGGTCCAACAGTGCGTCGAAGGAAATGTCGTAGGTTTCGAAAACGGTCGGATCGATCAGAACTTCCATCAGCTCGTCGCGATCGCCACCGATATCGACTTCGAGCACGCCGGGCGCAGATTCCAGATCGTCCTGGAGCTCGCTCGCCAAATTGACCAGCGTGCGCTCCGGCACGGGGCCGGACAGAACGATGGTGACGATTGGAAAGAGCGAGGTGTTCACCTCGTTGACGGTCGGCTCTTCGGCTTCCTGCGGCAGATTGGGCTTCGCCCGGTCGACCGCGTCCTTGACGTCGGTCAGGGCCTCGTCCGCATCGAAGCCTGCCTCAAAGGTGAGCTGCACCGAGGCGAAGCCCTCATAGGCATGCCCCTCGATCTCGTCGAGACCGGAGAGCGAGGAGAGCTCGGTTTCCAGCGGCTTCACCATCAGCCGTTCGGCGTCCTCCGGCGATATGCCCTCCAGAACGGTCGAGACGTACATCACCGGGATCGGGATGTCGGGCTGGGACTCCTTCGGAATCGACTGATAGCCGACCGTGCCGGCCAGAATGATCAGAACCAGAAAAAGAAGAACGGTTCGCGAGCGGTCGAAAGCCGCGTCGATGATCGCATTCATGATCGGCCTGCCCCAGCCGCGAGGGCCTGCCTAAGCGCGGAGGCGAAGGCTGCGCTGAGCGTTCCAGTGGTTTTGAGGCCGTTATCTTCCTGAAAGGCGCGGATGGCGTCGCGGGTCGATGCACCCATCAGCCCATCCGTCGGACCAGCCTCATAACCGAGCGTATTGAGCGCTTCCTGCGCCATGCGGACGAGAGCTTGCGGCGGCTCTCCTTCGGAAGCTGCCTGAGCCGCGAAATTGGCTTGGTCCAGGAATGTGGTGCCTGCCGAATCGCCGCTGCCGTCCGTCGCTCCGGCTTCGGCTGCGTTGGAGGCGACGACCTGATTGTCCCCGGTCTGCGCATCCGTATCGCCCTCCGCCATCAGGCCGGAGCCGGTCTCGCTTCCGCCTGCATCGGCCGAGAGATTGGGCAATTCCGGCTGGGGTGGCGCGTCTGCGGGCGTTTCGATGTCCGGGCCATTGCCGGTGGGGGCAACGGCGTTGACCGCTTCACCGTCCGAGACGAATCCCTGGCCGACCGAAATGATGCGGACGGTTTCGGGCAGTCCGTCGACCCAGATGCCGTCGGTTTCCGCGCGCACGAGTTGGGCGGGATAGAACTTCACTTTCGAATTTTCATCGACCGCCTTGATGCCGAGTTCGCCATTGGGACCGAGCGCGAGGATCGCGGCCGAGAGGAAATGGGCCGGAGTTTCGCCCACCGGAATGCGGACTTCGGCGGAAATGCCGGCCGGAATGTCGCGATCCGGATTGGGTATCGTAATCTCGATCGGGAAGGTGCGCGTCGAGGCATTGGCGTTGCTAGAAACATAGGTGACTTCGCCCTGACGGGTCGCGCCTGTAATGAAGTTCACCTGCGCGGTCTGGCCGAGCTTGATCCGACCGATGCTCTGCTGCGCGACCTGCACCTCGACCGTGAGCGGATCGTTGTCCACCTGGGTTCCGACCTCCGCCGAGGCGGCGATGAATTCGCCAAGATCGAGATCGAAGTTTTCCAGAACACCGGTGATCGGCGCGCGGATATCCGTATCTCCTTGCGTCTGGCGGATCGAGGCGAGGGAAGCGCGCGCGACGGCCAGTTCGGCTTCAGCTGCTTCCAGTTCCGCGCGTGTGGAATAGCCGCGCTCGACAAGACCGCTGACGCGATCGAACTCGCCCTGACGACGGCTGAGTTCGGCTTCGGCCTGCGCGATCTGTGCGCTGCGATCCGCGAGCGCGATCCGCGCGATGATGTCGCCTTCGTTGAGGAACTGCCCTTTTCGCGCGACGATCTCCTCGATGGTGCCGCCGGTCTTGGCGCGCACCGGCGTCTGCCGATCGGGCTTCGCCTGGCCTTCGGCCGATACGAACTGTGTGACCGGCTGGGCCTTCGATTCGAACGCTTCGACCGTGAACGGCTCCATGGCCTTTTCACGCGGTGCTTCGGCCACGGTCTCGCCCGTATCTCCTCCGAGGTAGCCGGAGCCCATCCAGCCCACGAGAGCAACGACGAAAAGCAGGGCAAGCCAGCCGGCTTTCGAGCGCGGCTCCTTCGGCTCTCCATGTCGACTGCTGGACGGCTCCACGGCCGTCGTCGACGATGAGGATTGCCCCATTCCGTGCCGCTTCCTGTCGTGGTTTACGGAGAGGGTATGTGCGTCCGGTTCCATCATCGGCTTGTCCCCCGAACGCATCGCTCCGCAAGGCGACCTGCAAGTTCTTCGAGGTTTGCGGCGGCTTCGGCGAAGAAATCGCGGGTCGCGAGGACACCGTCATTGATCGCCGGCCCGCCGCAGTCCCGGCAGCCTTCGTCTATCAGCGTCATGGTCTCGCGCATTCGTGCGGCGATACCGTGGATCATGTTGACGAAGGGTCTGTCGGCGAGGCGAAAAAAATCCTGCCGCTCGCCTTCGACGGAGACCCGCTCGATCAGTCCCTTGCCTTCCAGAAGCCGGGCATTGGTGGAGACCGATCCACGGCTCACGCCGAGACGTTCGGCAAGATTGGAAAAGCTGACCGGTCCCGGATCAACCAGTAGCAGGCCGAACAGCCGCCCGGCGATGCGAGGCATGCCCTCCATCTCCATATGCTCGCCCATCCGCTCGATGAAGCGCCCGCAAGCGTCCTCGCAGGAAAGCTCGGTTCTAAAACTGGTAGCAGCCGGTGTCTGGTTCATAGCTTGTAGCTACGGCTGCGTCTCCGTTTAATCAAGACTGAACAGAAATATTATTCAGTGAAGACTGAACGAATTATTGCAGTGCAGCAAAAGTGCGGCAGGCAGGCGGGCTTTGGGGGATACGTCTCGCTTCAAATCCGCCTATTCTGCCTGATCCGTCAGGCTTTTCTCAAGCTCCGGATCGATGGTGAGATGGTCGCGCGCGGCGGCCAGGATTTCGGCGTCCAGCTTAGGCGGGCGGAGATCGAGGCCGGTGCCGAGCTTGTCGACGATCTCCTGCATCGAAGCGATGCGCGCGAACTTCTTGTCGTTTGCCGGAATCATGCGCCACGGTGCTGCGTCCGTGCCTGTCTTCTCGACCATCTCGTCGACCGCCGCTTCGTAATCGGCCCAGCGATTGCGGTTGCGAAAATCCTCCAGCGACAGTTTGTAGCGCTTCAGTGGGTCGCGCAGCCTTTGCTCGAAGCGTCGCAGCTGGACGTCTGGCGAGACGTGGAAGAACAGCTTGGCGATCCTGACGCCGTCGTCGATCAACATCCGTTCGAAGTCGGTGATCTCCCGGTAAGCCTGCCGCCAGCGCGTTTCCGGCGTCAGCGCTTCGACCCGCTCGACGAGAACGCGCCCGTACCAGGATCGGTCGAAAGCGGAGATCGCGCCGCGCGGGGGCATGCGCTCCATAAAGCGGAGGAGATAGTGCCGATCTTTGTGATAGGGGCGCGGAGCGCCAATCGGCCAGACCTTGTAGCTGCGCGGATCGAGAGCGGACGACATCCGGCGGATCGTGCCGCCCTTGCCGGACGCGTCCCATCCTTCGAAGACGATGACGCCCGCGGAGCCGGAAGCCATGTAAGCCTGCTGAATGCGCATCAGCTGGGTCTGGAGTTCTGCCAGTCTCGGCTCGTAGACGTCCTTCGCCAGCTTCCGGTCGAGATCGACCGCGTGAAGCGGGAGGTTGTAGGCTGGCTTTTCATCGATCAGGGTCACTGAGATGTCATCAGCCCCGTTTTGCGATGCCGAGGGCCTCGCCGAATGCCTTGGCGAAGCTCTCGCGGTCGTCGGGATTGAGGAACTGGCCGATCTCGGTCGAGCGGCCCTGGCTCGCGACGTCCATCCTCAGGATGCCGACATCCTCCATGCGCTTGACGTGGAACTTGGTCCAAGCAGGTTGATAATGGGCCTCGCGCACCCGCCCATGAGGCGAAATCTTGCGGATCGCGAGTTCCGAACGCGAGATCGACACCTCTTCGCGTGCCTTGCCGGCCTGATAGCTCAGCTTGAAGGCGAAGTAGAGAATGACGACGTCGAGCCCAAGGAAGCCGAAGACCGGCCATGCGCCCTGCGAGGCGAACAAAATGCCGGCACCGAGGCAGACCGCTCCGAACAGCGTCATGGTGACGGCAAAGCCTCGCGGCCCGAGCGACCGGTAGGGCGTCAGGAGCGCTTCGAAGATCGGCTTGTCCGCATCGGCCATATGAGGCCCGGCGCGGTGAGAATTGTCATCCATTCCCGCGGTTCCTAAGAAGTAGCGTGGGCGATAAGATCGACCTAGGTCCCGGCGGAATCAAGGCCGGTAAAGCGACGCAGGGTTAGAAACGCGTGAGCAAGACGAAATCTGCGCCGAAGGCCGCCGCCAAGCCTCGCAAGCGCAGGCCGCGCATCCCCTATTCGAAGGACGAGATAACGGAAATTTTCCGGCGTTTCGCCGTACAGCGGCCCGAGCCGCAGCCGGAACTCGAACATTCCAACCCTTTCACGCTTCTCGTTGCTGTTGTTCTGTCGGCGCAGGCGACAGACGCCGGCGTGAACAAGGCGACGCGTGGCCTCTTTGCTGCCGCCGACAATGCCGAGGCTATGGCGGCGCTCGGTGAGGAAGCGATCCGCGAGCACATCAAGTCGATCGGACTCTATCGCAACAAGGCGAAGAACGTCTTTGCCTTGTCGCAGGTGCTCGTCGCCGACCACGGCGGCGGTGTGCCCCACGACCGCGCCTCGCTGGAGGCGCTTCCAGGCGTCGGCCGCAAGACGGCCAATGTCGTCCTCAACACCGCATTCGGCGAGGAGACACTCGCCGTCGATACACACATCTTCCGGATCGGGAACCGGTTGAAGATCGCGCCGGGCAAGACGCCGGACGAGGTGGAGGAGAGGCTGCTCGCGGTCATACCGCAGCCCTATCGTCGGCACGCCCATCACTGGCTGATCCTGCATGGCCGTTATGTGTGCAAGGCACGCAAGCCCGATTGCGAGGCCTGTGTCATCGCCGATCTCTGCAAGGCGGCGGAAAAAACAACCGATATCCCCGCCGAATTGAAAGCCTGGGACCGGCCGGCCGCCGGCTGAATATTTCTCGGCTTAGCTTGCGTGTCGCCGCGCCCTATCTCGGTGCCTATGAAGAAAGCAATCGTGACGGGCGGGGCCGGCCTCATCGGCTCCGGTATTTGCAAGACGCTGGCGGCGAACGGCTGGGAGGTCGTTTCCTTCGACCTCGAAGAAGGCGAGGGGACGCGCTTCATCCGATGCGACGTTTCCAACGAAGAGTCGGTCGGAGCTGCGTTCGACGAACTCGGCTGGGGCGAGCTCGACCTTCTCGTCAACAATGCCGGCAAGTCGGGACCCGAGACCGGACCGATCGAGAAACTCTCGCTCGACGGTTGGCGCGCGATCACCGAAAGCCACCTGACCGGCGCCTTCCTGATGACGCGCGCGGCGGTGCCGCTGATGGGCCCAGGCGCCTCGATCGTGAACATGATCTCGACCCGCGCTTTCATGGCGGAGCCAGAAACGGAGGCCTACGGCGCTTCGAAAGGCGGGCTCTTCGGCTTCACCCAGTCGCTGGCCGTTAGTCTCGGCCCGAAGATTCGCGTCAACTGCATCGCGCCCGGCTGGATTTCGGGAAGCGACGATTTGCGGGAAAAGGACCACGCCCAGCATCCGGTCGGCCGCGTCGGCCGGCCCGAGGATATCGCGGAGGCGGTTCTCTACCTCTCAGGTGCCGGCTTCATGACCGGGCAGGTGATGACGCTGGACGGCGGCATGACCCGCAAGATGATCTACGAGCACTGAAAATCAGGGAAGCCCGCCGACTTATCCACGGGCGCAAAGACCCGGCCTAACCTTTGGAGACGTCACCACGTCCGAGGGTTTTCCTGATGTTCAATACCAATCTCCTTTCGCTTCCCATGATCGCGCCATCCCAGGCGCAGAAGCATGTGACCCATAACGAAGCGCTGCGGATGCTCGATGCGATCGTTCAGCTGGGCGTTCTCGCCCGCGACCGGGCCGATCCGCCCGGTACGCCGGCCGAGGGTGAGCGCCATATCGTTGCGGACGGCGCAAGCGGGGAATGGCAGGACCGCGCGGGCGAAATCGCGGCGTTTCAGGATGGCGCATGGGCCTATTATCAGCCGCGTGCCGGCTGGATCGCCTATGTCGCGGAGGAAAATGCCGCGCTCGTCTACGATGGCGCCGGCTGGACCGTGGACCCGTTCGCGAGCGCGGGCGAGCCGCAGCTGACTGCCCCTAGATTCGGAGTGAACAGCGATGCCGACGACTACAACCGGCTGGTCGTCAAATCGAACGCCCTTCTCTTCTCCCACGATGACGTTTCCGGCTCCGGCAATGGCTCGGTTCTCGGTACGTTCAACAAGGCCGGGAGCGAGAACGCCGCCGGTTTCAACTTTCAGGACGGCTATTCGACCCGCGCCCTGATGGGCCTTTACGGCGACGACGATTTCCGCATCAAGGTCACGCCAGATGGCGGGAGCTATCACGATGCCCTCGTCGTCGACCGTGCGAGTGGCGCCGTCGACCTGCCGGCCACAAAGGCGGTCTCGCTGATCGCGGTCTCGGACGGCTCCGACACGCTGCCTGATGCGACACCGACAAACCTTTCCGGCTTTACCAGTGAATACGCCAATCTCGGCGACAGCAGTTTTTCGGGCGGCCAGCTGACGATCGGCCCGAAGGGCGCGGGGCTCTGGTCGTTCGGCTTTTCCGGCTCGCTGGCGGCGTCCGCCCCGGGGTTTTCCGTCGAGCTTCTGCGCAATGGCGCGGCCTATGCCCGCGCGCAGGCCGGCGGCTCGTCCTTCGATACCGTCCATCTGAGCGTCCTCGCGGTCTGTACAGCCGGCGAGGTGTTCGGCTTCCAAGGGACCCACTACGCCGGTGCGAACCGGGCGCTCGACGCAAAGACCCGCATCTTCGCACACCGGATCGGCCACTCTGGCTGAACTCGATGGGTGTGAAGCCGCTCTTTGTCCCTGTCTGAGACATGTGCCCGATTCTGGGACGCCAGGATCGGGACATCACTTCCGTGGCTCGTCGCGAATGGCCAATGCTGCTTTTGCAGCTGCCGTAACCCGCAATCACAGTTAACGAAGCCTGAACTGCGCGGCTTCGCGCTCGCAGCTCTATAATTGCGACGGTGCTCCAGACAGACCTTATGCTCCTTGCGGCGGCCGTTGGCATAACCCTTGCTGTCATCGGGCAAACACCATTTAACGTTTCGTTAAGGAGTTTGTCCCATGCGGCGCATATTCACCGTCACCACGGCCCTCGGCCTTTGTCTCGCAACTTCCGCCCTCGCGCAGCAGAACTTTCTGCAAGACGGCGGCGGCATACAAACCGGCGATGAGATCGGCCTCGATACCGAGGACGAATTCCTCGCGGGCGGCGGGGGCATTTCCGACGACGAGACGGTGACCTTTACATCCGAGGAAGAGGAATTCCTGGAAGATGGGGGCGGAGTCTCCGGCGGCGCTGAGGTCTACACCTCCGAGCGTGAGGAATTCCTGGAAGATGGCGGCGGCATTTCGAGCGAGATCACCGTGCCGGCGCGGGATGTCACGCGCTATTTCGACACCGCCGATCAATCACGCGGCGGCGTGCGCCTCGTCGGCAAGCCGGCCGAACGTGCGTGGCACAGCGTGAACACGCCGCGGGTTTCGACCGGAGCCGAGGGTTCCGTTCTCTACGTCTCGACCGGCGAAAGCGTCTTCGAAAATCGGGGGAAGCGCACACGTCTCAGCGAGGCGCGGGCCGGTCGCTACGCCAATCCGGGCCCGAAATTCATCGATATTGAGGAAGCCCGTCTCGACAAGCGCCCTTACCCGAAGTCCGGGGTGGATGTGATCATCACCGGAGGCGGCTCGAAGATCATCCGCATCGCGCCCGGATACTGATCAATCTCACATTCCCGAAAGAAACGGGTTCGACCGCCGCTCGTCGCCGAGCCGGCTGCCGGGCCCGTGGCCGCACAGGAAGCCGAAATCGTCGCCCAGCGGCAGCACCTTGTCGCGGATCGAGGCGAGCAGTGTCTCGTGGTTTCCGCCCGGCAGGTCGGTCCGCCCGATCGAGCCGTTGAAGAGCACATCGCCCATAATGATGAACTTGGCCGCCCGGTAGACGAAGATCACATGGCCGGGCGCATGGCCCGGCGTGTGCAGCACCTCGAACTCGTGCCCCGCGAAGGAGACCGTGTCGCCCTCTTCGAGCCACCGGTCTGGCGTGCAGTTGCGGATCTCGCTCTTCAGGCCGAACATCTTTCCCTGCTCGGCGAGATTGTCCATCAGAAACTTGTCGTCCTTGTGCGAGCCGATGATGTCGACGCCGAGCATCTCCTTAAGCTCCGCCGCCCCGCCGGCATGGTCGATATGCCCGTGGGTGATCCAGATCGCCTCGACCGTCACCCCCGCAGCCTCAACCGCGCTTTTGATCTTCCCGGCCTCGCCGCCCGGATCGACGACGACGCCGGTCTTCGTCTCGTCGTCGAAGAGCAACGTGCAGTTCTGCTGAAACTCGGTGACGGGAATGATCTGCGCATTGAGCTGAGCCAAGGGGCGGCTCCTTCGGTTCGTTTGCTTGTATTGGGCGTGAGAGACCGGAACGGGGCGGCGAGGTCAAGGGCGGATTTGGAACCGCGCGTTTACCTGCGGAACCGACCGCTAGGGCTTGATCCGCCAGCCCGTCTTGAAGATCCACCAGATCACCGTCATCGCAACCGCCATGAAGCCCAGCGTCATCGACAGGCTGACGAGGATCGAGACGTCTGAGGTCTCGAAGAACGCCCAGCGGAAGCCGGAGACAAGGTAGAGCACCGGGTTGGCAAGGCTTACATCCCGCCAGAAGTCCGGCAGCATGTCGATGGAATAGAAGGTCCCGCCGAGAAACGTAAGCGGCGTAACGACGAGGAGCGGGACGAGCTGGAGCTGCTCGAAGCCATCGGCCCAGATGCCGATGATGAAGCCGAGCAGGGAGAAGGTGAAGCCCGTCAGTACCAGGAAGAGCAGCATCCAGATCGGGTGCGCGATCTCGAAATCGACGAAGATCGTAGCCGTGGCGAGGATAATGAGGCCGATCAAGATCGATTTCGTCGCCGCCGCGCCGACGAAGCCGAGAACGATTTCCACCGCAGAAACGGGCGCCGAAAGCACCTCGTAGATCGTGCCGGCAAAGCGCGGGAAATAGATGCCGAAGGCGGCGTTCGAGATCGACTGGGTGAGGAGCTGCAGCATGATCAGCCCCGGCACGATGAAGGCGCCGTAGTCCACCCCGTCGATCTGGTCGATACGGCTGCCGATCGCGGCGCCGAAGACGATGAAATAGAGCGAGGTCGAGAGCACCGGCGAGACGACCGACTGGCCGATCGTGCGAATCGCCCGGTTGATCTCGAACATGTAGATGGCTTTGACGGCGTGCCAGTTCATTGTCCGTCCTCCACGAGACCGACGAAGATCTCTTCGAGGCTCGACTGCTTCGTCACGATGTCGCGGAAGCGCACGCCGTCCTCGGCGAGGAGGCGCATCAGGGTGGCGATGCCGGTTCTCTCGGCATGGGTGTCGTAGGAATAGGTGAGGCTCATCCGGTCTTCGGCGAGTTCGAGGTCGTAGTCGGACAGATTGTCCGGAATGGCTCGGAGCGGTTCCTGGAGGACGATGGTCAGCTCCTTGTGGCCGAGCTTTCGCATCAGCTCGTTCTTGTCCTCGACGAGGATGAGTTCGCCCTTCGATATGACGCCGATCCGGTCGGCCATCATCTCGGCTTCCTCGATATAATGCGTGGTGAGGATGACCGTGACACCGGTCTGGCGGAGATCGCCGACCACGTTCCACATCTCGCGGCGGAGCGCTACGTCGACGCCGGCGGTCGGCTCGTCGAGGAAGAGCACTTCTGGCTCGTGGGCGAGGGCCTTGGCGATGAGAACGCGCCGCTTCATGCCGCCCGAGAGGGTGCGGAGCTTGTTGTCCTTCTTCTCGTAAAGGGCGAGGGACTTCAGAACCCGCTCGATGACGGCCGGGTTTTTCGGCTTGCCGAACAGGCCGCGCGAGAAGGAGACGGTGTTCCAGACGGTCTCGAAGGCGTCTGTGGTCAGTTCCTGCGGCACGAGGCCGATCTTGGCACGGGCCTTGTAGAACTCGCTCTTCACGTCGTGGCCGTCGACGGTGATCGTGCCCTCGTTCAGCCGGGCAAGGCCGCATATGAGGGAGATCAGCGTCGTCTTGCCGGCGCCGTTCGGCCCGAGCAGGGCGAAAATTTCGCCTTTCTGGATCGTCAGGTCGACATCCTTGAGGGCCTTGTAACCGCCCTCGTAGGTCTTCGAGACTTGTCTGATGGAGAGGATGGGGTCTTGCGTCGTCTCGCTCATTTGCGGTTTTCGTCCACCTTCTCGGCTCATTTGCGGCTGGTCCGCTGCCGCGGCGACCGGCGGAGCGTAGCGTGAACGTAAGCGCTACCCGCGCGAAATAAAGGACGCCGGTTCGAGTGGCCCGGCAACACTGCGTTTCAGGCGAGCGTGCGATGCTTGCCGGCAAGGGCGCCGAACCGCGTCGCGGCCGTGAGCAGGAGACCGAGTGTGACGGCGTTCAGAATGTGCCAGACGAAATGCGTGCCGAGCGGCCACACATCGCAAAGCGGACCGTCGGCAATACGAAAGCCGAGTGATGCGGTGAAGACGAGGCCCGCCGCGAAGACGACCGCTCCGGCCGGGTGATGCTTCGCCAGCAGGAAGCCGCCGATGCCGAGCATCGCGAAAAGACCCGGCAGATAGGCTGCTGATCCGCCTGCAACGGGTGCAAAGATGGGTTCGGCGAGGGGTGAGACGGCGATGAAGAGAACCGTTCCGATCGCCGTCGCGATCCGCCCGAACCCGACGAAGCGACGCAGGGCGTAGGCGAAATAGGCGAAGATGAAGACGGTGATCGGCAAGACATCGGCAAGGCCGGCCCACCGTGTTGCGAAGGTATGAAAGAGAAAGGACCCGATGCCGATGATGAAGACAAGGGCGATCAGCGCCTTTTCGACGCCGCCGATCCTGTCGCTTCGGAGGAAGACGATGAGCGCCGCGAGAATGAAGGCCGCGTTCGAGACCGCGTTGATCGGCTCGGCCCAGAAGGCCGCATCCGTCCGTTCGCAATAGGCATCGATCGTCTGGAACCAGTCCATCTTTCTCCTTCCAGCCGATCAGCGTTGCGTCCGCGCGAACGAAGGGTTCGGTGTTACCACTCGATTGGCTGATTGTTCTGGTCCCAGAAGGTGCCGGTGTCATCCGGATCCCGTGCGTCGAGCGTGCTCACTAGATTACCGGCTGCCGTCGCGGGCTCGTCGGTGCTGTGGTGATCCTGAAAATCGGCCGTGAAGGGCGTTGAGACCGTCCCGGGATGCAGCGCCACGAGTGTCGCCTGCTTGTGGCTGCGCTTCAGCTCGATCGCCGCCGTGCGCAGAAACTGGTTCAGCGCGGCCTTGGACGCGCGATAGGCATACCAGCCGCCAAGCCCGTTATCGCCGATCGAACCGATCCGCGCCGACAGGACGCCGATCTTCACCGGATGATCGCGATCGAGCTTCGGCATCAGATGCTTGAGCACGAGAAGCGGCCCGGTGGCGTTGACTGCAAAGAGCGAAGAGAGTTCGTCCGGCTTGCAATCGCCCAGCTTCTTCTCGGGCTTGCCGCGTTTGGCGGTGAGAATGCCGGTTGCGATAAAAACGCGATCGAACGGGCCTTCGATGCCGGACAGAGCCCGCCCGATACTCGCCTCGTCGGTGACATCGAGCCGGTCGTCGCTACGAGAGAGCCCAACGACCTCGCCGTCTTTTCTGCAGCGCTCGACGAGTGCGGTGCCGATCCCTCCGGATGCGCCGATGACGAGGGTCTTGATAGGCATCTAGATTTTCTTTCCGATCTCGATTATCGCAGGGTCTGCCTCAGAGCGAGCTGAGCGCCTCGAACGCGATCGCCACCGCTTCGGCACCGGGATCCTTGTGACCCTTCAGCTCCTCTGACCGCACATAGGCGGAACGGCCGGCTTTGGCCCGGCCCATATCGGCCGTTCCATCGGCGCCCGCCCGCGCCGCCTTTGCGGCCGCCTGGAAAGACCCATCTTCGAGAAGAGCTTCGATCGCCGGTTCGAGCGCGTCGATCATCGTCCGGTCGCCGCGCTCCGCGCCGCCGGCCTCCTTAATGCGGTTCAATCCGGCTTTTAGCGCTTCGGGCAGCGTCCCCTTGTCGGAAAGTGCCTCGCCGGCCGAGGCGAAGAACAGCGACAGCAGAACTCCTGACGAACCGCCCATCGTCTTCGTCAGATCGAGGCCGATCGCGGCAAAGAGCTTTGGCTGCTCCGCGAGCGGCAACCTGTCCCGATCATCGAGGAGTGCGTTCGCGGCGCTGGCAAGGGTCGTTCCCGTATCGCCATCGCCGCTGCGGGCATCGAGCTTGTCGAGTTCATCGCGCGCGCTGAGAAGCGCCTCGCAGAGCCGCGTCAACAGAGCTTCGGTTCGCTCATCCTTCGAGGGTGCTGCGCGGTCCGGTGTGAGGCCGTCCGGAAGCAGTAGCGGCGAGACCGTGGCGGGCTCGTGGATCGGCGCCCAGGCATGTGGCTCGACAGATTTCTCGAGCGCTTCGAGAAATGCATCCTCGGCCGGCAGCAACGAGACCGAGAACCCGCGCATATCGAGCGAGGTCATCAGCGGCGCGGGGCCGGCGATCCGCGTAATTCTATCCCCTAGCGACGAAGATAAGAGCTCATTCGCGAGGACGGCGCCTTCGATGCCGGTCAGTCCGCCGAGATCGTTAATAAGCGCAACGAGAGGACTGTCGCCGACCATTGCCTGCCTCAACTTTTCTACGATTCTCCGCATGGCGCCAGCCGCATCGGTATGAGCAACCGTCTCGGCCCCCGGCTCGCCGTGGATGCCCAGCCCGAGTTCAGCCTTGCCGTCGGCGATCCGATCCGCCTCGTGCTCCCCGCCGGGCACATGGCAGGGCGTCAGCGACATGCCGATGGAGACGGTGCTCTCGGCGACTCTTCTCGCGATCGCCGCCACCTCTTCGAGCATTCTGCCTTCTTCGGCGAGTGCCCCTGCGATCTTGTGGACGAAAAGCGTACCGGCGAGCCCACGCTTCTGGTCGATTTCTGGAAGGGCGACGTCGTCCGCGACGATCACCATCTCGACGGTCTTACCGAGGGCTCGGGCGCGCTGAGCCGCAAGCCCGAAGTTCAACCGGTCGCCGGTGTAGTTCTTGACGATCAGCAGGCACCCGGACTCACCGGTAACGGCAAGAATTGCCGCGAGCACTGCGTCGACTGACGGCGAGGCGAAGATCGAGCCGCAGACCGCAGCCGTCAGCATGCCTTCACCGACGAAGCCGGCATGGGCGGGCTCGTGCCCTGACCCGCCGCCGGAAATCACGGCCACCTTCTTCGGATTACGCGTGGTTCGCGCAACCACCCGAATGTGCGGATAGCCATCGAGCCGGGTCAGCCGGCCGCCGGAGGTCCGGATCAATCCGTCGAGCGCTTCGTCGACGATCGTCTCCCGCGAATTGACGAAAAAATCCATGGGTGCCTCCTTCATTCCGCCGGCTTCTGTAGACTGCCGGTCGTTTGTCAGGAGGATAGAGCGCGCAAGGGGCGCGTCATCCGCGTCGTCAGGCTACGCGTTTTGAAGGAGGGAAAACGTGCGCAATTTTCAGAGCCGCATCGGACCGACCTGTCTCTAGGGAGCCTCGCCACGATATGCCAACGCAAGGACGAATGAGCTGACCCGAATGGCCGATCCATTTCCATCGGAATCATTCCCGCCACCGAAGGCGGGAATGAAAAGAGTGCGAACTGTACGGTGAGGCCCGAAGCCCGACCTCAAGCCGCCTGACGCTTGTCCAAATAACCACGCTCCACCAGGAGCTCGGCGATCTGGATCGTGTTCAGCGCCGCGCCCTTGCGGAGGTTGTCGGAGACGACCCAGATGTTGAGGCCGTTGTCGAGGGTCTGGTCCTCGCGGATACGCGAGATGAAGGTCGCGTCGTCGCCTGCCGATTCCAGCGGGGTGACGTAGCCACCGTCCTCACGCTTGTCGACGACGAGGCAGCCCGGCGCCTCGCGCAGGATCTCGCGGGCTTCGTCCGCCGAGATCGGATTCTCGAACTCGATGTTGACCGCTTCCGAATGGCCGACGAAGACCGGCACGCGCACGGCCGTGCAGGTGACCTTGATCTTCGGGTCGAGCATCTTCTTGGTCTCGGCCATCACCTTCCACTCTTCCTTGGTGGAACCGTCCTCCATGAAGACGTCGATATGGGGAATGACATTGAAGGCGATGCGCTTGGTAAACTTCTTCGCTTCCACCGGATCGGCGACGAAGACCGCGCGGCTCTGCTGGAAGAGCTCGTCCATTCCGTCCTTGCCGGCGCCGGAAACGGACTGATAGGTCGAGACGACGATGCGCTTGATCTTGGCATGGTCGTGCAGCGGCTTCAGCGCGACGACGAGCTGCGCGGTCGAGCAGTTCGGATTGGCGATGATGTTCTTCTTGGAATAGCCCTCGATCGCGTCCGGGTTTACCTCCGGCACGATAAGCGGCACGTCCTGATCGTAGCGCCAGGCCGAGGAATTATCGATGACGATGCAGCCATGTGCGCCGATCTTCGGGCTCATCTCCTTGGAGACGGTGCCACCGGCGCTCATCAGGCAGACGTCGACGTCCGAGAAGTCGTAGCCTTCGAGGGTCTTCACCTTCAGCGTCTTGTCGCCGTAGGAGACCTCCTGGCCGACGGAGCGGCGGGAGGCGAGCGCCACGACCTGATCGGCCGGGAAATTGCGTTCGGCGAGGATGGACAGCATTTCGCGCCCGACATTGCCGGTGGCGCCTGCGATCGCGACTTTGTAACCCATGGGGTTTCGACCTTTTCCGCTCTCCCCGACCCTGATCGAATACGCTTCTCCGCCGCCCCGGGGGAGAGAAGCGGGGCGGGCGTCAGCTGATCGACGTTTTAATGAGCGAGCGTATGGTCATGATGGCGCGTGGTATGGGGTGAACACGGTAGTTTGTCAATTCACCGGATCTGACGATAGCGGGCGTTCGAGGAGCACCAGATGTTCCTCCTTGTAGTCGGCTTCTCCATAGGGCCGATAGCCGAGTTTCTCAGCGAGCCGAAGTGACGGCTCATTCTCGAAATTGATCATGCAGACGGTCTTCGTCTGTGAATATCGACCCGAAAACCAGGTGTGAACCGCGGTCACGGCCTCAAAGGCGTAACCCTTGCCCTGCGCAAACGGCAAAAGCCGCCACGCCGCTTCGGGATAGGGATCGAAGCGCTGGCCAATCCCGCGGTTGAAGCGCTTGATCCCGGTTTCGCCGAGAAACGAACCGGTTTGCCTGTCGATCATTGCAAACATACCGAACCCGAGCGCGGTCCAATGCCCGATATAAAAGAGGATCCGACGCCAGCTTTCCTCCTCGGTCGAGGGCTTGTCGTTGCCGGTGAAGCGAAAGATCTCCGGCTCCGTTCCGAGACGATGCACATGCGGCAGATCGGCGATCGTATGAGCGCGCAGAACCATGCGTTCCGTTTCGATTACCGCTGGATGCCCGCTACAAAGCTCGTTCGGTGATGAGCACGCGTTCTGCACAGAGGATCACTCACTCCACCGGCGGTTCGCCCGCGACCATGTCCGGCTGCTTGCCATAGGTAAGTTCGCGCCGCAGGGATTTGTCCATCCGGCGCTGGCGCGAGACCGGGTCCAGCTTCTGGACCTCGCCTGTTTCGAGCGCCTTTTCGATCGCGGCGAGAACACGCATGTCGAGAACGCCTTCCTCGCCGTTCGGCTCGGGCTCGCGGTCGTTCAGAATGCAGTCCGAGAAATAGTCGGTCTCACCAGCGAACTGGTCGGTGATCGGGGCCTTGCGGGTCTCGGTCTCGCCGTCTTTCTTCGAAATCTCGTAGGTGATCGCAAGATCGGGCGAGAAGCCGAAGGCGGGCTCCATCTTGAGGGTGCCATCGGTGCCGACCACATTGAACATATCGACCCCGTCGGCCGAATAGCAGACCGTGAAGCTCGCCTGCCTGCCTTCCGTGAACTTCATGACGACAGAAACCGTATCCTCGCAGCCGAGTTCGCGCTCGGTGCGCGACCCGATCGCCGCGACCTCGATGGGCTCCGCCTCGAAGAGATTTCGGACCGCGTTGATCGGGTAATTGCCCATATCGGCCACCGGACCGCCCCAATAGCCAGACTGGGCACGGTAGTTCGACGCCTTCACCCTTTGGGAAAAGGTGGAGGTGAAGAAGCGCGGCTTGCCGATCTCGCCCCGGCGAATGGCCTCGACCGCGGAAATCGTGCCCGGTTCGCAATGCAGGCGGTAGGCGATCATCAGCTTGACACCGGAGGCCTTCGCGGCCGCCTCGATCGCTTTGGCGTCTTCGAGGCTCGTCGCAACCGGCTTTTCGAGAAGGACGTGAATGCCCGCTTCCAGCGCGCGAACGGCGAACTGGCGGTGCTGATCGTTCGGCAAGCCGATATAGACCGCGTCGATCAGCCCGGAATTCAGCAGTTTGTCGTATTCGTCGTAGGTGTAGGTCTCGAGGCCGTAATCGATGCCGAGCCGCTCGTTCTTCTCAGGCGTCCCCGAGACGAGAGCTGTCAGGATCGAATTCGTCGTCTGCGGCACGCCGGGCATGAAGGCGCATTGGGAAATCCAGCCCGCGCCAACCACGCCGTAACGGACCTTGCCTTCGAGACTTGGCATTGATGAACTCCTGCTTGTGCTGATGGGCTCGGCGGCCAGCGCCGTCCGAGCAGCGAGGGTAGTGCGGGATATAGAGACTTGAAGCGGGACGGGCTGAAAAAGTGCGAAGGCGGGTGAAGAGGCGGTGGCCTCTGGGAAACCGCGTCTCGCTGCGTTAGGGACGGATGACGGGCAAGGCGTTCGCATTCGCCCGCATCGAGGAGGAAAAGCGATGTCCGAACAGAATTTCGAAACGAGATCGATCCATGCCGGCGCGCAGCCGGACCCGACCACAGGCGCGCGCACGACGCCGATCTATCAGACGACGTCCTACCAGTTCGACAGCGTCGAACACGCCGCCTCATTGTTCGGCCTTCAGGCCTTCGGCAATATCTACACCCGCATCATGAACCCGACGCAGGAAGTGCTCGAACAGCGCATCGCCTCGCTCGAAGGCGGTACGGCAGCGCTCGCGGTCGCTTCGGGCCATGCTGCCCAGCTCTTGATCTTCCATACGATCATGCAGCCCGGCGACGAATTCGTCGCGGCGCGCCAGCTCTATGGCGGTTCGATCAACCAGTTCGGCCATTCCTTCAAGAGCTTCGACTGGCGGGTAAAGTGGGCCGATATCAAAGACATTTCGAGCTTCGAAGCGGCGATCACGGAGAAGACCAAGGCGATCTTCATCGAGTCGATTGCCAATCCGGGCGGCGTCGTCACCGATATCGCCGGCATCGCTGAGATCGCGAAGAAGCACGGCATTCCGCTGATCGTCGACAACACGATGGCAACGCCGTACCTCTGCCGTCCGCTGGAACACGGTGCCAATCTCGTCGTCTATTCGCTGACGAAATTCATCGGCGGGCACGGCAACTCCATGGGCGGCGTCCTCGTCGACGGCGGCAATTTCGACTGGGGTGCCTCGGGCAAGTATCCGATGCTGTCGGAAGCCCGGCCGGAATATGCGGGCGTAAAAATCCACGAGACCTTCGGCGGCATGTCCTTCGCCATCGCGGCGCGCGTTCTCGGCCTGCGCGATCTCGGGCCGGCGATCTCGCCCTTCAACGCCTTCATGATCCTGACGGGAATCGAGACACTCGCGCTTCGCATGCAGCGCCATTCCGACAACGCCAAGCGGGTCGCGGAGCATCTTAAAGGCCATGCGAAGGTGAGCTGGGTCTCCTATGGCGGTCTTGCCGACGATCCAAGCCACGAGAACATGAAGAAATATGCCCCGAACGGCGCCGGTGCGGTGCTGACCTTCGGCGTCAGCGGCGGCTACGAGGCGGGTGTGAAGCTCGTCGAAAGCCTGAAACTGTTCTCGCACCTCGCCAATATCGGCGACACGCGCTCGCTGGTGATCCATCCGGCCTCGACCACGCACAAGCAGCTCGGCGAGGAGCAGAGGAAATCGGCCGGTGCGGGCGAGGATGTCGTACGTCTGTCTGTCGGTATCGAGAATGTCGAGGACATCATCGCCGATCTCGATCAGGCTCTCGCTGGACTCTGACCTCAAAAGATAAAGAGCCACGCACCGGGGCGGGTGCGTGGCTCTGCCGAGCATTCCTCTGATGGGGCTATGAGCCGTTGGGGCAGGACCTCAACAGGAGCCGCGAAGGCTGACCTGCTGCCACCCTTGGCTCGCATCACGAACCTTCACCTGACGGTGACGGGTCGTGTACTCGGCGGGAATCGTGCGCGACAGAGTGCGCGCCGGTTGGACGACGACTTTCTCCGAGATCGTCTTCGTCACCGCCGGAATATGGCGAGCGACCTTCCGCTCGGGGCTGACAAGCACCTTTTCATGAGTGGTGCCGTAGCGCGCAGGGATAACTTCGACCCAGCTTTTGCCTGGATCGACCATGACGCGGCGGGTCTGGTGGGCGTATTTCGCCGGAATATGGACCTTGCAATACACCCGCTGGCCCTTGATGACGCGCCACTCGTAGCCGATCCGTGCCGGCTCGATCATCACCTTCTCCGTCACAGTTCGATAGACAGGCGGCGAAGAGCGGTGAACCGTCCGCGCCGGCTCTATGACGATATGTCTGGCAACCGTCTCGTAGCGCGCTGGAGCATAATCGTAGACGACGCGGGCCGGTGAAACGATTACTTCGCGGGCGCTGTAGCCATATTCGGCGGGGATCTCCTCATGCACCATGCGAGCCGGATGAAGAAGAACGGCCTCCTCGACCGTCTGATACTGGGCGGGCACATGAACCGGCTTGTAGCATTCGAGGGAACTGCCGCGACTGCCTGCGAGAGCGGGCTGCACCGCCACGCTGCAGCTGGCGGCCAAGGCAAGGAAAGCGGTAAGATGACGCATGAACGAACTCCGGAAGAGACCTCTTGCGAGTAATAGTCCTAGTTTCCGGAAGAAAATCAAGCGCGTTGCCATAATTGTGGCGAAATAATGGATATCTGGGTTAAGTATAAAATTGTAATAAAAAGCCCGGCATAAGCCGGGCTCTCGAATTAATATTGTATTGTTCGTATTCGAAGCTTCCTTGCGAAGGCCTCAGCGCTCGATCTCGATCAGGATCTCGTTGCGCTTCATGAAGCCCGGCGTCCAGGGCGGATTGTAGAATGCGTATTCCGGATCGCCCTTCTGGGTCAGGTTGTTGTCCGCCAGATAGTTGTAGAGCGTCATCAACTGCTTGGAGGCGAGCGTCGCATTGAAGTTGCCGCTGAAACGGATCGCTACCGTGCGGCGGGCCGGAACTTCTTTCAGCACGACGTCGCGCTGCTCGGGTTTCGGCAGCGTCGCCATGGTGTGCTTCTTCGGCATGACGAAGCGGATTGCCCAGC
This sequence comes from Fulvimarina thalattae, assembly GCF_040239565.1. NCBI lineage: Bacteria > Pseudomonadati > Pseudomonadota > Alphaproteobacteria > Hyphomicrobiales > Aurantimonadaceae > Fulvimarina > Fulvimarina thalattae. The sequence goes on from NZ_JBEHWS010000015.1 coordinate 53,463, forward strand.
CTTTGGTCTTGCCGTCGGAGTCGGCGAGTTGCTGGAGCACCGGCGTGGTCATCTTGATCGACTTGCCACCGCGATTCTTCGCGGCGATGTAATCGTAGAGAGTGTCGAAGCCCGCCCGGCGCGCCTTTTCATGGTAGCCGCTCTTCACTGTCTCGGCGACGATCACTGCGTCATAGTCGCGGATTTCGACGACGCCGTCTTCGCGAACTGCTTCGTAGCCGGGCTCTTCCGCGTGTTCCTGAACCTTCTTGGTCACATAATAGGCGGCGCCGAGGGCGGCGATCGTTCCGCCAGCGACCAGAAGCAGTGTCAGCTCCTTGTCGCGCTCGCTCATCGTTGCCCGGATCTTGTCGATCCCGCGCTGGGATTCCATGCCGCGCTTGAAGCTCTTGGTGCGGGGGAGACGCATGTCGGGAAGCGAATTGTAAAGCGCGGCGAGGGAGCCCCGAGCGCTGTCGTAACCGTCCTCTGACGCATCGCGAAGGACGCGGACCTGTCGCTTGGCTTCGGCCCGCGTCGGCGAGTACCAGCTCGTCATGAAGTCCGGCAGATATCGCTCGGAAAAAGTCGGTTCGTGATGGAAGGGATTGGCCCGGACAAGAGCTCGGCGAGCCCGCTCTGTACGGCTCGGACGCGGATCGTAACGAGCAGCAATATCGTGCTCAATTTCCGACAATCGTTCGCCAATCGAGTGCATGCTATCGGACAATCCGTCCAGTACGGAACGATCGCGGCTCATGGGATACTCCTGCTCGTATTCTCAAGATATCGGCGCGACCACGTGAGCGCACATTACGTGCTCCGCAGCCCGTCTTTCACCGCCAACGTGAAGCGGCTGGACTTGGTTGCGCCGCAACGTCGATTCTCCAGAGAGTAATTGGAAAATTCGGACCGACCGCCAAAACGAGAATGTCAAGCGTCTGACGCTATCCCGAGTGCCAATCCTCTGAAACGCAATAAATTTTTGAAAGCTGTAGCAACTTTGCAGCATATGGCGCATTTTAGGGGATCAGGTTTTTCATGACCTGATACTCCAGCCAAAACTTTAAAGGCGGCTTCGTGCCGCCTCTTTTTTTGTCTAATCGTCACTGTAGATTCCGGTTTGCCTTTGTCTTGGGTCAGTGGCTGCATCGTCTTGGAAGCCCTGAAGTCCCGCGCGCCAGATGACATCCCTCCCGCGATCGATGCCGAGGACGCCAAGCATGACCGATCTTCCAGACTGGTACGACGATCTCGACGGAACGCTCGACAATGCGCTTGCAGAGCTCTCGGCCGCGGTATCCGATCGAGGGCATGGTTTCAGAACGTTTACCCTTGCCTCTATCGGTCCTGAGGGTGCGCCGAGCGCTCGTATCGTCGTCCTTCGTGCCGTTGATGCTCCACGCCGGCAGCTCCGTTTCCATACCGACCTGCGCTCGGAAAAGGTGGATCAGCTGGCCAAGAACGATCTTGTCTCGATGGTTTTCTACGACAAGGCGCGCAAGCTTCAGCTTCGCGTCAATGGTCGTGCAGCGGTAAAATCCATCGCAGAAGGGGATGGCGATGATCTCGCAGCGCAAGCCTTTGCTGCTTCACAACCCATGAGCCGCGAATGCTACCGCGTAGAGCCGGGATCAGGTTCGATCATCGATGCGCCGGATGGCTACTCACATGCCGCGGTCTCCGATCGCGAGGATGGTGACGTCTTAACCGATCCGGGCGCCGAGCACTTCGCCGCCGTGGTCGTCACTTTCGATGTGATCGAGGTTCTTTATCTTGCGGCCGAAGGCCATCGCCGTTCGCGGTTCGAATGGAGCGATGGCGGTGCTTTCCAGGGTGTCTGGCTCACGCCTTGAGGATCAGGCTCGCTCTCATCCTTTCGAGGCGGCAAAACCGCGTTCGAGATCGGCCTTGAGATCCGCGACATCTTCCAGCCCGATCTGAAGACGCAGAAGCGGTCCTTCCGTCGGGCCTTTCGCGATCGTACGGTCGAACAGATCGACGAGGACGGCAAGGCTTTCATGGCCGCCCCAGGAATAGCCGAGGCCAAAGATGGACAGTGCGTCGAGGAAGCGCCTTGCCGCCGCCGCATCGCCGTTAAGAACGAAGCTGAAAAGGCCTGAGGACCCCGAGAACTGCCTCTTGAAAGCGTCGTGATCGGAAAAGGAGGGAAGCGCCGGATGGAGAACGGAAACGACCTCCTCTCGATTTTCCAGCCATGCCGCGATGTCGAGAGCGGCCTGTTCTTGATGGCGCAGGCGGACGCCGAGCGTCTTCATGCCGCGCAGGACGAGCGATACGTCGTCGGGATTGGCGTTAATGCCCAGTGCCGTCTGGGTCTTCAGAAGCTGGTCCCAGGTCTTCTCGTTCGCCGAAACGGAGCCCATCAAGAGATCGGAATGGCCGCCGGGATATTTCGTCAGCGCATGGATCGACATGTCGACCCCGTGCTCGAGGGGCCGGAAGAACAGAGGCGTCGCCCAGGTATTGTCGAGCATCGTGACCGCGCCGCCAGCATGGGCGGCATCGCATATCGCGCGAACGTCCTGGATCTCGAATGTATTCGAGCCCGGCGCTTCGAGAAAGACGATCGAAGTCTCGGGCCGCATCAGATCGGCGATGCCGGCGCCGATATAGGGATCGTAATATTCGACCGTGACGTTCATGCGCTTCAGCACCTGGTGACAGAAACGACGTGTCGGGGAATAGACTGAATCGACCACGAGGACGTGGTCTCCGGCCGAGACGAAGGCGAGGAGCGGCAATGTGACCGCCGCGAGCCCAGAGGGCACAAGTGCCGTGCCGTATGCGCATTCGAGCTCGCTCAGCTGGTCTTCGAGGACCTTCGTTGTCGGCGTGCCGGCGAGGCCGTAGGAATATTTGAGGTTTTTCCGGTCCGCCATCGCGGCCGTCGATTCGAACAGCACCGTCGAGCCGCGCACGATTGGCGGATTGACGAAACCGTGCATCGTCATCGGGTCGTAGGGTGGGTGAACGAGACGGGTGCCGATTCTGGGGGAGGTCGGTTCGTTTTTATTGTCTTCGCTCAAACTCGGGAACTTTCTGCAACTTATAGTGGATTGGATGGCGATTCGCTGTCTATCGCAGTGCGAAATTTTATGCAGCAGCTTGACCTGCATAAATCTTTGCCATGACATGGGCGCCGGACGATGGCTCCAATTTGGGGCGGCGCTCGCAATCGGCCAACCGCCGGTGAGGGACGACCGTCAGGACTGGATGCCATCGAACACCGAACGGGTCGATCGAGGCTCGATGAATAAAACCGAACAGGGAAACCCAAATGAACATCAAATTCCTGACTGCGGCCCTCGGACTGTCCGTCGCGGCATTCGCGACCTCCGGCGCCCAGGCTCAGACCGCCGATACCGTCAAAGAGCGCGGATCGCTGCGCTGCGGCGTGAACACCGGCCTGCCGGGCTTTGCCTCGCAGAATGACCAGGGCGAATGGCAGGGTCTCGACGTCGACTATTGCCGTGCCGTTGCAACCGCCGTTCTCGGCGATCCGCAGGCCGTCACTTTCTCGCCGCTCTCGGCCGTGCAGCGCTTCCCGGCACTGCAGAACAACGAGATCGATCTTCTGGCCCGTAACACGACCTGGACGATGGACCGCGACACCGCGCTCGGCCTCGATTTCGCAGGCGTCAACTACTATGACGGCCAGGGCTTCATGGTGAAGAACGACCTCGGCGTGAATTCTGCGCTCGAGCTGTCCGGCGCGACCGTCTGCGTCCAGTCCGGTACGACCACCGAGCTCAACCTCGCCGACTATTTCGAAGCCAACGACATGGATTACAATCCGGTCGTCATCGAATCCCAGTCGGACGTCAACTCGGCCTATGATTCCGGCCGCTGCGACGTCTTGACGACGGACGCCTCGGGTCTCGCCGCGTCGCGTCTCGAGATGAGCAATCCCGACAACCACACCATCCTGCCGGAGATCATCTCGAAGGAGCCGCTCGGGCCGGTCGTACGCCAGGGCGACGATCAGTGGGGCGACATCGTCTCCTGGACCCATTTCGCGCTTCTGAACGCGGAAGAGCTGGGTGTCACGCAGGCCAATGTCGAGGAGATGAAGAACTCCGAGAATCCGGACATCCGCCGTCTTCTCGGCCAGGACTCCAACTTTGGCGAGCCGCTCGGCCTGCCGCAGGACTGGGCCGCTCAGGTCATCTCCGCCGTTGGCAACTATGGAGAAATCTTCGAGCGCAATATCGGCGTCAATACGCCGTTGAAGATCCAGCGCGGCCAGAACGCGCTCTGGACCGACGGTGGCCTGCAATACGGTATGCCGGTTCGCTAAGGCCGATAGTGGAATAGCGGACGCTTTCGCGACCGCACCCGCCTGAAGGCATTAAGAAAGCGGGATCGGCCGGCATCGGCCGGTCCCGCCCTGACAAATCAAAAATATAAAAGCCCTTACCCGAAGAGGTTTGAATGGCTACGGATATCGAGACGTCCGGTGGCGCGCGTGCGTCATCTTCGTCGTCTTCGTCAGGATTGTTGAACAATCCGGTCTTCCGGTCGATCGCGATCCAGGCGACGTTGATCATCGGGCTCGCCCTGTTTGTCTGGTGGCTGGTCGACAACACCGCCCGCAACCTTGCCCAGGCCAACATCGCTTCCGGCTTCGGCTTTCTTGGCGACCGGGCTGGTTTCGACATCGGGCAAACCCCGATCGAATATTCGAATTCCTCGACCTACGGCCACGCGTTGATCGTCGGCCTCGTCAACACGCTGATAGTGGCAGGCGCCGGCATCATCTTCGCGACCTTAGTCGGTTTCATCATCGGCATTGGCCGGCTCTCTCAGAACTTCCTAGTCCGGCTGCTTTCGACGGTCTATGTCGAGATTTTTCGCAACATTCCACCGCTGCTGGTCATCCTGTTCTGGTATTTCGGTGTGATCTCGGCGCTCGGAAGTCCGCGCGGCATCTCCGAGAATCCCTTCGGCTTCTACCTCACCAATCGCGGTCTTCAGACGCCGAGCTTTGCGTTCGAGGTGCTTGCATGGGCGAGCTTTGTCGTCTTCGCCATTGCCGTTGTTGCCGCCATCGTGCTCGCCCGGCGCAACAAGAAGCATCAGCTGAAGACCGGCGACCGTAAGCCCACGCTGTGGCCGGTTCTGGGCCTCGTCATCGGCCTGCCTCTGATTGCTTTCCTCGTCACCGGCATGCCGGCCACGATCGAAGTGCCAACCCCCGGCACATTCAACCTTCAGGGCGGCTTCCAGATGAAGCCCGAATTCGTGGCGCTCTTTCTCGCCTTGTCGCTCTACACGGCGGCCTTCATCGCGGAGATCGTGCGTGCCGGTATCATGTCGGTCTCCAAGGGGCAGACTGAAGCATCCTCGGCGCTCGGTTTGCGGCGCGGTTTGACGCTCCGGCTGGTGATCGTGCCACAGGCCTTCCGGGTCATCATCCCGCCGCTGACCAGCCAGTATCTAAACCTCATCAAGAACTCCTCGCTGGGCCTTGCCATCGGCTACCCGGAGCTCTTTGCCATCGGAACCACGGTTCTGAACCAGTCGGGCCAGTCGATCGAAATCATCGTCATCTGCATGGGGATCTATCTCACGATCAGCATCGTGGTCTCGATCTTCATGAACTGGTTCAATTCCAAAATGGCCTTGGCCGAGCGGTAGGGAGCCCGATCCATGCAGGAACATGCCAACGCCTACGTTGCGACCGAAGAGCTGCCGCAGCGTCCGCCGCCTGAAAGCGATGCCGGTCCGATCGCTGTCCTTCGGAAGAACCTTTTCGCGACGCCCACCGATGCCATACTGACCATCGCCTGCGGCAGCTTCATCGCCTGGGCGGTGTGGAATCTCTTCAATTTCGTCTGGCTCGACGCCGTGTTCGAAGGGGCCAGCCGTGAGGCCTGCCTCGTCGAGGGTGGTGGCCATGGTGGGGCCTGTTGGGCCTTCGTAGAGGCGAAATTCGGCCAGTTCATCTACGGCACCTATCCCACCGCCGAGCGCTGGCGGGTCGATACCGTGTTCGTGCTTCTCGCGCTTCTCGTCGCCGGCCTTCTGATCCCGAGCGTGCCCTATAAGCGGATCAATGCGATCCTGCTCTTCGCGGTCTTTCCGGTCGTCACGCTGGTGCTTCTGACAGGCGGCGAGTTCGATCTTGCCGGCGGCGCGATCGCACTCATCTTCGTGCTGGCGGCTGCCGCCACCCTGAGTGCGGTGGGTTCGGTGCCCCGCATCAGCTTTTCCCGGCTCGATATGCGGATCGCGATCTGGCTCCTTCTCGGCGCCCTTGTGCTGATGTTGCTCGCGGTCGTGTTCGGGACGGCCGAGTTCGAGATCATCGGCTTCTCCTTCAGCCTGCTGACTGTGCTCGCTTTCGTCGCCGCGCTCGGCGCCATCGCTATCGCGGTGAAGGTCGGTCTCGGCTCAGGGCAGACGACGATCAAGAGCGTGGTGACGCCGGCCGTCATCGCGGTCCTCTTCATCTTCGCCATGACGGCCGATTTCGACCTGCGTTACGTGCCGACCAATCTTTGGGGCGGACTGATGCTGACGCTCGTCGTCGCTCTGTCGGGTATTGCCGCGTCCCTGCCGTTCGGTGTGCTTCTCGCCCTCGGGCGGCGTTCGCAAATGCCTGCGGTCAAGCTGATCTGCGTCATCTTCATCGAATTCTGGCGCGGCGTTCCGCTGATCACCGTCCTCTTCATGGCGACTTTCATGCTGCCCCTCTTCATGCCGGAGGGCGTGAACTTCAACTCGCTTCTGAGAGCTCTTGTCGGCGTTGCCCTGTTCGCTTCCGCCTACATGGCCGAGGTTATCCGCGGCGGCCTGCAAGCGATTCCAAAGGGTCAGTATGAGGGTGCCGATGCCATGGCGCTCAGCTATTGGCAGAAGACGCGGCTGGTCATCCTGCCGCAGGCCCTGAAAATCGTCATTCCCGGCATCGTCAACACCTTCATCGGGCTCTTCAAGGACACCTCGCTCGTTTACATCATCGGCCTGGCGGACCTCCTTGGCACGGTGAAGCGTGGGTTTGCCGATCCCAACTGGATCACGCCGACGACGCCTGCGACCGGGCTGCTCTTCGCCGCCTTTGTCTACTGGTGCTTCTGCTTCGGCATGTCTCGCTATTCGATCTTCGTCGAGCGTCGCCTCGACACCGGACATAAATGATAAGGACCGACCACCCATGTCGATGACACAAGAATCAGCGCCGGCTCCAACGAAGAAGCTGGAGATTTCCGACGAGGTCGCGGTGGAGATGGACCACGTCAATAAGTGGTACGGAGAGTTCCACGTGTTGCGCGACATCAATCTGACCGTCCACAAGGGCGAGCGGATCGTGATCTGCGGCCCATCCGGCTCCGGTAAATCCACGATGATACGCTGCATCAACCGGCTGGAGGAGCACCAGAAGGGTCACATCGTAGTCGATGGGATCGAACTCACCGGCGATCTCAAGAAGATCGACGAGGTGCGCCGCGAGGTCGGCATGGTGTTCCAGCACTTCAACCTCTTTCCGCACCTGACGATCATGGAGAACTGCACGCTCGCGCCGATCTGGGTTCGCAAGATGCCCAAGAAGAAGGCCGAGGAGATCGCGATGCACTATCTTGAGCGCGTCAAGATTCCGGAGCAGGCGAACAAGTATCCCGGCCAGCTCTCCGGCGGTCAGCAGCAGCGCGTTGCTATCGCGCGGTCCCTCTGCATGAACCCGCGCATCATGCTCTTCGACGAGCCCACCTCCGCGCTCGATCCGGAGATGATCAAGGAAGTGCTGGATGTCATGGTGGGGCTCGCCGAAGAGGGTATGACCATGCTCTGCGTCACCCACGAGATGGGCTTTGCCCGCTCGGTTGCGAACCGGGTGATCTTTATGGATCGGGGGCAGATCGTCGAACAGAACGAACCACAGGCCTTCTTCGAGAACCCGCAACACGAGCGCACAAAGCTGTTCCTTTCGCAGATTCTGCATTGATATCGTCACGCGCTGCCATGTCAGCAGACGCCAAGGCGATACGATTTTGTTCCGCTGGCAAACGGTCGGCTTGACGAGCCAGATTGACGGCTCATCTCGCCGGAACGCTCGATCACGTTTCGCGTTACCAGTCGGGACGCCGTATGAGCACGGGTTGCCCTGCTCAAGGACATGGCTTTGGCAAAAAAAGAAGAAAAAGCGGCTAGCGACAATTCGAGTTCCGCTACTGCAATCGGGCTTGTCACACGGCAATCGGTGGAGGTCGGCCCACGCTGGGCCGTGATCGGCATCTTTTTCATGATGCTGTTCGGCGGGCTCTATCTGACGGCGAGCTTCGTCCTGCCAGTCATCATCGCGGTTCTTTTCGCGCTCGTGATGAGCCCGATCGTGCGGTTTCTTCGGCGCAGGCTTAAGATCTGGGAGCCGGTCTCGGCATTCTTCCTCGTCATCGGATCGCTGACGTTTCTCACGCTCGGTTTCTACATGCTGAGCGATCCGATCACGAATATCATCACGAATGCGCCCGAATATGCACGGGCCGTGGATCGGGAAATCCGCACCGTCCAGGCCCGTTTTGAGCGTTTGCAAGAGGCGAGCGAGAATGTGGGCCAGGGAGACGGCAGCGATAGCTCCAGTGAGCTTCCGCCTTCGCCATTCGCGCAGCCTACGCAACCGGAAGATGACGGCCCGGAAGAGGTCGTCGTAAAAAATCCGGGTCTCATCGACAATGCGACCGACGAGCTACCGACGATTCTCGCGTCCATCGTTTTCGCTCTGGTCTTCCTGTTCTTCCTGCTCGCATCGGGTGACATGTTCTATGCCAAGCTGGTGCGGCTGATGCCGACGCTGTCAGACAAGAAACGCGCCCTTCATATCGCCCACGATATCGAGCGCGAACTGTCGCGCTACTTCCTGACGATCACGATCATCAACACCGGCCTCGGTCTCGCTGTGGGAACCGGGCTCTGGTATATCGGCATGCCGAGCCCCGTCGTTTTCGGCGCGCTTGCGACACTGCTCAACTTCATCCCCTATCTCGGGGCGCTCTTCGGCATGGCGCTCGTCGGCGTCATCGCGCTCGCCGAATTTGGAAATCTCGCGGGCGCGGCCGGCCCAGTGCTCATCTATCTCGCCGCCACGACAATCGAGGGACAGTTCGTGACGCCGCTGATCGTCGGACGCAGGCTGCAGATGAATGCTGCGGCAGTGTTTCTGTCGGTTGCCTTCTGGGGCTGGATCTGGGGCGTCCTTGGTATGTTCCTCGCCGTGCCGCTGATGGTCGCGATCAAGGTCTTCGGGACCTATACGGAAGCGCTTTCGACCTTCGGCGCCTTCCTTTCCGGCGAAGATACGCCCGACGACGACGATTAAGCTGTATTCTTTGAAGGAAAAAAAAACCGGGCTTTGGGCCCGGTTCTCATGAATTCTTCAGTGGGTCGTTCGGATGTCGCTCCGAAACCGGATGTTTCTCAGAGAACACCCACGACCATCGCCCCGATGAAGGCGAACGCGGCACATACCATCAGCAAGTTGAATGAACGCATGACTTCCATGTGTCTGTCTCCTTCTCCGGCGTAGCGCCACTTCTCTGGAGAGAGAAACGGCGGGCACGCCCGAATATCCACCGGCCGGACTCGTCATGGAGCCCATAATGATCGGCAGGTATCGGTAAGATTGGTCGAAGGGGCCGGGGCGTACAAGAGGGTTTTAATGCTGCAGTGCACTCGCTAGAGCGCAAGACGCCGTAGCGGCACTGATGCGAACCCGCCCACAAGGGCGCTTGCGCCATTTCGCAAACGCACATCAAAACTTTGAATGGAAACTTCTCTGATAAATCTATGCCTTGGAAATAGCTTCTTCCAAGGTAGCCGCGATTGCCAGCGCGCGGGCATCTCGCCCGAAACGAGCTATGATCGATATCCCCAACGGCAGACCGCTTGACGTAGCAAGACCGGGAACGTTGACGACTGGATTACCTGTGAGCGTCCAGAGCTTCGAGATTGTCGGGTCACCCGTGGACGAGAGCCCCTCGGGCGCCGGGCCATATGCGGAAGGCGCAATAATGGCATCGACGCTTTCGAAGAGTCCGTTGGCCGCCTTGCGCGCGACCCGTGCCGCCCGGCGTGCCGTGTCGTATTCCTCGGGCGTGACAGCGACGCCATCGTCGAGGATCGCCTTCACTTTCGGCCCGATACGCGCGCCCGCGCTTCGATGTTCGTGCATGAGCGCCCGGCTCGCCTCGTAACCCTGGATCGCCATATGCGCGTCCCGGCCTTCTTCGAGGGCGCCCGGCTCTTCCATCTCGATGATACGCGCGCCGGCTTTCTCGGCAATATCGCGAATTCGCTCGAGCGCCTCGACCATGGACGGCTCGATGTGATGGTCGAGCGTCGTGCGATAAAATCCGAGTGTCAAATTGGAGAGCGTTTCCGCTTCCCCGATACGCAATGCCCGGCCCGTGAGAAGATCGGCGAACATCGCGACATCCCGAACACTTGCGGCGAAGAGCCCGGCTGTATCGAGAGACCAGGCAAAGGTTTTCATCCCGACTGTCGGCAAAAGGCGGAAGCTCGGCTTGAAGCCGGCGATACCGCAATAGGCGGCCGGTCGCACCACCGAGGCACCGGTCTGTGAGCCGTAGCTGGCGGCGCAGAATCCGGCGGCGATCGCAGCGGCAGAACCCGAAGACGAGCCGCCCGGGGTGTGACCGGGAGCGGCCGGATTCTTCGTGTCGGTCGGATCGAGCGAGGCGAGCTCCGTGGTCACGGTCTTGCCCATGATCGTCGCGCCCTGCGTCCTGGCCATGGCCACCAGCGATGCGTCGAACCGGGGTTGATGGCCGGCATAGAGTGAAGAGCCCATCTCCGTCGGCATGTCGGCTGTATCGAAGATATCCTTTATGCCAATCGGGATGCCGGCGAGCGGGCCTTCGGGAGCGTCGCCCTTATCTTCGGAAAGACATGCGAACGCGCCGATATCACCGTCGCGCGAAACGATCCGGGAGCGGCTCTCGGCGACGACATCAGCCGGAGCGAGCGATCCCTGACCAATCGCTTCGAGAATTTCGCAGACGCCTAGGCGGTCGCGGTCGAGAACGGATGGTGACATTGGGCACTCCTGCGGACATCGTCTTGCCAAGAGGCCATAGAGTAAGGCTACAAACTCTAGAAGCCAGCCGGACACCAGACCTCATCCGCGATACGCAACGTCCGCCGGAGATCCGAAAACCTCCGGCGAACGTCATCACCACACTCGACTGCGCCCCGCAGATGAGTGTGGTGTCGTTCGACCGAGAGGGTCACGGCCAAACGTCTCTATGATCTCGAAGGGTCTTGATTCCCCGCCTGGTGCGTCGAACCCGCGCTCGATGGCCATGTCCGTCTGAACATGCCGTCGTCTTCAGTTTCGCGTTCTGAGCTCTCGCCCCAAAATAGTAAGTTCCATGTATGGAGTGGTCGCCGTATATTCAATTCTCGTTATGTATAATTTTTTGAGCCGCGCGGTTCGGTCGCGGTAGTCCGTATTTTGAATATTATCGTACGAAGCTGACGTTCCGAGGCGTATGCTCGAGGACCCAGGCAACGCAGGCATCGACGCTTTCGAGCGTGAACTGCACGCCTCGAAGGACCGGGCGTACGATCATCACGACCGGGATGCCAAGCGTTTTGGCGGCCTCGATCTTGGCGTAGGAGCGCTCCCCACCGGAGTTACGGCACACGAGATGTGTGATGCGGTGAGCACGGAACAGATTGGCTTCGGCCTTGGCGCTTGCTCCCGGCCGTCCGCGAATTATCTCGGCCGGAATATCGAGCGGCAAATCCGGCGGCTCGATCATGCGTAGAACCGGCTTGAGATCGTACCGGCCGGCGAATGGGCTCAGATGTTGCCGCCCGAGCGCGATGAAAGGGTGTGATCCTGAGGGGAGGGCGGATGCCGCTTCCATCTCGTCCGCGACGATGAGCCATTGGTCGCCCGTTTTTTGCTTCCATGGCGGGCGGAGCAATTTCGCATGAGGCACGTCGGCCATGTGCGCCGCGTTCACTGCATTCTCGGCAATCTGCCTCGCGAAGGGATGGGTCGCATCGATGAGGACTGTAATCCTCTCCGCCTTCAGATAGGTCGCAAGACCTTCTGCCCCGCCGAAGCCGCCGCTGCGAACGGCGACGACATCCGGCAGCTCTGGATCACGGGTTCGCCCCGCCAGGGAGAGGATGATATCGAGATGTGGTGCCTGCGTAACAAGCTGGCTGGCGAGTGTGTTGGCTTCGCTTGTTCCCCCCAGGATAAGGACGCGGCAGCTCTTTTCATCGAACATGGGTGATCACCGTGCCAGCCCTATCGACCACGATCACATCGATCGCGATCGGCACTGCTAGGCAGAGCCGTTCGGCGGTTCGTTTCGCTGCCACGCCGACGCGGCGCGCGAGATCGAAATCTTCGGCCATCGCCAGCGAAAGCGCATGACCGGCCGTATTGGCTGAGCCAATCTCTTTAGCGAGGCTGTGATGTCCGGCCTTTTCGGCAAGGTCCTTCAGAAACGCGAAATCGACCTGACTGCGGCCCGAATGAAGGTCCATCGCGCCTTGGGCAAGTTTGGTGAGCTTGGCGAAACCGCCGGCGATCGTCAGGCGCTCGACGGGATGGGTCCGCAGATATTTGACGAGACCGCCCGCGAAGTCCCCCATGTCGAGAAAAGCGAGATCGGGCAGGTCCGGATAGACGCTGCGCGCCGCCGCCTCGCTCGCCGATCCCGTGGGACCGACGAGGTGTTCTATACCAGCGGCGCGGGCGACATCGACGCCGCGATGGATCGCGTGGATCCAGGAGGCGCAGGAAAACGGATGGACGATGCCGGTGGTGCCGAGGATCGAGAGCCCGCCGACGATTCCGAGGCGCGGATTCCACGTTTTCTCGGCTAGTTGTTCGCCATCCGGGATCGCGATCGTGATCTCCACGCCGCAATCGCGATCGTGGATCGCGCGCAACTCATCGACGACTTCGCGCATCATCGAGCGTGGCACGGGATTGATCGCGGGCTCGCCCACTCCGATCGGCAGCCCATCGCGCGTCACGGTTCCGACGCCGTCTCCCGCGCGGAACACGATGTCCGGCGGCCCGTCGAGCAGCCGCACGGTCACGATGATCTCGGAGAGATGGGTGACATCTGGGTCGTCGCCGGCATCCTTGATGATGCTCGCCGTCGCCGTCTTCCCGGAAAGTTCTTGTCGGCAGAGCGCGAAGGCTGGCGTCTCGCCCTTCGGAAGGCGGATCGTGACCGGGTCGGGGAAATCGCCGGTGAAGAGCGCGCTCAAGGCAGCTTTTGTGGCGGCGGTGGCACAGGCACCCGTCGTCCAGCCGCGCCTGAGGCCGGTGGTTCCGTCTTTCCTGCTCGCCTCGTTCCGTTCGTCGCTCATGGCGCTGTTATAGGCATCCGTGCAGCTTGCGAAAATCTCATGCGAAGCAAAGGCCGAACAGGGCTGCGATCTCGGTGAGTTGCTGAACAGCGCCGAGCGTATCGCCGGTCTGGCCTCCGAGGCGGCGCTTGAGCCACCACCGAAAGCCGGCGAATGTCAGGGTTCCAAAGGCGAGGGCGAGCAGTGCAATGCCGATGCTGAAGCCGAACCCTGTGAGACAGACGAAGATCGCGCCACCGATTGCGAGCGCGATCCATGCGTCGTGCCTGTCCGGCCGACCGACACTCTCCGCAAGCCCGCCGGCATCGGCCGTCGGCAGGCTCGCCCAGAGGAGAGCCATGAACCCGCGGCTTAGGGCGGCCGCGCCGAGCGCGCCGAGCGCTGCCGTGAGCGGGGAGAAGGCAATCAGTTCGGCGAAGATTGCGATCCGCGCTGCCGCCGAGATGATAAGCGCAAGCGCACCATAGGTGCCGACGCGGCTATCCTTCATCACTTCGACCGCCCGCTCTCGCGGGAGGTGACCGAAAAGCCCGTCCGCGACATCGCCAAGCCCGTCCTCGTGCAGAGCCCCCGTCATCAAGACCGCCGCCGCGACCGCTATGACCGCGATGAGGAGCGGCGACAGGCTGAATTGCGGAATGAGAAAGAGGACGAGCGCCGATGGAGCCGCGGCGATCAGACCGGCAACCGGAAAAGCGGTGACGTCCTTCCCAAGGGGATGAGGACCGTCGTCGAAGGCGGAGGCGACCGGCGGCAAGCGCGTCAGGAATGCGAGCGATCGAAGGAGGCGTTTGACGGGGTCCGGCATGGGCTCGCGCAGTTGGGGCGGGATGGCCCCAATCTCTCGCAGGCTTGGCACGGGCGGGCAAGCGGGCGATGCGATGCCGGTCGGGCCGGTGTCATCTGCCGCTTTCAGCTGAGCACTACCAGCGCAACAACCGCCGGCCGATCAGAGCCCCTGTCGCGACGAGGATCGCGCTCGCGATCGGATACCATGTCGCGACGAAGAGGGGCGAGTCGTCGGTACAGTGGGCTGCATAGAAGAATGCCCCGATGGCGGCGGCCGCCAGACCACAGAGCGCGCCTTGCAGCGTGGGGCGCAGAGGTGCTCGCTTTGAGGATGCGTAGAGGAACAGGCCCAGCGGAACGATGCCGAAGAGCGGGATCGTGGTGAGGCAAGAGGCAAAATTCGTACCGACCATCCGTGATTCCCATAACCCTTGAGGAATCGTCGCAAGCTCGGCGATCACCGAAGCACAGAGCATGAGCAGCGGAACGCTTAGGAACGCCAGCTTGCGCTTGTCACCAGTCGGACGTGCGAGCTCCTTAAGGGCAAGAAGCGCCGTGCCGGCGAATATCGCCGTCAGCAGGAACTTGAAGTTGAAGCGCACTGTCTCCAGCGCGGAGAAGAAGTCGGGCCGCACGCCGATCGTCGCGACCATCGCAAGAGCGGTGGCCACGATCCCGCCGAGCGCTGCAAGCGGCCAGCCCAGGACTGCGAGTCGGGGATTTTCGGCGGCTTCCGCCTGAAGCTGTGATATGAGTTGATCGGTTTGCATCGGCTACGATCCGTCGCGCTCGGAAAGAATCTTGAGGCCGCGATGGAAGGCCACCCGCACCGCGCCGCGGCTGATTTCCAGGCGTTCTGCCGTTTCCTCAATACTGCGCCCCTCAATGGAGATCGCCGTCACCACTTCCCGCGTGCGGCCATCCAGCGTATCGACCGCCTTCTTCACATCGAGCGCAACGAGGCCGGTCTCGTCAGGTTCGATCGCCATCGCATCGACATGATCGGAGATGTCGACCTCGATCCGCTTTCCGTGCTTTCGGAAGGCATCGATCGCCTTGTAGCGCGCGATCGCAAAGAGCCAGGGTTCGACCGGCTCGTCAGTCCGCCAGGTATGTCGTTTGGCGTGGACCGCCATCAATATCTCCTGAACCAGGTCCTCTGCATCGAAGCCCGGCAGCCCCGGCGGCAGCTTGCGGGCGCAAAAGCCGCGCAGGAGCCGTGCAGCGCTTTCCAGAAATTGGCCGTAAGAGCGATTGTGTCCTGAGAGGCCCGCCCGAAGAAGGTCAGACATCTCGCTCAGCGCCCCGGTCGTTGCGGACTTCACGATAATGCTTTCGGTCGGGAAGGGATCATCGTTACGCGGCCCCTGGCGAAAAATTCGAACGGACGGTGTGAAAGAAATTGCGGCCGGCCTGAAGTTCGAGGATGCTTTTCCCTACACCAGTTCGGCCGATTCCGCATCCATCATGCTCGGTGTCACACCGTCGCTCAAAATCGGGATGACCGTTTTACTGCTCCGTGATATGTCGATTGCCATGACGTTCGTGCCCGATCTTTCCACGCTGTTCACCTTCTTTCTCGCCGCGATCGTCCTCACGATTACGCCGGGACCGGATATGACTCTGTTTGTGGGGCGGACACTATCTCAGGGTCGGGCGGCCGGCATGGCGTCGATGCTGGGCGCGGCGAGCGGCATTCTCGTCCACACCTCGCTTGCGGCCTTCGGCATTTCCGCTCTCATCGCGGCTTCGCCCGAGGCGTTCTTCGTCCTCAAATTATTCGGCGCTGCCTATCTCGTCTTTCTCGCCGCGCAGGCGATCTTTTCCGGCTCGGCGCTCAGCCTGAAGACGGGCGAGCGAAAGAAGGCGAAGTCCCTCTTCAGTCACTGGCTGACGGGTATCGGCATCAATCTGCTCAACCCGAAGATCATCCTGTTCTTCGTGACCTTCCTGCCGCAATTCGTCTCTGCCTCCGACCCGCACGCAGCCGGAAAGCTCGTCTTTCTCGGCGTTTTCTTCATCGTCGTCGCCGTGCCCTTGAGCGTGCCGATGATTCTGGCGGCCGAGTCGCTTTCCGAGATGCTGATGCGAAAGCCGAAGGTAACGCGCGCGATCGACTGGCTCTTCGCCGGGGTTTTTTCGGCCTTCGCGGTGAGAATTCTCCTTGCTCAGGGCAAGTAGCTTCCACCCGGAAAACCGCCCTTGCACCGCGCCGGAAAAGGATTTATCTCGGACCCCGATCGCGGGAAACGCTCCCGCCCGTGCGGTTGTAGCTCAGTTGGTTAGAGCGTCGGATTGTGGCTCCGAAGGTCGCTGGTTCAACTCCAGCCAACCGTACCATTCACTTTTCGCAGGAAACTTAGTGAGTTGAGGCTTTCGCCATAGGCGCGCGCCGTGGTTTTTACGCCGCATCCACGATGCCGCGGCTGTTCTTGATTTGCGAGGGTTTCCCGGTACTGTCGGCAGTTCTATGCGATATGGAATGGAACATGTCGCGGCACGGGAAGGGACGCCCGCAATGAACCGCAAACTTCGCTTTATGCTGTGGAACGCGCTGATAGCCGGCTTAGCCGTGTTGGCCTTCATTGTTTTCTATCAGACTCTGCTATGACTCAGTGAATTGCCCAGCGCCTTCTATCGGCCCTCGCAGGATCACCAGAATCAGCGTGTCGGCCTCCATGGCACGCGGAAACGTCCAACACGCTATCTTTTTGATGATAAGGGTGATCGGCCTCGCGATCGCACGGTTCTTCTGTGGAGTAAGACGGCCGATGAGGAACATTGCCGATGCCGATGGGGGCGTTAGGTCTCATGGAGGCGACGGCATTCAAGCAGCGCAATGACAGGATAGTTTCCGATGGCAGAGAACACCAAGACTGAAACTGTCACGAGGACCGGTCCAACGGCTCCGTCGAACCTTCACGATGGTATGCCGATCGCCGACAAACGGGTCGGCTTCGGGAAGGGCGCAGGCAAGTGGCTTCTGGTTTTCTGCGTTGCTATCGTTGGTGCCCTGCTGCTGTTCGGCGGAATTTTCTGAACGACGAGAGCGACCCGCCTGTGATCCGACGAAGGCCTATGCGGGCATCCTTATCTATTCACGCCTTATAGTGCGTTATTCGTCTCTCCGCTGAAATTGCAGCAGAGCGCTGAGGCCGAAAGGGTTTGATAAGTAATGTCCGGATCGACGAAGCTCTTGATAGCCCGAGAGCAGAAGCCGGCGCGGAACAGGCAAGGTAGGTGCTTGCGAGAATTGCCTGTTTGGGTGCGGTTAACCTGAGCCTAACCATTTGCGGCCGCTGATCTGAACTTTCGAGCGCGTGTTCGCTTATCGCGATGAAGCTCTCGAAGGAACCAGCCCATGCAAGGCAAATCACTCTTACAACAGCTCGAAGACCATGGGATCGGCCTCCTCCCGATGCTGAAAGAGATCGACAGCGCCGAGGTGCGCCACGCGATCCGCGAGTTCATATCGACGGTTCAAGCCGTCCGCCTCCTCACCGAAAAATTTGGTACGGACGAGCCGTCTTCGTTGTCAGATGCAGCGGAGACATCTGAGACGACTGCGGACGTCGCCTAGCGAACGGATTAACCCGCTGAATATCAACTGTTTACATTTGTCGCGCAATGTCGCTGGCGGCCTCATGTAAATAGCGAGTTGAACGGAATGACCCAGCACATCGGCGACCTTGTCGTCTCAGGCGAGATCGAGCAGTCGGGGCAGGTAACTGGCACGACCTATGTTCGCTCTGGCGGACGTATTGTCGCTCACGGCCAGCTTCTGGGAGGTTTGGTTATCGAGAAAGGGGGAGCCGCAATTCTCCACGGGCAAAGCGCGCGGAACGTCGTCAATCACGGCCACTTGCTTCTGTTCGGTCAGATTGCCGGTCAGCTGATAGGCTCTTCCCCGCTGAATTCGCTTGAGCGTGGCCAGATCATGGGGCGCGATCTGGAGCTCCCGGCGGGAATGCACCAGACCGCCTGATTGTCACGTGTCGCACGACGCCCGGCAATGGGTGTGCGGCAGTCGAGCATCATTGCCCTTTGCATTGGTGTCTTGCCATCGATGGTTCCCTCGGTTTCATAAGTCTGTCAGCCGGTTCGCGTAGCGCTCCGCGGCGCTTCAATCGAATCGAGGACGGCCGTCAGTGGCAACGCACGAAACCAGCAGCGAGACACTTCCCTTTCCGCGTCGGCGCAAGCGGCTTGCCGGTCTCGTCATCGTCGGCGGTATTGGCTTCGGCGCGCTTCATCCCGATACGATTCCGGTGCTCATCGTCTTCGTTGCGGCGATCCTCGCACTCCTCTTTTGGCCATCGAAGAGAACGCGGAACCCGGCGCCGCAGACGGAGACACGGCCGGAGCGGGATCGGCTGGATGCCGGCGCGGAGGCGGTGGTCGAAGCGCTCGCCGAGCCGGCTCTCGTCGTCGACCGCGAGTTGACGCTCACCTACCAGAACCCGGCATCCGTCGCGCCGCTCGGCCGTCTGCAACTCGGCGAGCCGATCCATCTGCGGTTCCGTGCGCCTCACGTTCTCTCCGCGATCGACGATGCGATTGCGAGTGGCCGGCGCACCGCGACCGCGCTCGACGAGCGTCGCGGTGCAGACCGCAGCTTCCAGATCGAAGTGCTTCCGGTCCCAAGCCGAGACGGCGGCGAGCCGTCAGTCTTCCTCGTCATCTTCTACGACCGCACGGTCGCGCGGCAGACAGAGCGGATCCGGACCGATTTCGTCGCCAATGCGAGCCACGAACTGCGCACCCCGCTCGCCTCGCTTACCGGCTTCATCGAGACCTTGCAGGGTCCGGCGCAGAACGACGCGGAGGCGCGCGAGAAGTTTCTAGCCATCATGCGCGATCAGGCAGGCCGCATGTCGCGGCTGATCGACGATCTTCTTTCTCTCTCGCGAATCGAGATGAAGCGGCACCTGCCGGTTAGCCAGCCGGTGGAGCTCGGCGAGATCCTGCGCAAGGTGGCAGATCAACTCGCCCCTCTGGCGGATGACATGGGAATCGCCATCGAGACCGACATCGGCGAGGAGCCGGTGCGAGTCGCCGGTGAACCCGACGAGCTGATGCAGGTCTTTTCGAACCTTCTCGAAAACGCCTGCAAATACGGCCGGGAAGGCGAGCGCGTCGTACTTCGCCTCAAAACCGGCGAGGAGCGCGGTCGGCCAATCGCCGACGCCACCGTGGTCGATTTCGGCCCCGGCATCGCGGCCGAACATCTGCCGCGTCTTACAGAACGGTTTTATCGGGTCGACGTCGGCAGTTCGCGCGCGATGAAGGGGACCGGCCTCGGCCTTGCAATCGTTCGCAACATTCTCCTGCGTCACAAGGCCCGGCTGATGGTCGAGTCTGAGGTCGGGGAGGGCGCAAGTTTCACGGCACGATTCCAGAGATTGTCGGAAAGATCGATCGTATCCTGAAAAGCGAATGCAATACAAAAGCTTAGGGTGTCATAAAAGCGTAGTTCAACTGTCATATATCGTTCGCGGAAACTCGTTAGGCATAGGCCGAATTCGGGGCTCTGGCACTGCAGCATGAGGCTGCGAAGGGCACCGCTTTCCCCCTTCAAACTCCACCAAGGAGAACTCCCCCGTGAACACCAAGCTTTTCACCAGCCTGATGGTTGGCACCTCGCTCGCATTCGCTGCTCCGGCTCTCGCCCAGTCGAACAAAGCCGTGCAGGTCGCCGGCTCCTCGACCGTGCTTCCCTACGCCCAGATCGTCGCCGAGAACTATGGCGAAGTCTTCCCGGACTATCCGACCCCGGTCGTCGAGTCGGGCGGTTCCTCGGCTGGTCTGAAGCAGTTCTGCCAGGGCGTCGGTCCGGACACGATCGACATCGCGAACGCGTCTCGCCAGATCCGCGACTCGGAAGTCCAGGCCTGCAACGATGCCGGCGTCACCGAGATCAGCGAGATCAAGTTCGGCTATGACGGTATCGTCTTCGCCTCGGCCGCCTCGGGCGCATCCTTCGCGCTGACCCCGGAAATGGTCTACAAGGCCATGGCCGCGCAGGTCCCGCAGGACGGTGAGATGGGCGCGAACGCCTATGCCAACTGGTCCGATGTCGATGCCTCGCTTCCCGATCAGGAGATCGCGGCCTTCATTCCGGCCTCGAACCACGGCACCCGCGAAGTCTTCGAAGAAAAGCTCCTGCTTCAGGGTTGTGAAGACTCCGGCGCCATGAAGATGATGATGGACGGCGGTATGGACGAGGACGGTGCGGAAGACGCCTGCATGCAGGTCCGCAACGACGGTTCGATCGGTGAAATCTCCGGCGACTACACCGAGACGCTCGCCCGCATCGATGCCAACCCGCAGGCGGTCGGCGTGTTCGGTCTGGCCTTCTACGAGCAGAACCAGGACAAGCTGCAGGTCGCGACCGTCAACGAAGTTACCCCTTCGGCCGAGACGATCGCTTCCGGCGAGTATCCGGTTTCGCGCCCGCTGTTCTTCTACGTTAAGCGCGCCCATCTCGGCGTCGTTCCGGGCCTTCAGGAATATGTCGAGTTCTTCCTGAACGAGCAGATGACCGGCGAAGGCTCACCGACGGTCGAATACGGCCTCGTCCCGCTTTCCGCTGACGAGCGCCAGACGCAAATGGACCAGTTCGAGAGCGGCGAGAGCGTCTCCGTCTCGGGTTAAGCGGCCCACCGCGTGGAGGCGCCGTTCCGTTTGGCGCCTCCGTCTTGCCTTATGAGCATAAACCCGGCAGCCATCTCGATGCGAAGCCGGGTTTATTTAAAGGGCGCCGTCCATTGCGGCGACGAGGCCCGGCAGGCTCCGTTCGACAGCGAACGTGACGCTGACTAGCCGATCCGCAACTTTTTCAGAAAGCGGACACCGTGTCGACAAGCTTCATCATCCTCGCCGTTCTGTTGATCGGCGCGATCGGTGCGTTCTTTGCCTATCGGCGTGCGAGCGAACTGAGAGCCGAGAAGGGCGCCAAGCCCCATTCGCGTCCGGTCTATCACGCGAGCTACGTCCTCTCATGGGCCTGGGTGCCGTCGCTTCTGCTGCTCGCTACCTGGTTGATCGCTTCGCCGATCCTCAACGAAATCCAGGTCCGCAGCTCGTTTCCCGAAGGCGCCGTTGCCGAAGCCGGTCTCACCGACGATCTTGCCTCGGGCATCGTTGAATCTATCGGGGCGGGTCTGCGCGCCCTGCCAGATGACGAGCGTGGAGAGATCAGCGAGACGACCAGGATCGAAGAAGCGCTGCCGCTGTTCCGCGACTATGGCATCCCGATTGCCTCGGCGAGCCAGGACTGGATGCTGCCGATCGCCATCCAGAGTAATTCCTTTGGTGCAATCAGCCGCTGGCTGATGACGGTCGCCGTCCTTCTCCTCGCAATGGGAGGCGCCTTTTACGGTTACCGTAATATCCGCACGCGTCTTCGTGCGCGCAACAAAGTCGAGACGGTCATCAATGCGGCGCTGATCGCAGCTTCCTCGATCGCGATCATGACGACCGTCGGCATCATCTTTTCCATGCTTTTCGAGAGTGCCGACTTCTTCTCCCGCGTCAACGCATGGGAGTTCTTCTTCGGCACCACCTGGGAGCCCCGTTTCAGCGCGGCCGGTTCCGGCGGCGAGACCGGCCAGTTCGGCCTCATCCCGCTTCTTGCCGGCACGCTCTATATCGGCGCGGTCGCCATGGCCGTCGCCGTCCCGATCGGGCTCTTCGCCGCCATCTACATGGCCGAATATGCCGACAACCGGACGCGCTCCGTCGCCAAGCCCCTGCTCGAAGTTCTCGCCGGTATCCCGACCATCGTTTACGGCTTCTTCGCGCTCGTCACCGTCGGTCCGTTCTTTCGCGATCTGTCAGCCCAGATTTCGGGGCTCCTGACCGGTGATTATTCCGCCTTCATTCAGGCCCAGAGCGTGCTGACGGCGGGCTGCGTCATGGGCATCATGCTGATCCCCTTTGTCTCCTCGCTGTCGGACGACATCATCACATCGGTGCCGCGCTCGCTGCGCGACGGCTCCCTCGGCCTCGGCGCGACGCGCTCGGAAACGATCAAGCGGGTGATCCTGCCGGCGGCGCTGCCAGGCATCGTCTCGGCGCTGCTACTAACGGCCTCTCGCGCCATCGGCGAGACGATGATCGTCGTTCTCGCGGCCGGCGTCGCGGCAAACCTCACCATCAATCCATTCGAGGCGATGACCACGATCACGGTCAAGATCGTCCAGCAGCTGACGGGCGACCTCGAATTCACCTCGCCCCAGACGCTGGTCGCCTTCGCGCTCGGCATCACGCTCTTCGTGATCACGCTCTGCCTCAACGTCTACGCGCTTTACATCGTGCGGAAGTACAAGGAACAGTACGAATGACCGACGCGACCGCGAACGGCATTTCCGATCGGTCCGAGGCCGCAACCGGCCGCCGCGACATCGGCATCAAGAAGCGATACGCCGCCGAACGTCGATTCAAGGCCTATGGCATGATCGCCATCGGACTCGGCGTCGCCTTCCTCTTCATCCTTCTGTGGAGCGTCGTCTCGAAAGGCTACACGGCGTTCTGGCAGAGCGAGATCGAGGTTCCGATCACGTTCTCCGAAGAGGTCCTCGGAACGGTGGAGGATGGCGCGAAAAACCAGTCCAAGCTGATGATGGCGAACTATCCCCAGCTTGCCCGTGACGGCCTCATCCAACTGCTCGACATCGATCCGGAGAACAAGGAAGCGGTGAGCGCGGCCAGTGCTCTCGTCTCACAGGGCGTCCGCGTCGAATTGCGCGACATGGTGCTGAACGACCTGTCGATCATCGGCAACACCGAGGATGTCTGGCTCTATGCGAGCTCCGAGTTGGACAGCGCCCTCAAAGGCTCCTACGACCTCACGGTCGAGGAAAGCCGCCGCCCGATCAGCGATCTCCAGCTCGAATATATCGAGCGCCTGGAAGAGATCGGCGCGCTGGAACAGAACTTCAACTGGGGCCTCTTCACCTTCGGCGCCTCTTCGCGGGCCGAGACGGCGGGCCTTGGCGTCGCGATCATCGGCTCGGCCTATATGATGCTGATCGTGCTGGCGCTGGCATTGCCGATCGGCGTCGCGGCCTCGATCTATCTCGAAGAGTTCGCGCCGAAGAACAGGTTCACCGATCTCATCGAGGTGAACATCAACAACCTCGCGGCCGTCCCCTCGATTGTCTTCGGTATTCTCGGCCTCGCCGTCTTCATCAACTGGTTCGGCCTGCCGCGTTCGGCGGCGGTCGTCGGCGGACTGGTGCTGACGCTCATGACGTTGCCGACGATCATCATCGCGACGCGGGCAGCCCTTCGCGCTGTGCCACCCTCGATCCGCTGGGCGGCGCTCGGCCTCGGTGCCTCGAAGACGCAGACCGTGTTCCATCACGTCCTGCCGCTCGCAGCGCCCGGTATTCTCACGGGCACGATCATCGGCCTGGCCCAGGCGCTGGGCGAAACCGCTCCTTTGCTTCTCATCGGCATGGTCGCCTTCGTGGCCGACTATCCGCAGACGCCGATGGACTCGGCGACGGCACTGCCGGTCCAGATCTACATGTGGGCGAACGAGGCCGAGCGCGCCTTCCAGGAGCGGACCTCGGGCGCAATCATGATACTCCTCGGCTTCCTCGCCCTGATGAACCTGACGGCGATCTTCCTTCGCCGCCGCTTTGAACGCCGGTGGTAGGCTCGTTAAAGGGACAAGACCAAATGGATATGTCGAGAGCGATTTTCGAAAAAGGACCAGCCGTGTCGGAAGACAAGAACAAGAAGATGGTGACCAGGGATGTGACGGTCCACTACGGGCAGAAGCAGGCTCTGAACGGCATCAGCCTCGATATCAAGGAGCGTCAGGTCACCGCGCTCATCGGTCCGTCCGGCTGCGGCAAGTCCACCTATCTTCGCTGCCTCAACCGAATGAACGACACGATCGAGAGCGCCAAGGTCGGCGGCAAGATCATGCTCGATGGTGAGGACATCTATGACCCTGATCTCGACGTGGTCGAACTGCGGGCCCGCGTTGGCATGGTCTTCCAGAAGCCGAATCCCTTCCCGAAGTCGATCTGGGAAAACGTCGCCTACGGACCGAAGATTCATGGCCTTGCCAAGAACAAGACCGAGCTCGAGGAAATCGTCCATACGAGCCTCAAGCGCGCCGGCCTCTACAAGGAGGTGAAGGATCGTCTCGATGAGCCCGGCACGGGCCTTTCCGGCGGTCAGCAGCAGCGCCTCTGCATCGCCCGTGCGATCGCCGTCGAGCCGGAGGTCATCCTCATGGACGAGCCCTGCTCGGCGCTCGACCCCATTGCGACGGCGACGGTCGAGGAACTGATCGACGAGCTCAAGCAGAACTATACCATCGTCATCGTCACCCACTCGATGCAGCAGGCCGCCCGCGTCAGTCAGGTGACGGCGATGTTCCATCTCGGCGATCTGGCGGAGGTGGATGACACCGAGAAGATGTTCTCGAATCCCGAGGACAAGCGCACGCAGGACTACATCACCGGCCGTTTCGGCTGATTCTGGAGCAAGCGGCCGGCCGAACACCCGGCAAGGCCGCGGCAGACGTCCAAACCATTCAGGGAGGCCTTCATGGCTTCGCATATCGTGTCGTCCTATGAAGACGAACTGAAATACATCGTTCGCCGCATCTCCGAGATGGGCGGTCAAGCCGAGCGCATGCTGGAACAGGCGGTGACCGCCCTCGTTCGCGGCGATGCGGGGCTTGCACAGTCGGTGATCGCCGACGACGTCATGCTGGATTCGGCCCAGCGCGAGGTCGACGAAAAGGCAATCATGACCATCGCCAAGCGCCAGCCCATGGCGATCGATCTGCGCGAGATCGTCGGTGCGATCCGCATCTCGAACGATCTCGAACGCATCGGCGATCTTGCCAAGAACATCGCCAAGCGCGTTCTCGCGGTCCATCACCACGCCCAGCCGAGCCAGCTGGTACGCGGCATAGAGCATCTGTCGGAACTCGCGGTCGACCAGCTGAAGGACGTGCTCGACGCCTATGGCGAACGCGATCACGAGCGGGCGATTGCCGTGCGCGACAAGGACGAAGAGATCGACGCGGTCTACACCTCGATCTTCCGCGAACTCCTCACCTATATGATGGAGGATCCGCGCAACATCACGTCCTGCACGCATCTTCTGTTCAGCGCAAAGAACATCGAGCGCATCGGCGACCACGCGACGAACATTGCCGAGACGATCTACTATATCCGCACGGGTGAAGAGATGAAGCCGGATCGGCCTAAGGGTGATCGGTCCGCGACCGTCACTCAGAAGAGCGTCGAGGAAGCCGTGGAAGGTGCTACGGGATGAGCCTTCGTGTGACCGTGGTGGAGGACGAGGAGGCCCTCGGTGTGCTCCTCCGCTACAATCTTGAAGCCGAGGGCTACGAAGTAGAGGTGATCGCCCGCGGCGACGAGGCCGATCTGCGGCTCAAGGAGGACACGCCAGACCTTCTGGTTCTCGACTGGATGCTGCCGGGCCTGTCGGGCGTCGAAATCTGCCGCCGGGTGCGCCAGCGCCCCGACACGGCCCAGCTGCCTGTCATCATGCTGACGGCCCGTGGCGAGGAAAGCGAGCGGGTTCAGGGGCTTTCGGTCGGTGCTGACGACTATGTGGTGAAGCCGTTTTCGATGCGTGAATTCACGGCCCGCGTGAAGGCGATGCTTCGTCGCACGAGTCCTGAAAAGATTGCGAGCCTGCTTACGGCCGGTGATCTCGAACTCGATCGCTCCGCCCACCGCGTACGGCGCTCGGGACGCGAGCTGAAGCTCGGACCAACGGAATTCAAGCTGCTCGAATTCTTCATGCAGGCGCCCGGTCGCGTCTTTACCCGCGAACAGCTGCTCGACGGCGTCTGGGGCCGAGACATCTATGTCGATGAGCGGACGGTGGACGTTCATGTCGGCCGGCTGCGCAAGGCGATCAACCGGGTGCGAGACCGCGATCCGATCCGCACGGTACGCGGCGCCGGCTATGCGCTCGACGAGCAGTTTCTCGCTGGCAAGACAGCGCCGTCTCGTTCGAAGCTGAAGGAAGCGGCAGGGTAGGGCGCCTTCGCTTTCGCTTCCTGCTGAAAGCGTATCACCGAAGTTCATCGGCCGATCGCGAAACGTCATGCCTGGCTGATATTGCGCCGTGGTAAGTCCGGAGAACAGGGTCGGCGCGGGCGCTGCGCTCGCTGTTCTTCGATGGAGTTCGCAGGATGACTGCTTCCTCACCTTTTCACGGGCTGTCCGCCTTTCCGATCACCCCTGCTGACGGTGAGGGGCGCGTCGATACGGAACTCCTCGGCCGGCTTCTGGAACGGATCTGCGCGTCCGGCGCGGACTCGATCGGGCTCCTCGGCAGCACCGGCACCTATGCCTATCTCTCGCGCGCAGAGCGCAAGCGCGCCGTCGATGCGGCTGTCGAATGCGTTGGGGGCCGCCTTCCGGTGATCGTCGGGGTCGGTGCGCTCAGAACCGACGAAGCGCAGGCACTCTCCCGCGACGCCGAAGCGGTAGGCGCGGATGCACTGCTGATGGCGCCGGTCTCCTATACGCCGCTGACGGAAGAGGAGGCTTATCAGCACTATCGTACGGTGGCCGGTTCGACGGGGCTCGATCTCTGTATCTACGATAATCCGAGTACAACGCATTTTTCTTTCAGCAACGATCTCGTGAAACGGCTTTCCAAGGTCGATCGGATTGTTGCTGTGAAGCGCCCGCCCGCCGTTGACGGTGATTTCGATGGCGAGATTGCCGCGTTGCGGTCGCGAACTGGGCTTTCGATCGGCTACAGCGCGGACTGGACGATCGTCCCGGCCTTTCTCGCAGACGCCGATGCCTTCTACAGCGTCATTGGAGGCACGATGCCGGACCTGGCGGTGCGTCTCGCTGCGGCTGCCCGCTCCGGACAAACCGAGCAAGCACGCCGGCTCGACGCGGCCTGCGCGCCGCTTTGGGATGTCTTCAAGGCCTATGGCAGCTTGAGGGTGATGTATGTGCTGCTCGATATTCTCGGATTGGGCGAGGCCGATCTGCCACGTCCGCTGCTGCCGCTCGGTTTTCCCGAGCGGCGCCGTATCGAAAAGGCGCTGGAAGCGCTTCCAGCCTGACGTCTTGATGGCAATGCGTTATGCCGCGCCATGCCTGCTGCCGTGGAAATGATGCACCGGACCGTTGCCCCCGCCCACTGAAAGCGTGTCCGCCTCGGCGATCGCCGCGCCGATATAGGCTTTCGCTCGCCGCGCGGCCTCGATCGGCGTGAGCCCGAAGCCGAGGCCCGTCGCGAGAGCCGAGGAAAGGGTGCAGCCGGTGCCATGCGTGTTCTTCGTCTCGGTTCGCGGTGCACGCAATTCGAACGTCTCGTCACGCGTGACCAAAAGATCGGTCGCCTCGTGGTCACCCGGCAGGTGCCCGCCCTTCATCATCACCGCCGTGCAGCCGAGTGCGAGGAGCAGTTCGCCCTGCCGTCGCATGCCGGCGATGTCATTGGCCGTTTCCTGACCGAGGAGGTCCCCCGCTTCCGGCAGGTTCGGCGTCAAGACTGTCGCGCGGGGTAAAAGAAGTTCACGCAGTGCCGCCACAGCTTCTTCCGCCAGCAAGCGGTCGCCGCCTTTCGCGACCATCACGGGATCGAGGACGACTGGCGCGTCGATTGTCTTGAGGACATCGGCCACCGTCCGAACCGTTTCGACATCGCCGAGCATGCCGATCTTGATCGCGTCGATACGAATATCGTCCCGGATCGCCACGATCTGCGCACTGATCATGTCCGGTGCGACGATGGTAAACCCGCGAACGCCCTGGGTGTTCTGTGCTGTCAGTGCGGTTATGGCGGCCATAGCGTAGCAGCCATTGGCCGAAATCGCCTTGATATCAGCCTGTATGCCTGCGCCGCCAGATGGGTCCGAGCCTGCGATGGAAAGGATATTGGGGATCATCGGGGCCTTCGGCTGATGAGGAATAAGATTGAACGCATGTCCGAGGGCTTCTGCCACAAATTTCGTCATCCATCATCTTGAGTGCAAGTCCCTGATAAGGAATGTGTCCGATAATGCGCGCCGGGCGCAGCGCGATCCTGCGTAGCGCCTTTTTCCATTTGGTTCGTTATATCAAATGCCGGATGCGAGGGGACGTTGGATGGCGGAGAGATCACTGGGAGAGACGGTGTTCGCAGACGACATCGAGAGCGCGCTCCAGAACGAATCGAAAGACATCGCTGGCGCGGTCTTCGATCTTGCGCCTGTCCCACTCTGGCTAGAGGACTTCAGCGGTGTCAAAAAAGTGCTCGACCACTGCCGGCAAGATGGGGTCGTGTCGCTGCGCGAGCATCTGAAGGAACATCCGGAGATTGCCGCAGAAGCCGCGCGTTCCATTCGTCTGATTGCCGTCAACGACAAGGCGATCGATGTTTTCGAGGCTAACAACTTCCAGCATCTCAAAGCCAATCTGTCGACCGTCTTCTCGGGCGACATGTTCGAGACTCACATGGCCGAGCTCATACAGCTCTGGGAAGGCAATGGGGGCTTTGAGAGCCATGGCGTCAACTACACGCTGACCGGCCGGCGGCTGGACGTGCAGGTGAAAGGCCGCATTGTGCCTGGCTACGAGAGCGACTGGAGCCGCATGCTCGTCTCGACCGAGGACGTGACCGAGCGCGAGGTCGCCCTGCGGCGGCTTGGGCGCAGCGAGGAGTTTGCGCGCGGCCTTTTCGAGCACTCCCCGATTTCCCTCTGGGTCGAGGATTTCAGCAGCATCAAGGAGCTGCTCGACGACGCACGCATGCGCGGCGTCGAGGATTTCCGCACCTTTCTCGACGTGCATCCCGAATTTGTCGAGCGCTGCATGAGTGAGATTCACGTCGTTGATGTGAACCGTCACACCATTAAAATGTTTGCCGCAAGGGACACGAACGACCTTCTCTCCAGGCTGACGGAAGTCTTTCGCGACGACATGCGCCCGCATTTCAAGGAACAGCTGGTCGAACTCTGGGCCGGCACGCTATTCCAGTCCCGCGAAGTCGTGAATTATACGCTCGAAGGCGAGACGCTGAATCTTCACATGCAGTTCTCGGTCTTCCCGGGTCATGAAGAGGACTGGTCGCTGGTGCTAGTGGCGCTCACCGATATCACTGCGCGCAAGAAGGCCGAGGCCTATCTCGAATATCTCGGCAAGCACGATATCCTCACCAAGCTGCACAACCGCTCGTTTTTCGACGACGAACTGAACCGGCTAGAGCGGCGCGGCGTGTCGCCGGTAACGGTGATCGTCGCCGATCTCAACGGCCTGAAGAGCGTGAACGACAGTCTTGGCCATGCCGCTGGAGACGCACTTTTGCGACGGGCTGGCGAAGTTCTGCGGGAAACCGTGAAACGGCCCTACCAAGTTTCGCGCGTCGGTGGCGACGAATTCATCATCTTGATGCCGTCGGCGGACGAGGCGGAAGGCCGGCACCTCATCGCAGAGATTGAGGAACTGATCGACATCAACAACCAATTTTACAGCGGCTCGACCCTGTCTTTTGCCATGGGGCTTGCGACAGCTCGCACGGGAGAGCGGCTGGAAGAAACTGCCCAGCGAGCCGATCAGGCGATGTACGAGGCGAAGAGCGCCTTCTATTCCGATCCTACGCGCGAGCGTCGGCGCTGACCGACGCTCTTCGGTGACGTTTCAGGCATATTCATAAGGCCCGCCGCGCTTCAGCGCCTGGCGGTAGGCGTCGCGTTCGTGAATGCGGGTGAGGAAGGCTCGCAGCTTCGGGCGGTCCTGATAACCGAAACGCTTGCCGGCGGCTTCGACCGGGAAGCTCATCATGATATCGGCGACGCTCATCTTGGGGCCGGCGAACCAGCCGCTCCCCCCGATCGCGTTCTCCCAATGATCGAGATGGTTGCGGATCTCGGGCGCGACGAGAGAGCTTTCTACCTTTTCCATGGCCATCGAAAGCATCGACTTCACGAAGAACGGCGCACGTTTTGGGATCATGTTCAGGACGAGCATGAGAAAAAGCGGCGGCATCGCCGAGCCTTCGGCGTAGTGGAGGAAGTGCCGTGCTTGCCAGAAGTCGTCGGTATTCTCGGCCGGCATCAGACCGTGATCCGTTTTCAAGGACAGGATGTATTCTATGATCGCGCCGGTTTCCGCGATCGTACGATCCTCATGCGTGATGACCGGCGATTTCCCGAGAGGATGGATCTTTCGCAAGGCTTCCGGCGCGCGCATGTCCGGTTCGCGCTGATAATGCCTGACGTCGTAGTCGAGACCGAGCTCCTCGAGGAGCCAGAGCACGCGCTGAGAACGGGAATTGTTCAGGTGATGGACGGTAAGCTTTTCGCTCATGCCGCGTTCTGTGTGGTCGAGCGCACCATGGTCGAGTAGATCGAGCCGGCATCCTGGAAACCGCGAATCGTGTTCACCGTTTCAGGATCGCGCAAAAGGCGTGCCACCTTGGACAGGGCCTTCAAATGATCAGCGCCGGAATTTTCCGGCGCGAGCAGAAGAAAGACGAGATCGACGGGTTCTTCATCGAGCGCATCGAAGTCGACGGGCTTCTGGAGGCGCGCGAAGATGCCGGTAATCTGCGCCAGATCGGCTAGCTTCCCGTGCGGGATCGCGATGCCGTTGCCGACACCGGTCGAACCCAGCTTTTCCCGATTGAGGATCGTTTCCAGAATTTCTCTTTCCGGGCGACCGATCAGCTCAGCGGCTTTGGCCGCCATTTCCTGCAGGACCTGACGCTTCGACGTCGCCTTGAGCCCGGGCAAGATTGCCGCCGGCTCGATGAGCGATTGAAATTCCATGGAAACGACCTCTCGTGTTCTCTGGAGCAAGCTCGTTCAAGAACCTTGCCCGTTCCTCACGCGTCGCGTGCGTAGGTCGAGGGGTCGACCCAGCCTACATTTCCGTCGGTGCGGCGAAAGACGATGTTGATATCGCCCGAATTGGCGTTTCGGAAGAGAACGAGCGGACCATCTTGACGGTCGAGCTCCATCACCGCATCCGCAACCGACCGGGTGCCGACATTGAGGGTCGTCTCGGCGATGATCGCCGGTGCGTAATCCTCCGGGACCTCCTCGGTCTCTTCCGGGATGGCTTCCATGATCTGATAGGCGAGCGTCTTGTGCCCGCCATTGGCATGATGGTCCTTCAGACGGCGCTTGTAGCGGCGCAGACGCTTGTCTAGCTTTTCAGAGGCCTCGACGAAGCTGGTTTCCGGATCGTGGGTCTGGCCCTGGGCCTGGAAGACCACGCCGGTATCAAGATGGATCACGCAATCGCAGGAATAGCGGCTTCCGTCCTTGGCGACGACGACCGTCGCGGAATAATTGCCGTCGAAATATTTGTCGACGGCTTCGTTCAAGCGGTCTTCAATTCGGGTCCGAAACGCCTCGCCGACTTCCATGTGCTTGCCCGAAACACGTACAGCCATAACGCTATCCTTTTCGCATTCTCTCCGACATCCGCGGACCTCTTTCGAAGCCCCACGAACCACTGGCGCAAGGACACCCTAGACGCTTTTTTCCGTCCCTGCATCCTTGCAATATAGGGACCTTCCGGAGGTGGCGCCTTCTATGAAGGCCCTTTGGGGATGTCAACGTGCGAGATAGTGAGTCGGTTCAGCCTGTTACGGCGGCGCACTGTCTTACGATGCGAGGCGCCGCGCATTGAGCTCACGCCGGCGTTGGATCGAAGACGGGATCGACTGAGCCTCCCGGTATTTCGCCACCGTGCGGCGGGCGAGATCGATCCCCTCCTTATTGAGGATGGCGGCGATATCGTCATCGGAGAGAATCTTGCCCGGGACTTCGGCGTCGATCAGTCGCTTGATGCGCAATTTGACGCTTTCGGCCGAATGGGCATCGCCGCCGTCGGCCGCCGCGATCGCGCGGGTGAAGAAGAAACGCATTTCAAAGACGCCGCGCGGCGTCGAAATGAATTTCATGTTGGTGACACGGCTGACGGTCGATTCGTGCATGCCGATGGCTTCGGCGACCGAGGCCAGGGTCATCGGCTTCATGCCGCTGACGCCGTTTGCGAGGAAGCCGCCCTGTCGTTTCACGATCTCCTCGGCGACCTTCATGATCGTCTGGGCGCGGCTCTCGAGCGCCCGTTCGAGCCAGCTTGCCGATTGGAGGCATTCGGAGAGGAAGCTCTTGTCCTCGTCCGTTGTCGCATGCTTGCGCACGCGCTTCAGATAGGTCCGGTCGGTGAGGACACGGGGCAGGGTATCGGGATTGAGCTCCACGACCCAGCCGCCTTCGCCGTCCGCATTGATCAGCACGTCCGGTTCGACGCCTTCGCCGCCTTTGCCATCGAAGGCGTGGCCCGGCTTGGGATCGAGCGATTTGATCTCGGCGAGAATATCAAGAAGGTCGTGATCGTCTTCGCCAGTCAGCCTGCGCAGCGCAGCGAAGTCGCGATTCGCAAGCAGCTCGAGATTATCGATGACCTTGGCGATGACCGGATCATAGCGGTTCCGGCGCTTCAGCTGGATCGCCATGCAGTCCTTGAGGTTGCGTGCGAAGAGACCGGCAGGCGAAGCCTCAGTCTGAAGTTTTACAAGTACAGCGCGCGTTCGCACGGGATCGAATCCGTTGGATTTCGCGAATTCATCCGCGTCGCAGCGGCAATAGCCATTCTCGTCAAGTTCGTCGGCGAAAGCTTCGGCGATCGCGCGGGTTTCATGGCCTCCTGCGATATCGCGCGCCTCGTTGAGGGCATGGCCAAGGAGGGAAATCTTGTCGTCGGCGACATTGGCAAAGCCGGTGTCGGGACCACTAAACTGTTGCCCGGACCCTGACGAGCTACCGAAACGCCCTGTATGGGAAATGCCTGAAGGCGCATCCACCGGCGGCGGGCCGTCCTCGGATTGAATCGATTTCACCAATGGCTTGGCTGGCGCCATGGCGAGAAGAGGGTTGCGCTCAACCTCCGACTCGAGAAACGTCTTCAGCTCGCCATGGCCGTACTGAAGAAGGCGGATCGACTGCAGAAGCTGCGGCGTCATCACCAGCGATTGGCTCTGCCGGAACTGAAGTTTAGCCGCTAGCGCCATAAGCTTGGTTCGACCCGAGGTCCTGAACGCCGCTCTGGTACACAATTGCTTTTCCGCGCTCGAAGCGGCTTTCGTCGCACGGCAGGCCTATAAGAAAGCGCGACCCGGCTAACAATGTCAACGCGAGCCGGGAGCATCGCCGCGCAATTAAAAACTAAATTGGTCGCCAAGGTAAAAGCGTCGAACGTCCGCGTTGTCGACGATTTCCTGCGGATTGCCGTGGGTCAGAAGGGCGCCCGCATGCATGATGTAGGCCCGGTCGATGAGGCCAAGGGTCTCTCGGACGTTATGATCGGTGATCAGAACGCCAATGCCCCGGCGGGTCAGATGGCGCACAAGGGCCTGGATATCGGCGACCGCGATCGGATCAACGCCGGCGAAGGGTTCGTCGAGCAGCATGAAGGTCGGCTTCGAGGCGAGCGCGCGGGCGATCTCGCAGCGCCGCCGCTCGCCGCCTGAGAGGGAGGTCGATGGCTGCTTGCGCAGATGGTCAATGTGGAACTCCTCGAGCAGCGAGGTCAGTTCTTCTTCACGCTTTGCCTTGTTCGGCTCGGAGACTTCCAGCACTGCCCGGACATTGTCCTCGACGCTCAGACCGCGGAAGATCGAAGCTTCCTGCGGCAGATAGCCGATGCCGAGTCGTGAGCGCCGGAACATCGGCACCTTCGTTACGTCGAAGCCGTCGAGCATGATTGCGCCCTCGTCCACGGGAACAAGGCCGGTGATCATGTAGAAACAGGTCGTCTTGCCAGCGCCGTTTGGTCCGAGCAGCCCTACGGCCTCGCCGCG
Organism: Fulvimarina thalattae; assembly: GCF_040239565.1. NCBI lineage: Bacteria > Pseudomonadati > Pseudomonadota > Alphaproteobacteria > Hyphomicrobiales > Aurantimonadaceae > Fulvimarina > Fulvimarina thalattae. Next base: position 87,438 of record NZ_JBEHWS010000015.1, read on the forward strand.
CCTGACCGACAGGCCGACCTGATCGACGACCCTGCGGCCGCGATAGGTCTTGGTCAGGCCGGAGGCCGTCAGAATGCCGAGGCCGCTCGCCTCGGAACCAAGGCCGTCAGCGCTCTCCTGCTGGTCGGCCGAGGCGCGCATTTCGATGTCCGTATGTTCCTGCAAGATCAGTTCGAGTCTTGGCCTGGGGTGAGCATCATGCGAACCCGGCCGCTGCCGCTGCTCCCACCGTCGCAATTGCTCGATTCGAGCCGGGCCTGACCTGTGTCCATCTGGATTGTCAGGCGGCAGCCCTCGGCGACGTTTTCCCCCTGGCTGAGAACGACGTCACCCGTCATGACGACGACATTGCTCGCCATGTCGAACGAGGCCCGCTCCGCCGTCGCGACCTGATCCTGCGACTTCACATAGACCTTGTTGGAGGCTTCGAGGCGTTCGATCGAACTCGACCCGCCCGGCAGGTTCGAGCCGCCGGTTGAAGTGCTCTGCCCGTTACCGCCGCCACTGTTGTTATAGTGGACAATCAGCTTGCCCGTGCGCAGCTGGGTCGGGCCCTGTGCGACGGAGACATTGCCTGTAAAGGTCGCGATCGCCGCTTTGTCGTCGACGTCGAGCGTGCTCGACTCGATCGAGATCGGCTGGTTGCCGTCGAGCTGGAGCCCGGTGAAATTACTACCGAGACCGCCCTCTTGTGCCGTTGCAGGCAGAGAAAGCATGACAGCAGCGCCCGCGATGAGCGATGTGGAAATGGCCGCATTCAAGACGCGCATGTTTATTGGTCTCCAGTCTCGATTGGCGCCGCTTCCGCCAGACGCGGGTCTTCGGTTTTCGTTTTACGGGACATCATATCGGCGGAAGCTGGATTGAGCTTCATCGAGACGCCACCGGAGAACCGGATCTTGTCGCCGTTATCGCTGAGAGACATGCCGTTCGCGCGGATTTCCTGGTCGGCAGTCTTGATGTGAACAGGCTCCTCGGTTGTCAAGGTTCCCGCAGTGAGATCGATGCCGGCGGACTGCATCTCCACCTGAAGGCCGTCGTCGGTCTTGATGCTCATTCCGCCAGTCAGATTGAGTAGCTGGTCATTCGGATCATAGTGGCCGGCAGATGCACGGATGACGGCGTTGGTCTTGTCGCTGACGGCGACTTTCGCGTCGATGCCTTCCAGATCGATCGCGCCGCCGGTGATGGCCTGCATCGCTTTCTGGGCTACGAGTTCGAAGGGCCTGTCGTTGGAATCGACGCCGGACATGCGCGGATCGTCCATCACGACCCTACCGTCCTCGATCGATGCGCCACTGATCCGCACGTCGTCGGGGATGGCGCGCGCGATTACCGTCACGCCAATCCCGCCGAGAACGATGAGACCGCCGATCAACGGCAGAACGACCTTCAGCATGCGGACGCGCTTGCGCGAACGTACTGCACGCTCGAATTCGCGCTTCATCGCGGGGCTTAATTCCCGCGTGTCGCCGCCGGCCTCAGGGGCTTGCGCGATCTCGTTCTTGCTGTGGCTATCCGTCAAATCAGATATCCCCTCGCGTGTCTCAAAGCTCGTCGGCGCATAAAGATGAGCGCCATAACCGGCGCTACATCGCCAACCTTTACGGGGTTTGTGAGGCAGAACGGGATTATAGGCGTCTTGGCGTATCTTTGCGAGTCTTGGCGGCTACTCTTGCATATCCTGATAAACGGAGCACCGCAGCCTCAAAGCCTCTCGACTTGCCCGAAGGAAGCATGATGTCGGAAGATGCTTCACATCCAATGCGTTAGCGGCAAAGTTGGCGCCGCAGCGTCTGAGCCTCCTGAAGACGATTTTTGCTAAAAACCGCATGGGCATGTCGTCAGAGCGAAATCCGGCTTGCTGCGCGCTACCCCTACCGCGCAAATTCGCAGCTTCTCAAGTTTTGACGGACCGGCTCGTTAGAATGCGTCGTAAATGCCGCTTTACAAGACGGTGCGGCTGGATGCAGGACAAACCGAACCACACACATGGGACGGCACCCAAACGAGGAGCGCTCCGCATTGTCCGACACAGACAGCCTCATTGATCGGCGATCGCTCAGGCGCAAGCTGACCTTCTGGCGGGTCGCCGCAGTGCTGGCGGTCATCTTCGCCGTTGCGATCGGTGTTCTCACCAATCTCGGCAATCAGCCAGTGGGAGATCAGATTGCGCGGGTCTCCATCGAGGGCATGATCACCGAAGACCGCAAGATGCTGGAGCTGTTGGACAAGCTTAGAACCGAGGACGCCGTCCGTGCGGTCGTCGTGCGGATCGACTCGCCCGGTGGAACCACGGTCGGAGGCGAGTCGCTCTACGAAGCGGTGCGCAAGATCGCGGAGGTCAAGCCGGTAGCCGCCGAAGTCGGAACGCTCGCTGCTTCTGCCGGATACATGGTGGCCGCCGCGACCGATCATATTGTCGCGCGTCGCACTTCTATCGTCGGCTCCATCGGCGTCCTCTTCCAGTATGCAAATGCCTCGGAGCTTCTGGACAATATCGGCGTGAAGGTGGATGCGGTTAAATCCTCGCCGATTAAGGCCGAGCCGTCACCGTTCGGCCCGCCGCCGCCAGAGGCTTTGGAGATGATCGATGACCTGATCATGGACACCTACGACTGGTTCCGGGATATCGTCGCCGAGCGTCGTGGTCTGTCGCGTGCCGAGTTGAACGCCGTCGACGACGCATCGGTTTTTTCCGGACGTCAGGGGATGCAACGTAAGCTCGTCGATGCGATTGGCGGCGAGGAATCGGTGCGCCAATGGCTTGAAGAGGAACGGGAAATTCCCGCGGGGCTCAAGATTGTGGAGCGTGAGCCGGAAGATGAGGACGCGCCGTTTTCTTTTCTCTCGGCGAGTATTTCCGCACTTGGAACTTCATTCGGCCTTTCCGATGGCTCGATTCCGGCCTCAATCCGCGCTTTGAAGCTTGACGGATTGGTGTCGCTCTGGCAGCCTTCAACTTAAAGTGAACTCTCTGATTTCCAGTTTGAGAGGTCGTTTCCGGGGCGCCCCTTTGCTAAGCGCGAGCGAAACGAATTAAAGGATTTACATCGTGATCAAATCGGAACTGGTCCAGGTCATCGCGAACCGGAATCCGCATCTCTATCAGCGGGATGTGGAAACGATCGTGAACGCCATCTTTGACGAGATTACCGAGGCGCTCTGCGAGTCCAATCGTGTGGAGCTTCGTGGGTTCGGGGCGTTTTCCGTGAAAAACCGTCCGCCCCGCACGGGCCGCAATCCCCGCACCGGCGAAGCTGTCGAGGTCTCGGAAAAGTGGGTTCCGTTCTTCAAGCCTGGCAAGGAACTGCGCGAGCGCCTGAACGACGCTTGATCCCGGCTCGGTCTTGGCCGGTCTTTGGTGGAGCCGGCGACTAAGCGTATCCATCAATCGACAATACTATCTTGCCCTGCATCGGTGCCTGCCCGCGATCGCCTGTGCTTCACTGCTATACGGCCCAGGTCGTCCGAATGCCTGTGTTCTGCGGTGGGGCGATGGTCTCCATCATCTTTGGCGGCACCTTTCCCGAGCGATGCAATTGACAGACCGGCCTGCGGCGGCATTTCCTAAGCCTTGGGCGCGGTGACTCGTTTGATTTCTCCGCGGCCGTGAACCGAATGCCCGCCAAGGGATGTGGAGAGTCTAAGAAATGATAGCCCGGGTCCTGACCGTCGTCGTCCTGCTTCTCGTCGCCATTCCCATCGTGACGTTCTTGGTGATCAATCGCGGGCCGGTCGACCTCACGCTCGATCCGTTTGGCACCATGCCACAATTCACGTTCGCGATCCCGCTCTCGCTGATCATGATCTCGGCGGCGCTGGTTGGCGTCGTACTCGGCTGCATCTTCACCTGGATATCCGAGGGCACCTATCGGCGCGATTCCTGGCGCCGGAAGTTCGAAATGGAAAAGATGGAGCGGGAAAAGAAGGAGCAGGCCGAGGCTCTCAAGCGTCTGCGTCAGGAGCGTGTCGAACGGGCGGGCAACGAGGGTGGCAATTCCCAGCAGCCGTCGATCGCAGGCGCACCGACCGCGTCGTCGCGGATGATCCAGGCGCACTGACCCGCTCTTCGCTTTCACAGATATTCTGTCGGGTCTCGCCCCAGCAGCGCCCTCCGATAAAAACGAGCAGCAAAGCAAAGCCCGGCGATCCATCGGATGCCGGGCTTCCTTTTTGTCTGCTGGCTGAAAAGGCCTTGGCTCAGGCGCTGACAGTTTCGCCTTCGACCTTTGCGTCTCCGCCTGCAACCCGTTTGGCGAAGCAATCGAAGAATTCCGACGACAGCTTCTTCGCTGTCGAATCGATGAGGCGTCCGCCGAGCTGGGCCATCTTGCCGCCCACCTGGGCGTCAACCTGATAGGTCAGGATTGTCTCTTCGGGGCCGGCCTCTTCGAGATGGACGTCCGCGCGGCCCTTGGCGAAGCCGGCGATGCCGCCCTTGCCCTCGCCGACGATCGAATAGCTCTCCGGCGCATTGATGTTTTCCAGTCGTACATCGCCTTTGAACGAGACCTTCATGGGGCCGATCTTGACCTTGACCGTCGCGTTCATCGTGTTGTCGTCGTTCAGTTCGAGGCTCTCGCAGCCCGGAATGCACTGGCGGAGCGTCTCCGGATCGTTAAGCTCCTTCCACACCGTCTCGCGGCTGGCAGGCAAGCGATATTCGCCCTTGAGTTCCATGAGTTCCTCCCGATCAAGATTTCACTGCGACAGCATCATTTGTCGCACCCAGGCCTAGTTTCTCCTCTTTGTCCGCTTTGCCAAGGGCAAAACCAGCGTTTATGCAGCGCGTTGAACCAAAGAATGACATCGGCCCCAATAGAAAAGGCGGTGAGCGCGTGGCGCGTGGACGCGGGAAATCAGAGGCGAAACCGGGGCGTACCAAGGACCGTCGGTCGGGCGGCGATCGCGGCTCTCGGACGCGGGCTTCGGTCGAGAAGTCGAACACACGTGCTCAGCCGAAGGCCGAAGCCGGGCCTCTTCCGCGCGAGCGGATCGATATCCCGGCTGCCGTGGGCGATCGGCCAGAACTTGCCGCTCCAGTCATCCTGACAGTTGCGCCGACCGACGACTATTCCCTGCTCGATTCCGGTGCCGGCGAAAAGCTGGAGCGCTACGGTCCGCTCACGATCCGGCGTCCCGAAAACCAGGCGATCTGGCCGAGACGCCAAAGTGAAGCCGATTGGGACCGCGCCGATGCGATTTTCACAGGCGACACAGACGAGGAGGGCACCGGGCGCTGGCGCTTCACGGGCGAAGCACTCGGCGAGACCTGGCCGCTTGCTTACGATGGGCTTGCCTTCCACGGACGGTTCACGAGTTTCCGCCATACCGGTGTCTTCCCCGAACAGGCAGCCCATTGGGCCTTCGTTGATGAAACCGTACGCGCGGCGAAGCGGCCGGTGAGACTTCTCAATCTCTTCGGCTATACGGGGCTGGCCTCGCTGGTCGCGGCGCGGGCCGGCGCCGAGGTGACCCATGTGGACGCCTCCAAAAAGGCGATCGGCTGGGCGCGCGAGAACCAGGCGTTGGCGGAGATGGAGGACGCGCCGATCCGCTGGATCTGCGAGGATGCTGTCAGGTACTGCGAACGCGAAGTGAAGCGCGGCAATCGCTATGACGCGATCCTTCTCGACCCACCGAAATTCGGGCGCGGGCCGAAGGGCGAAGTCTGGCAGATACTCGAAGACCTGCCCTATCTCCTCGGCCTCGTTCGCATGCTTTTGTCGGAAAAAGCTCTGTTCGCGATCCTCACGGCCTATTCTATCCGCTCCTCCTTTTATTCGCTCGCCGAGCTGACCCGCGAGGAATTTCGCGGAATGGGCGGTCGGATTGAGGCCGGCGAACTCCTCATTGCCGAAGACGGCGCGGACGCGCGGCTTCTCTCCACATCCCTCTTTGCACGCTGGACAGCCTGACGATGAACACCGGACATGACGCACCAAAGCGCAGTGTCTCCGCTCCCGGTCGGGTGAAGGAGATTTCGAGCACGGCCAATCCGATCGTCAAGGATATCCGCGCGCTCGTTCAGAAAAAGCATCGCGACGAGACCGGGCTGTTTCTCGCCGAAGGATTGAAGCTGGTTATCGACGCGCTCGATGCCGGCTGGGAGATCGAGACCCTCGTCGTCGCGCGCGCCGCGCAGGACAGCGCTCTGCTGCAAAAGACGGCCTCCCGCACGGTGGCCCTCGGCGCTGATCTCATCGAGGCCAATCACAAGGTTCTGGAAGCGATCACCCGCCGCGACAACCCGCAGAACGCCGTCGGCGTCTTCAAAAAGAAGACGGTTCCGCTCGATAGGCTCGCTCCAAAGCCGACCGAGGTCCTGGTTGCCCTCGACCGCGTGCGCGATCCCGGCAATCTCGGCACAATCATGCGGACGGCCGATGCAGTTGGTGCGAAAGGCGTCGTCCTCGTCGGCGAGACGGTCGATCCATTCTCGCTGGAGGCCGTGCGTGCCACCATGGGCTCGATCTTCGCAGTGCCGGTATCGCGTGTCACGGAAGCGGCGTTCATCGAATGGCGGACTGGCTGCAAGGCGCCGCTGATCGGCACCCATATGAGCGGGGCGACCGATTACCGGATGCCGGATTACGGGTCCAAGGGCAGCGTCCTCGTCATGGGTAACGAGCAGGCCGGTCTCACCGATGCGCTCGCGAATGCCTGCGACACGCTCGTGCGAATTCCGCAGGTCGGACGGGCCGATAGCCTCAATCTCGCCGTAGCCACGGGTGTGATGCTGTTCGAGGCAAGGCGCGAAATTCTGGAGTTATGATGCCGTCGCGAAATCTCGTTCTGGTCAACATCACCCTCGTCGTCCTCGCCGTCTTCCTCGACCAGGCGGTGAAGGCGCTCGTCGTCATGACGATGGAGCTCGGCCGGGAAATCCCGCTCCTGCCATTTCTTTCGCTGCTCCATGCCCGCAATACCGGGATCGCGTTCTCGATGTTCGCCGGCACCGGCCCGCTAGGTCTTGCTCTTCTCGCGGGCACGGTGCTCGTTGGCGTCCTCTACCTTTGGGTGAAGACGCCGGCGGATCGAAAGCTGACCCATTTCGCGCTTGCCATCGTTGTAGGCGGCGCGATCGGCAATCTCATCGACCGGCTCGTTCTGGGCTATGTCGTCGACTATGTGTTCTTTCATACGCCGCTCTTTGAATTCGCGGTGTTCAACCTCGCCGACAGCTTCATCAGCGTGGGCGCACTCCTGATCGTTCTTGACGAAATTCTGCTGACCCCGATGCGCGAGCGCCGGATGAAGCGGGAGAGCGCTGCCGATTGACTTCGGGCCGCAATGCCCTTCCTCCCCGGATAAGAAGGAAACCGCGAAAACAAGGGAGGGCGATCCATGGCCGATACGTTCCGGGCAGTGCTGATCAGCCGCGACGAGGACAAGAACCAGTCGGTCGAGATGACCGAGCTGAGCCCCGACGACCTGATGGAGGGTGATGTCGACATCCGCGTCGAAGCTTCCACCGTCAATTACAAGGATGGCCTCGCGATCACCGGCAAATCGCCGATCGTGCGCAAATGGCCGATGATCCCCGGCATCGATCTCGCGGGCGAGGTGATCGAGTCCCGCAACAAGGAATGGAAGCCGGGCGACAAGGTCGTGCTCAATGGCTGGGGCCTCTCCGAAACCCATTACGGTGGATATTCCGAGCGCGCCCGCGTGAAGGGCGAATGGCTGGTGAAGCTGCCGGACGCCTTCTCCGTGAAGGAGGCCATGGCGATCGGCACGGCCGGCTATACGGCGATGCTTTCGGTGCTGGCTCTGGAAGATGCAGGGTCAAAGCCCGAGGATGGCCCAGTCATCGTTTCGGGCGCTACCGGCGGCGTCGGCTCGGTCGCCGTCTCGGTTCTCTCCAAGCTCGGCTGGGAGGTGATCGCCGTCACCGGTCGGTCCTCGGAGTCGCAGTATCTGAAGGACTTGGGCGCCTCGGAAATCATGGACCGTGCGGAGCTGTCGGAGAAGGGCAAGCCGCTGGAGAAAGAACGCTGGGCGGCAGGTGTCGACTGCGCGGGTTCCCACACGCTGGTCAACATGCTCGGCGGAACGAAGCGTCACGGTAGCGTGGCAGCTTGCGGTCTCGCTCAGGGCTTCGACCTTCCCGCAACCGTGATGCCGTTTATCCTCAGGGGTGTCTCGCTGCATGGTATCGACTCGGTGATGGCTCCCAAACCCCGCCGCGAACAGGCCTGGCAGCGCTTGGCGAGTGATCTCGACAAGGCCAAGCTGAAGGAAATCTCCTCCGAGGTTTCGTTCGATCAGGTCATCGATACGGCGAAATCGCTGATCGACGGCGAGGTGCGGGGCCGCGTCGTCGTCAATATCTGATCTGCCGTCGAAAGCGTCTGGAATCACCTTGCAGCGCCGCCTATGAAAACGGCGGCGCTGGCATTTATGCCCGGCATTGAAATCCGCTCTTGCCATAGCCACTCTGCGTTGAGAGACGGGAACGCGCGGCGGCGTCATTTGTTTATCACGGTCAGAATGCGAGTGGACAACCGTCATTGGAATTTCGCCAAGGCGAGCTAATCTTGCCGCGACATTTCTATGGGGTGGGATTGATAAAGATGGCTGCAATCGCTGACACTGCATGGACGACGCCGCTCACAAGAAGTGGCGGCGAGCCCCCTCAGTTTCCCGGCGCCGGCTTTCTCAAGCGCGGCGTCCCGGCGAAGATCATGCATCTTGCGACCCGCTTCGATCCCAACGGCCCGGTTCTTGGCCGCATCGGCTCGCTGGAGGTTCGGCTTGCCCGTTCGCCCATGGAGGTGAAAGCCGCCCAGCAGCTGCGCTACCATGTCTTCTATGAAGAGATGAGCGCGAAGCCTTCTCGGGTTCAGCAGCTGACCCGGCGCGACAAAGACGGGTTCGACCGCTACTGCGACCACCTCCTCGTTATCGATCAAGACCGGACCGGTCCGATCGCGGACCGCATCGTAGGGACGTATCGCTTGATGCGCGAAGCCGGTGCCCGGCTCGCCGGCGGCTTCTACACGGCCGGCGAATTCGACATCGCGCCGATGCTGGCCCGCCATTCCGGGCGCCGGTTTCTCGAACTTGGGCGGTCCTGTGTTCTCAAGGATTATCGCGGAAAACGGACGGTCGAACTGCTGTGGCAAGGCATCTGGGCTTATGTGATCGCCCACGATATCGACGTTCTCTTCGGTTGCGCCTCGATTGAAGGCACGGACCCGGAGAAGATTGCCAATTCTCTAGCCTTCCTGCGCGAGGCTGCTCCGGCGCCGGCGGAATGGCACGTGCGGGCCCATGCGAGCCGCGGCACTTTTGCCGACGACGCGGCGCTCCCGATCGATCCCAAGCGGGCGCTTGCCGGCCTTCCGCCGCTGCTCAAGGGCTATCTCCGGCTCGGCGGCTGCATCGGCGAGGGAGCAGTGGTGGACAAGCAGTTCGGGACGACGGACGTCCTGATCGTATTGCCACGCGAGCGCATCAATCCGCGCTACGTCAACCACTACGGCACTGATGCAGGACGTTTTGCGGCTTGACCGTGTGAGAGACCGTTCGAGTTATTCGCCGTAGAAGCAGCGATAGGCGACATAGGCATCGCCAATGCCGCGTGAGCGGTATTGGTTGCGCCACCGGTTGGCATCTCCGCGCGAGCCGGGACCGATCGCGACAACCCACATGCCTCTGCCCGCATTCGGACTGTCCGAAGAGTCGAGCCCCCAGGCCGAGCCGCCCACCTGATTGGCGCGTCGGTTGGCGGCGTTGAAGCTCGAAAAGGCGCCGGCAAAGGCAAAGTAACCGCAGCTGTCGGCGGCGTGAGACGGCGTGGCGACAAAAGCGGCGCTGCCGAGAGCCGCGGCGAAGATCCAATGTTTCAACATCGTACCACTATCCTTCCTTGGCCCCAGGCAGAAAGGATGCCTCGGCTTGTGACGCAAGGCAAGCTCCTAACAACGCTCACTTTTCGCGCAGGATGTAATCTGCTCTTAAGCTCATGAGCATTTTTTCACTGGTGAGCCTAATTTTTGTTCACTTGGGTCGCGTGCCGATCTAAAAGTCAGCTGCGCAGAAGTTCGGCAACGGCTATGCGGCAGTGCAAAATGGGCTATGGCACGACGCTTGCCTTCTCTCCTGTAACCCCGCCGCGACGAGCGGGAGATCACGCAGGAGAGAGCTTACATGAATTCACCGAAGAATTGGCTGAAGCGTTTGGGAGCCGCCGCTCTCGTTGGCTCCGCCATTGTCACCGGCGCCTTCGCGCAGGATTCCTCCGGCGAAGCGCCGAGCGGCGAGCCGATCAAGGTCGGCGTCCTTCACTCGCTGTCGGGCACGATGGCGATTTCGGAGACGACGCTCAAAGACGTCATGCTGATGCTGATCGAGGAGCAGAATGCCAAGGGCGGCGTGCTCGGCCGGCCGCTCGAAGCCGTCGTCGTCGATCCGGCCTCCGACTGGCCGCTCTTTGCCGAACAGATGCGCCAGCTCGTCTCGCAGGACGAGGCGGACGTCGTCTTCTGCTGCTGGACGTCCGTGTCGCGCAAGTCGATCCTGCCCGTCGCCGAAGAGCTGAACACCGTCGTCTTCTATCCGGTGCAGTTCGAGGGTGAAGAGTCCTCGCGCAACATCTTCTACACCGGCGCGGCGCCTAACACCCAGGCGATCCCGGCCGTCGACTATCTGATGGAAGAAGGCGTCGAGCGCTGGGTGCTGGAAGGCACCGACTACGTCTATCCGCGCACGACCAACAAGATCCTCGAGCAGTATCTGAAGGACAAGGGCGTCGCTGCCGAGGACATCCTCGTCAATTATACTCCGTTCGGTTTCTCCGATTGGCAGACTGAAGTCTCGCGCATCAAGGAATTCGGCTCATCCGGCAAGAAGGCCGCCGTGGTCTCGACGGTCAACGGCGATGCCAACGTGCCGTTCTACAAAGAGCTCGCCAACCAGGGCATCGAAGCGACCGATATTCCGGTCGTCGCCTTCTCGGTGGGTGAGGAAGAACTCGCCGGCATCGATACGGGCCCGCTGGTCGGCCATCTCGCCGCCTGGAACTACTTCATGAGCGTCGATACGCCCGAGAACGAGGACTTCATCGCCAAGTGGCATGAATTCATCGGCAGCGAAGACCGTGTCACCAACGATCCGATGGAAGCCCATTACATCGGCTTCAACATGTGGGTGAAGGCCGTTGAAGAGGCCGGTACCACCGATGCGGACGCCGTCATCGACGCTCTGCCGGGCATCGAGCAGGCCAACCTGTCGGGCGGCACCTCCGTCATGGGCAAGAACCACTACATCTCCAAGCCCGTCCTGATCGGCGAGATCAACGACGAAGGTCAGTTCGACATCGTTTCGGAAACCGATGACGTCGTCGAAGGCGATGCGTGGTCCGACTTCCTGCCGGAATCCAAGGTGCTGATGGCCGATTGGACCGATCCGATCAATTGCGGCAACTACAACACCGACACCGAAAGCTGCGGTGGTGCGGGTGCCGAGGCTCCGTCGGAAGAACCGGCGGCCGAAACGGACGAGACCTCGACGAACTAAGTCGTCGCTATCTCGAAGATAGACGCGTCAATTTCCTCCCAAGACTGACGCGTATCTGGGCGGCCACTCGGGCACCATGGGGTGGCCGCCCACTTGAAATGACCGAAACCACTTGGCTCGTTGCTTCATGATCACCTTGATCCGCAGGCTTGCCGCGTTCATGTTTTGCGCGGCCCTGTTCTCTGTGTCGGCAAACCTCGCGAGCGCGCAGGATGCCGTACCTGCCGAGGAGCCATCCTCTGCCGCAAGTGCTGAGCAAGCCGCACCGGAACCGGCCGCGATCATTCAGGACTTCGGCGGCAAACAGAGCTACGACGACACCGAAGAGGTGATCTCACGCCTCGCGGCGACCGGCGATCCGGCGGTCGCCCGCGCGCTTCGGGCGCTCCGCGAGGGCGATCTCTATTGGCGCGAGAGCGATGAAGCTGTCTTCATTGCGGCTCGTGAAGGCGACAACTACGCTCTGACAGATCCCTATACCGGCGAGGACGTCGGCACCGCTCCTCGCGGCGATATGAAAAAGGTCCGCGTCAAGAATTCGATCCGCAACGCCGTGACCGGCGCGCTCGGCTCGCTGACCCTCAGATCCGACAATCCCGCTCAGCGCATGCGCGCGGCCAATACGCTGTTCGGCGAAGCGAACCCGGACATGATCGAGCCGCTCGACGCGGCGATCGAAGCCGAAGAGGATCCATCGATACGCTCCGCCATGGAGCAGGCCCGTGCCGCCGCGATCCTGCAATCGGATCGACCCGACGAGGAAAAGGCGGAGGTCACGAGCGTCCTCGCCCAGCGCGGCGACCGGCAGGCCCAGACCTATCTCAATGCCTTTGCGGCCTCCACCGAAGACGACGCGGCGCGGGTCGCCGCCACTTCGGCAGTCGCGCAGATCCAGTCCAACATCAACTTCTGGAATCAGGCGCAGAACATCTGGTACGGCCTCTCCCTCGGCTCGGTGCTGCTTCTCGCCGCGATAGGCCTTGCCATCACCTTCGGTGTGATGGGCGTCATCAACATGGCCCATGGCGAGATGGTGATGCTGGGCGCCTACACGACCTTCGTCGTGCAGGATCTGATCCGCACCCATACGCCGGACCTGTTCGCGTGGTCGCTGGCGATCGCCCTGCCGCTCGCCTTCCTGGTTTCCGGCCTCGTCGGGCTCATCATGGAGCGCGGGCTCATCCGCTTCCTTTACGGGCGACCGCTTGAAACCCTGCTCGCAACCTTCGGCGTCTCGCTGATCCTGCAACAGGCCGTCCGCACGATCTTCGGCCCGACGAATCGCGAGGTCGGCAATCCCGACTGGATGTCTGGCGCCTTCGAGGTTGGCCTGATGTCGGTGACCTGGAACAGGCTCTGGATCATCATTTTCGCGCTGGTCGTCTTTGCGGGCCTGCTGCTCGTTCTCAACAAGACCGTGCTCGGCCTTCAGATGCGGGCGGTCACCCAGAACCGGCAAATGGCTTCCGCCATGGGCATCCGCACGCCCTGGGTCGATGCGATGACCTTCGCGCTTGGCTCCGGAATTGCAGGCATCGCGGGCGTCGCGCTCAGCCAGATCGACAACGTGTCTCCCAATCTCGGCCAGGGCTACATCATCGACAGCTTCATGGTCGTTGTCTTCGGCGGGGTCGGTAATCTCTGGGGTACGCTCGTCGGCGCCATGAGCCTCGGCGTCATCAACAAGTTCCTCGAGCCGTATGCCGGCGCGGTTCTCGGCAAGATCGTCGTGCTCGTGATCATCATCCTCTTCATTCAAAAGCGGCCTCGCGGCCTGTTCGCGCAAAAGGGACGCTTCGTCGACGCATGATTTTCGCCAAGTATCTCGGGCCGCGTGTCTGGTTCCTCGTCGTGTTGCTTGTCGCGGCCGCGATTCTGGTACCGATGGCAAGCCTTTGGCTCCCGCGCTCCCATCCGTTGCATGTACCATCCTACGCCGTGCCGCTGATCGGCAAATATATCTGCTACGCGCTGCTCGCCCTCTCGCTCGATCTCGTCTGGGGCTATCTCGGCATCCTCTCGCTCGGCCACGGGGCCTTCTTCGCGCTCGGCGGCTATGCGATGGGCATGTATCTGATGCGGCAGATCGGCTCGCGCGGCGTTTATGGTGACCCAGTCCTGCCGGACTTCATGGTCTTCCTGAACTGGCAGGAACTGCCTTGGTACTGGTATGGCTTCGACCAGTTCTGGTTCGCGGCATTGATGGTGATGGTCGCGCCGGGCCTGCTCGCCTTCGTCTTCGGCTTCTTCGCTTTCCGATCGCGCGTCACCGGCGTCTATCTTTCGATCATCACCCAAGCGATGACTTACGCCCTGCTGCTCGCCTTCTTTCGAAACGACATGGGCTTTGGCGGCAATAACGGCCTCACCGACTTCAAGGATATTCTCGGCTTCTCGATTCAGGCGCCGGAAACCCGAGCATCGCTGTTCGCCGCAAGCTGCATCGCGCTCGCACTCGGCGTCATCGTGGTCGGAGCGATCACGCGATCCAAGCTTGGCAATCTGATGATCGCGGTCCGCGATGCCGAAAGCCGAACGCGCTTCATCGGTTGGCGACCGGAATATGTGAAACTCTTCGGCTTCACGGTGTCTGCCGTGATGGCGGGAATCGCGGGTGCTCTCTACGTACCCCAGGTCGGCATCATCAATCCGGGCGAATTCGATCCGGTCAATTCGATCGAGATCGTCGTCTGGGCCGCCGTCGGCGGGCGCGGAACGCTGATCGGCCCGATTCTCGGTGCGCTTCTCGTCAATTATGGCAAGACGATCTTCACATCGATCGCGCCCGAATTCTGGCTTTTTGTTCTGGGTGGGCTCTTCGTCTTCGTGACCATCTTTCTGCCGCGCGGGATCATCGGGACGATCGATCATGGCTGGAACGGATGGAAAGAGCGGAGGGCGTCGAAGGAACGTGAAAAGGGCGAGGGGACGACCGAGCCCGCGCCAAGCCCGGCGGAATGACCATGACCGACCATTTCACAGCACGCCGGGAAGCGGCCGAACAGGCCAAGACCCTGGAAGAACCCCAGGGCCAAGACGATACGACTGCAACTCAAGAAGCGACAGGCGGGGGCCTGAGCGCTCCGCCGGCGACAGAACCGGATGCGGACGAGGGGCCAATGGCCGCGCCGGAATGGAAGTCGCCGGCGGACGCGGCTTCGCCCGATTTTGCTCCATCCGCTCCGCAAATCTCGGAGAGCGACGGAGAACCGGTACCCGTTGAAGAGCCGGTCGTCTCGCCACATCCTTATGCAACCCAGCTTCGCAACGAGCGTATCGAAAAGGAAAAGCGGCTCGGCGCCCGCCGCGAGACGCTTCTCTATCTCGACGGCGTCAACAAGACCTTCGACGGCTTCAAGGCGATCAACAATCTTTCGCTCGTCGTCCAGCGCGGCGAAATGCGCGCGATCATTGGCCCTAATGGTGCCGGTAAGACGACGATGATGGATATCATCACCGGCAAGACGCAGCCCGATAGCGGCGATGTCTATTTCGCCGGGGATGTCGATCTTACGAAATACGACGAGGCGGCGATCGCCTCCATGGGCATCGGTCGCAAGTTCCAGAAGCCGACCGTCTTCGAGAGCCTGACGATCGAGGATAATCTCCGGCTTTCGATGGACGGTTCGCGCTCCGTCCTGAAGACGCTGTTTCATCGCAAGAGCGGCAGGGAGCGCGATCTGGTCGAGAATATTCTCGAAGAGACGCGGCTCAAAGACAGGCGTCACGCGAGGGCCGCCGAACTTTCCCACGGCCAGAAGCAGTGGCTCGAGATCGGCATGCTTCTCGCCCAGGACCCCGAACTCCTTCTCGTCGATGAGCCGGTCGCCGGCATGACGGACGCCGAAACGGAAGAGACCGCGCGCCTCCTGCGCAAGATTTCCGAGACGCGCTCGGTCGTCGTGGTCGAGCACGACATGCATTTCGTGCGCATGCTCGGCGTAAAGGTGACCTGCCTGCACGAGGGTACGGTTTTGTCTGAAGGATCGCTCGACCATGTCTCGAACGACGAGCGCGTGATCGAGGTTTATCTGGGCCGATGATGTCTCGCACCTTTCAGGCTTCAGGAACCGAGGGTTTCTATTGCACAACCTGTCCACGTCGATATAGGCCACTTCATCGCGATAGAAGGATGAAGAGGCAGTCTGAAATGCACATACTGGGAATTCTGATCGGGGCGCTTGCTTTCGTCGGTATCTGGTGGTGGCGCTTCAAGGCAGCGCGCGAAGTGGCCGGGGAAATCGGCGATGCGGCCGGACGCATGCGCGGTGCCTATCGCCGCAGTCGATTTCGCGCCAAGGCGAACAAGGCCTCCCTGACGGCGATCGACGATCCCCGCACTGCTGCGGCAGTCGTCCTCGTAGCAGCCATCGAGGCGGGCCGTCCCCTAACCGACGAAGACGAACAGGCAATTGCGAGATGGCTGAAGGACGTGGCGGACGATCCGGATGCTGAGGAAACCGTGATCTTTGCCCGCTGGGCTTCTCGGCACAGCTACGACTTTCGCGGTGTCATGCGTGCGCTGACTCCTCTTTTGCGGCAGACCCTCGGCCCGAAGGAGCGCGACGACCTGATCGAGGCCACGAGCATGATGATCAATCGACGGGGGAGTTCAAACCTCGAACAGCGGGGCGCGCTGGTTCAGCTCCGCGATGCCCTCGAACCGAAGAATGTGCGACAGCGCCCCCTATGAGGACGAGAACATGCTGACCGTCTCCAATGTCGATCTCTATTACGGCGCTGCGCAGGCGCTGCGGAACGTCTCGCTCGAAGCGAAGACCGGCAAGATCACCTGCGTTCTCGGACGCAACGGTGTCGGAAAGACCTCGCTCCTGCGGGCGATCATCGGCCAGCAGTCGATCCGTCGCGGCGAGATCCTGCTGGAGGATCAGAAGCTTGGAAAAGCGGCACCTTATGCGCGTATACGCAAAGGCATCGGTTTCGTGCCCCAGGGCCGCGAAATCTTCCCGCTGCTCACGGTGAAGGAAAATCTCCAGACCGGCTTTGCCCCGCTCAAAAGCGACAAGAGCGTGCCCGACCATGTCTACGAGCTCTTTCCCGTGCTGAAGGATATGCTGTCCCGGCGCGGCGGCGACCTTTCCGGCGGCCAGCAGCAGCAGCTTGCCATCGGCCGGGCGCTGGTCACACGGCCCAAGCTTCTGGTGCTCGACGAGCCGACCGAAGGCATTCAGCCCTCGATCATCAAGGATATCGGAAAGGCGATCCGCTTCCTGCGCGACGAGTTCGGCATGACGATCCTGCTCGTCGAACAGTATCTCGATTTCTGCCGCGAACTCGCCGACGAAATCGCCATCCTCGATCGCGGCGAGGTCGTTCACCGCGGTGTCGCAAGCGATCTCGACCGGGACGATGTCCGCCGTCACCTGACGGTCTGAGAACCGACTGATCCGAAGGGCAGAGCACAGGGCTCCGGCGGCCTAATCGTCAACCCGGTTCCAGAAGCCGCGTTTGCGGCCATGCACCTGCCGGAGCCGCTCGACGAAGGCGGCATGATCTTCCATGAAGCCGAAATCGGCGATTTCCGCTGCCAGTCGTTCACATTCTCCAAGATGCCGGGCGGCATGCTTGTAGCGGCTCGACCTGCCCTCATCGAGCGTGAAATCGATCATCGCGCGCAGGAGCCGGGTTGCCGCCAGCGGATGGGAGGGTGACAGTCGTTCGCTAGCCGGTGTGAGCAGATGGTAGAGATCGCCGTTCCATGCGCGTTCGGGATCAAGCACGAGATCGGCAGAGCGCTTCAGGTCCGGCCATTCGATGAAGAATCCGAGCGCATCGTGCGGGTCTTCCCGGTCGCCGACTGAAGCCAGCACCTTGGCCTCGGTCTCGACATCCTCGAATTCCGGCAGCCGTGCGATGTAGTCTTTCAGCATCTGCACATCGAGGCGCTTCTCGAAACAGAGCCAGCGGAAAGCCTGGGCGTCCGCCGGCCTGCCGGCCGCTTGGAGCGCCGCGATATAGGCTGCTTCCCACTCCGGTTCGATGAAATCGGTAACGATCTCCTCCGGGCTTTCCAACACCCCGGAAAGCGCCTCCAGCGCGTCTTCCGATCGACCAGCCTGAAGCAGCCGGTCCGCGATTTCCGCCGCGACACTCGGCACCGTGCGTTCGAGTTCGGAATGTCGGGCGACGAAATCGTCGACATCTCCTTCGGCATCGGCAATGGCGCGCAGCGCGGTGTCGCTGCGATGGCGCTTGCTGAAAGCCTCGAACTCGTCCTCGTACATCGGGCCGTTCAGCGAGTAGGCGACGATGCGGCGCTGCGCATCGGGCTTACGGTCGACGGGTTCATTCGCCCAGTCGAGCACCTTCGCCTTGAGCGCCGCCAAGCCCTTGCTGCCGAGCACCGGCGCAAGTTTTTCGATCAGATCGTCGAACTGGCCATGATCGTTTTCGGTCAGCGCTGTGAAGACCTGCCCGGCAAGGGTTTCCGGCGGCGGAGAAACGCGTACCGCAAGCGCGACCAGATCGTCGATCGCCTTGCCGAATTCAGCCATGACGGTGCCCGAACCATCATCCGTGCGCTCGAAAATGCCGTTTGCCAGGGCCAGATAGCGCCACAGAAGGTCGAGCGCCTCGGCCGGATCGCTGGGGCCCAGCGTGTCGACGATGGCGTGTCGCTGGCCTTCGAGGTCCTTCACGAGATCCTTGCGCTTGCGCCAGCCGACCCGAGACTTCGCGTTGGCGATCGCCGTCAGCCGTTTGCGAATTTCGTGCGCCGCGCTTTGCGGGCTGGCTTCATGGGCGAGCTCCAGCCGAAGACGCCGTTTGGCGGTCGCATCGCCTGTCGAAATCTCGATGAGAAGCTCGGCGAGACGTTTTGCGCCAAGCGCTTCCAGATTGTCTGCGTTGAGCGTCGTACGCGATGCCATCAGCCCGTCCTGCTCTCGTCACCGCTTGAAGCGCGTTTGCGGTAAGTCTCCCAACCCTTCGCCCTGAGATCGCAGGCCGGGCAAGCGCCGCAGCCATAGCCCCAGTCGTGAAAATGCTCCCGGTCGCCGTGATAGCAGGTATGAGTGTCCTGGCGCACGAGATCGACCAGCGCTTCGCCGCCGAGCCGTTCGGCAAGCGCCCAGGTCTCGGCCTTGTCGAGCCACATCAGCGGCGTGTCGAGAACGAAGCGCGCTTCCATGCCGAGATTGAGCGCCAGCTGCATCGCCTTCACCGTATTGTCCCGGCAATCGGGATAGCCGGAATAATCGGTCTCGCAGACCCCGGCGACGATGTGCTTGAGACCACGACGATAGGCGACAGCTCCCGCGAATGTGAAGAAGAGGAGATTGCGGCCCGGCACGAAGGTGTTCGGCAAACCGTTCGCCTGCATCGTGATCTCGGCGTCGCGCGTCAGCGCGGTCTCGCTGATTTTTCCGAGCGCGTCGATCTCGATCACATGGTCGGGCCCCAGCCTCTCGCCCCATAGAGGAAAGACCGTTTTCAGACGGTCCAGAACATGTGGGCGGATATCAAGTTCGATCGAATGCCGCTGACCGTATTCGAAGCCGATGGTCTCTACATGGCCAAACCGCTCAAGCGCCCAGGCAAGGCAACTGGTCGAATCCTGCCCTCCGGAAAAGAGCACGAGCGCGGTTTCGCCTTCGTCCATGGTCCGCCCACCTCGATCTATCGTGCAAAGTTCTGCCGGTTCGCCTTCTTGCCCCCATAAAGGTCACTCCATCTCGGTTGAAAAGCGCGAGAGGGGATTTTCCCGAAGCCATGCGCCCGAAACTGCTTCATCTGATGAGAAGCGTCAGGCCGATGCTCAATAAAAAGCTGTCCTATGGTGTTCCATATCGAAATCAAGCGCGGATATGGTGGCGAGAATCGGATCACAAGGCCGCCTCTCCCGAACGCCTGAGTACACGCACTTGGCCCGTCCGACCCGTCGTTCCAGCACGATCCAAGCGTCGTCCGCTGAGTTGCCGACGCCGGCGATCCGAAAAAGCCTCGAAGAACCACGTCCCGATTTGAAGAATTATCATGCGGCTTTTCAGGCGAAATGCTCGTAATTCGCATGCCGCTGGAACTAGATCGCTTCCATGCGTCTCAAGAGCCTCTCCCAATTGGCTTTCGAGAGCCTGCCGCGCCACGGTTTAGCAGTCCACCGGTCGACACCTGCCCGGGCGAATATCCACGCGGGTAAGAACAACCATCCAAACCCGCGTCACCGGGGTTGCGTCGAATCCCGTCTAGCGCTTATGAGGGATCCCGGAGAGGTGGCCGAGTGGTCGAAGGCGCTCCCCTGCTAAGGGAGTATACCGGAAACGGTATCGAGGGTTCGAATCCCTTCCTCTCCGCCACGGATTTTCCACTCTCCGCCACTTAAAATCCCGCTGATTCACGCATTCGACCCGGTCGACACACCCGTTTCGGGAGTGTGGGAATGTCGGTTTTGGCTGGTGTATCGTCCGGTGTATCGTGCCGTGTATCGCGTCGAGGATTACCGAGGCGGACCGAATCGGACGTCAATCGACGCGGGGCGGGTCCCTATCTCGTCCGGTCCGGGACGATCTATCTCTTCCAGGTCCGCCTTCCGAAGGATCTGGGTGGCGGTCGCTCGAGGCCGCCGATCCGGATCAGTCTCGGGGCCTGTTCGGCGCGCGAGGCACGGCGCAAAGCCGACCTCCTTGCAGCTCACGCACGGGGGCGGTTCGAGGAGTTGAGGGGCAGACGGTTGGCTGAAGGCAAAGATGAGGACGGCGCGCAAGTTGAGGACAAAACGCCGACCATTTCCGGAGAAACTCCAGAGGAAGCATTGGTCGAGATGCGCGGATGGCTGAAGGCGCATCACTCCTTCATCGCTGGTGAGCCTCCTCGTCCGAATCCAGACCAGGAGGCCGCGTTCGAGGGATGGCGCGGCCTGGTCAACATCGGACGTGAGATCGCCAAAGGCTCCGAAGGCAATCCAGTCATTGCCGACAATGCGGACATGCTGAAGGAGAAGTACGTTGCCAAGCTGATGGGCACGGAAACGTCCGCAGCCGCGATCAAGTCTGTCGATGCGACGCCAGCGTCTCAGACGCCATCGCAGTCTGCCGCTCCGGCAATCGCAACTCCCGCGGCGGCCGTTCCGCAGACGATGACCGACGCTCGGCAGAGTTTGTCGACGCCCTTACAAATGCAGGACCTGCTGGACGAGCACGGACAGAAGGTCCCTGCATTCAAGCTTGATCGACGTTTCGTGCCGCGTCCGGCCTCGACAATGCCGCTCTTCAGTGAAGTCTCTGACGACTATCTGGCGGCCCGGGCGGACGCTTCCGGGGGTAAGAACAAGGATCTCAAGACAGCCCGCTTTCGGCGGGACCTCTTCATTGAGCTGATCGGAGACCATCCCGTCGACACCTATGATGGGTCCGACCTCCAGGCCTATATCAGTCTCCTGACCTTCTGGCCCGCCAGCGTCGCGGAACGTCCAAAGCATATGACGGCGCGCGAGATCATCGACCGCAACCGCGATCTCCACGCCAAGCCGCTGGCGCGCAAGGCGCTTCAGGAGGGCTATGTCAGCATCGTCAAGACGATGATCGGCTACAAGTCCGCGACGCTCGGCTACCACAACCCGTTCACGCATGTTCGGGTCTGGTGGCCGAACACGGCCGCACCTCCCGTCTCGGCCGAGCCTTTGAGTGCGGAAAAGATTTCCGCGATCTTCAAGGTCGGCGTCGAGAGCGGGCTTCTCGACAATGCCCTTCTTCCGCTGCTTGGGCACTTGACCGGACGACGTCTCGGCCTGCTCATTCACCTGAAAGGTCACGACTTCCGCGAGAAGTATCACGGCGTTCACGTCGCGCAGACATCCGGGATCACGCAGATCAACGGCGTCTGGAAGCGCGTCCCGTACAAAACGAATGCGAGCACGAGCTTCTTCGTTCTCAACGACTTTCTCGATGAGATCGGCTTCGTGCATTGGGCGAAGGGGCTGGGCGACGCTTTCCTGTTTCCCGAACTCATGCGCCTTGCCGATCCGAGCAAGAGCGCCTCGTCCTACATGGGGCGACTGTTCGAGCGGGCGGGTGTCGAGAAGAGCCGCAAGGAGGTCTTCCATTCGCTGCGCGGCGGGCAGATCGAGGACATGCGCGACGCCGGGATCAACCCGCGCGACAGCAGGTTTCAGTCCGGCCATGCCATCAGTGTCGATGAGCACGAGGGCTATGGCTACAAGACGATCACCGAAACGCGCGCCCGGGAGCTTGCAAGGCTACCGCTCAATCCGTCCATCGACTACTCGGTGTTCCGCGGTCTCGACTTCGCCAAGATGGCGAAGTGCAAACGGACCAGAGGACGACAGACACGGCCGTAGCTGACGCCTACGGCCGCACAGACGAGGGCGACGAGTTCCGATTTGCCTTTCTGTAAAAGCCGAAGTCCTCGGCATTTGAGCGAACGCGTTCTCCGGGTGTTCAAACCCGGAAGGGTAGACCGTCCTTCGACCACACGGAGGATGGGTGATGACGAAGACGGAACCGCAAACCAATGTTCGGCCTTCGAAGCAGGAATGCCAACGCCTGCGTGCGATCGCCAAATGCGCGAAGAACGCCAATGGCCGAGCGCTGGAGGACGTCTTCGAACTCGGAGCGAAGTTCGAGGAGGCGGCGGAACTGCTGCGCGGCACCTTCTCGAGCTGGGTTCGACAGGAGTGCGAACTCGATCCGCGAACCGCTCTTGGCTTCCGAAAGGCTCATACGGTCCTGGCGGATCATCGAAAGATGCTTCTGAAGCGCAAGGTCTCGCCGAGTGTCGTCGTCCTGATCGCAGAGGCGGAAGTGGAGGCTCGCGAGCAGGCTCTCGTCGCGATTGCTTCCGGTCGGTCCCTGACCGCGAGGGAAGTACGCCGCGTTCTGCGCGGGACCGTTCCCGATCAGCCGAAGACGGCGGCCAGCGTATTGAAGCGCGCGGCCCGCAGCGGCGCCGACCGTCTCATGTCGGAGATCGAGGCGCTGGAGCAGGCCGTTCTCTCTCCGGAATGCTCGGACGAGGATCGGGGCAAGTTTGCTTCGGAGGCTGCACGTCTTCTACCGATCGCATCCTACCTTATCGGCGAAGACGGCGACGCAGGTTCGCCCGTTGGGAAGCTGAGACGCTGGGCGGACGGCGATTTTGCGGTCGCGCTTGAGGTCACGGAGGAAGATCACGCCGAACCCGAAAGCAAGGAGGACTACACGAGTGCCACTCAGTCCGCAGCTTTCGTCGCTCGTCCCGCTTCGAAACTCGGTTGTCTCGAGCACCCGTACAAGCATGACTTAACCGCTCTCGAACTCTTTGCGGGCGCAGGCGGCATGGCGGCTGGGCTCGCACAGGCCGGATTCCGTCACGCTGCGCTCGTCGAATACCTGCCCCATGCCTGCGAAACGCTGCGCGCTGCTTTCGGGAGCGAGCATGTTATCGAAACGGACGTGCGCTCTTACAAACCCAATCGAGCCGAACTCGGTCCGATCGATCTCCTTTCTGGCGGTCCGCCATGCCAGCCCTTCTCAATTTCAGGCGAGAGAGGCGGCTCTTCGGACAAGCGCGACATGTTCCCGGAGTTTCTGCGTCTGGTCGGGCACGTGAAGCCCCGATCGATCCTCATCGAGAACGTCGAGGGGCTGTTCCATGCACCGTTCGATTACGACCGCTTTCAGATTCAGGCCCGTCTGAAGCGGATGGGTTATACGACCGAGTGGCGGAAGGTCACCGCGACGCATTTCGGTGTGGCGCAGAACCGGGTCCGCTCAATCCTCGTCGGCTTCCGGGACAGAGATGTCATGGCGCGCTTCGTCTGGCCGACCGCGACCGTTCCTCACTATGTGTCCGAGCCCCTGACTGTCGACGG
The DNA here is from genome assembly GCF_040239565.1 of Fulvimarina thalattae. Taxonomy (NCBI): domain Bacteria; kingdom Pseudomonadati; phylum Pseudomonadota; class Alphaproteobacteria; order Hyphomicrobiales; family Aurantimonadaceae; genus Fulvimarina; species Fulvimarina thalattae. The sequence goes on from NZ_JBEHWS010000015.1 coordinate 110,791, forward strand.
TGAATTGCTCGACTTCTTCCGCGCCAAAGGCTGGAACCCGTCGGAAGAAGATCTGGCGGGCATGGCCGTTCCGGCGCCTACACTGACTGGTGGCAGCGACAAGAAGTGCGGGGCGGATCTCGGTCAGCAGCACGCGCGGGAGGTCTGGGAAGAGATGGGGTTCGTCGGAACCCGGATTGGACGGGAGCTTCCGAAGAAAGACCACGAAGGACCCGTCGAGATCACGAACGCGATGTGCGCCAGGCTTCAGGGCTTCCCGTCCCTGTGGCCCTTCGCCGGAGGACACGTCGCGGTCTACAAACAAATCGCCAACGCCTTCCCGCCTCCGGTGGCGCGGCTCCTTGGATGTGCGATCGCCTCGGCTCTCACAGGAAAAACCGTCGACCATGGTGGGTACCTCTTCACACAAGCCATGCGACCGCTGAATGCACTGCGCAGGCGAAGCCTTCAAAACAGGGTGCCCACCGGGGCCGTGCGGACCCAACTTCCGATCGACCGGCCTCGCCCGGCTCGGGCGCTGGATCTTCGAAGCCTGCAAGCTGCGAGCGAAGCGATGGAAGACGACGATGCGCTCGTCTGGATGAACTGACGCGTCCGATGCCGAACGCGTCGTTTGGGTGCAACCGGATCTGAGCAATATCCGATTAGCGAGTTTGAGCACGAGGATCTGGTAGTTGGGTCAAGCTGTGCGATGCTGATGATGCATTCGGAGCAAGACTGGGAAATCATTTCCGCTCTGCGGCCGAGAACGAACCCGCTTCCGCGGGAGGGCGCCTGTCTCTTCGTTCACGGATTTCATAAGGAAGATCACGTTCTGATTGAGCGTCGCCCGGTGCGGGCAGACGATCCTGGCTCCCTTTACCCTGTGG
>NZ_JBEHWS010000016.1:0-87207 GCF_040239565.1 Fulvimarina thalattae
CTCTTTCGAGAGATGAAAGATGGACGTAGGATGGCAACGCAACACTCCAATTGGTCTGGACAACCGAGCCGATCATACATCGGCTCTGGGGTGTTGCACTTCGCGCTGGAAATCAGGGATGGCTCGTTGGCTTCTCAACAAAGCCAGGGGATCAGAGAGTTCGAGCCAGACTATGACAGCATGGTGACATGGAAATAGGGGTGCCGACAAATCCTTTCAAAGACGTCACGGCGCGGCCGGGTATGCTGCCGGGCTAACAAGGTCGAGGCGCAGTGGGATCGTCAGTCGTGGGCGCTGAGATCGAGCCGGGTCGCCGAAAGAATTGGTCCCGGTTCGCCAGTTTGCGACATCAGCTGGATGAAGACGGCGCAACCGTTCTCGCCGTTGGCACCCGTTGTCAGGGTGGAGATTGGCAGGCTGATCTTCATCGGCTCGCCGGACCATGCACCCATAATTCGCCAGTCACGAACCGGGTTGGTCTCGACGAGCGTCGATCCGAGGTTCTCGCCGCGCGTGATTTCAGTCTTCGAGCGTGCGTCATAGGTGACGACAATCAGCACCGGCAGTGATCCGTCGCCGATCGGCTGGGACATGCTGGCTCGGATTTTCAGGTTGTCTCCGACGATGCGGGCCGAGACGGATGCACCACCGTCTGTATCGATTGCTGATAGGGTCTGGAGAAGCTCGACAACGTCTTCGGACTTGGCCCCGACGATCTGTCTGCGGCCGTCGACGATCATCTGGGGCGTAAAGAGCGTCGAGAGGTTGAAGCTCTCGCCATAGGCCTGTTGCCGCGCCGTATTTTCGGGCGAGCCATAGGTGTCGCGCCAGCCGATATAGTCCCAATAGTCGACATGATAGGCTAGGGCGAGAACACCGGGTCGCTCGGAGAGATCGGACAAAGCCGTCTCCGCCTGCTGACAGGAACTGCAGCCCTGGCTTGTGAAAAGCTCCACCACATGCGCAACGCGCGAGCCTTCTTCCGCGCTCTCTGGTTCCTGCGCAAACGAAGAGTGAGCCGTAACCATCGCTAGGAAGATGACCAGCAGGAAAACCGGTTTCCAGACGGCTGATGATGCCGAGGCTGGCTCTTGAAGTCGAGCCGATGGAAAACCGCAACTGTGCAAAGCTGTCGTCAAACCTTCGAGGATTACATGGCGTTTACGGCGCTTAGCCGCCTATCGGCAATATGATAGGAACCTGATCGCCACCGAGCCAGTCACGTCAGGGTGAGGCGAAAAACGATCGCGCGACGCGAGCGTGATTAAAATGTGAGCAGCAATTCCTCGTCTCGCTGTCTGACGTGAAAAAGCCGCCGGACAAGAAGTCCGGCGGCTTTCGATTGGTTAAGGCAGCGCCTGACCTCAGGCTGCGAGCTGGCGCAGCACGTAGTGAAGGATGCCGCCGTTCTTGTAGTAAGAGAGCTCGTCGTCGGTATCGATGCGCGTCTTGATCTTGATCGTCTGCTTCGATCCGTCGGCGCTCTCGATTACGGCTTCCATTTCCTGACGCGGCTTGATGTCCGTCAGGCCTTCGATGGTCACCTTCTCGTCGCCCTTGAGGCCGAGCTTCTCCCACGATTGACCTTCCTCGGCGAAGACGAATGGGACGACGCCCATGCCGACGAGGTTCGAGCGGTGAATGCGCTCGAAGCTTTCGGCGATGACGGCCTTCACGCCCAAGAGGATCGTACCCTTGGCTGCCCAGTCACGCGAGGAGCCGGTGCCGTATTCCTTGCCTGCGAAGACGACGAGCGGCACGCCCTCGTCCTGATACTTCATCGCCGCGTCGTAGATCGGCATCTGCTCGCCGGACGGATGGTGGATCGTCACGCCGCCTTCGACGCCCGGAACCATCTGGTTCTTGATACGGATATTGGCGAAGGTGCCGCGCATCATAACCTGATGGTTGCCGCGCCGGGCACCATAGGAATTGAAGTCGATCGGCCGCACCTGATGGCTGACGAGATATTCGCCCGCCGGACCGTCCTTCTTGATCGAGCCTGCCGGGGAGATGTGGTCGGTCGTGATCGAATCGGCGAAGAGGCCCAGGATGCGGGCACCCTTGATGTCCTCGACCGGCTTCGGCTCCTGGTCCATCCCGTCGAAATAGGGCGGGTTCTGGACATAGGTGGAGGTGTCGTCCCAATCGTAGGTAAGGCCGCCAGAGACGTCGATCTTCTGCCAGTGCTCATCGCCCTTGAAGACATCGGCATAGCGATCCTCGAACATGTCGCGGGTCACCGTCTCGCGGACGATCTCCGCGATCTCGTGCGTCGTCGGCCAGATGTCGCTGAGATAGACATCATTGCCGTCCTTGTCCTGCCCGAGCGGCTCCTTGGTGATGTCCTTGAACATCGTGCCGGCGATCGCATAGGCGACGACGAGCGGCGGCGAGGCGAGATAGTTCGCGCGAACGTCCGGGTTCACGCGGCCTTCGAAGTTGCGGTTACCCGAGAGCACCGAGCAGGCGACGAGATCGTTCTCGTTGATCGCTTCAGAGATCGGCTCCGGCAGCGGGCCGGAATTGCCGATGCAGGTCGTGCAGCCGTAGCCAACGAGATTGAAGCCCATCTTGTCGAGATCGGTCTGGAGACCAGACTTTTCGAGATATTCGGTCACAACCTGCGAGCCTGGCGCGAGTGACGTCTTCACCCACGGCTTCACCGTCAGGCCCTTCTCGAACGCCTTTCGGGCGACGAGACCCGCCGCGACGAGCACGTTCGGGTTAGACGTGTTGGTGCAGGAGGTGATCGCGGCGATCACTACGTCGCCATGGGAGAGGCCGTGAGAGGCGCCTTCCACGTCGTGTCGATAGGCGATGTCGCCCGGCACCTCGTTCGGCAGTGTCGCGCCTTCATCCATGAAGCGCGAATCGCCTGACGATTCCGGGTTGTCGTCCTTCTTCCGTCCACCCGTGATTTCGTCCAGCGCCTTGTGGAAGGCCGGAGCCGCATCAGTCAGCGCCACGCGATCCTGCGGACGCTTTGGACCGGCGAGCGAAGGCACCACCGTCGAAAGATCGAGCTCCAGCGTATCGGTGAAGATCGGATCCGGCGTCGAGTCCTCGCGGAACATTCCCTGAGCCTGACCGTAAGCCTCCACCAGCGCAATGCGATCCTTTTCGCGTCCGGTCGCTTCGAGATAGGCAAGGGTGTCCTTGTCGATCGGGAAGAAGCCGCAGGTTGCGCCGTATTCCGGAGCCATGTTGGCGATGGTCGCCTGGTCTTCCAGCGTCAGGTTCGAAAGGCCCGGGCCAAAGAACTCGACGAACTTGCCGACGACGCCCTTCTTGCGCAGCATTTCGGTGACCGTAAGCACGAGGTCGGTCGCGGTGGTGCCTTCCGGCAGCGAGCCTTCGAGCCTGAAGCCGATCACTTCCGGAATCATCATCGAGATCGGCTGACCGAGCATGGCAGCCTCGGCCTCGATGCCGCCGACGCCCCAGCCGAGAACCGAGAGGCCGTTGATCATCGTGGTGTGCGAGTCGGTGCCGACGAGTGTATCGGGATAGGCGACGGTTTCACCGTCAATCTCACGTGTCCACACGGTCTGGCCGAGATACTCCAGATTCACCTGGTGGCAGATGCCGGTGCCGGGCGGCACAACGCGGAAGTTCTGGAAGGCTTCCGAACCCCAGCGCAGGAACTGGTAGCGCTCCTTGTTGCGCCCGTATTCGGCGTCAACGTTCTTCTCGAAAGCGTCGGACGTGGCGAAATAGTCGACCATGACCGAGTGGTCGATGACGAGATCGACCGGAACCAGCGGGTTCACCTTCTTGGGATCTGCGCCGAGCTGCTTGGTTGCATCACGCATGGCGGCGAGATCAACCACGGCCGGAACGCCGGTGAAGTCCTGCATCAGAACGCGGGCGGGACGATAGGCGATTTCGTAGCCGGCCTTGCCCTTGTCATCCAGCCATTTCGAGACGGCCTGGATATCCTCCTTCGTCACCGTGCGCCCGTCCTCGTTGCGCAGCAGGTTTTCAAGGAGAACCTTCATGGAGAAGGGAAGGCGGGAAATGCCATCGAGGCCGTTCTTCTCGGCTTCCTTAAGGTCGAAGTAGGCGTAAGGTTTCCCGCCGACGTCGAGCGTCTTGCGGCATTTGAAGCTGTCGGGATGATTGGACATGGAGCGTTTCGTTCCTTTTCGAACCGAGACGACGGCCGAAGGGCGAACAGGCTTCGCGCGGCGGAAGACGCGCGTCGAAGATGCGGGTACGACCATTTCCGCTTTGCCCGCCCCGGGCACCCTCGGGACATCAAGGTGCCGCAGCATCGGCTCTAATGACGATCCACGCCGGTCGCTGGCATGGCTTGTAAGGTGCATCTAGCGCTGATTGGAACAGCTATAAAGGGCGTCTGGCTCAACCGACGCGAATTTATGCTTCGCTGCAGCATGATCCGGCTCGGCGCCGACGAGGTTCGGGTATTCGCAACTCGGATTCATCGCGGCGCCAAGTCCTTCGAAGGGCGTTGGAAAGACTACTCTCGGCGCGTCTTCTGTCGTCTTCCGGTTGCCAGTTTGCACTTGAAAGGATTTAAAGGTTCTGCGAAGACGAATACGCAACTCAAGGGCGTGCGATGCCGGTGAACAAGAAGAAGCCTAACCCAATCGACACCCATGTCGGCTCGCGCGTTCGGCTCCGCCGCACAATGCTCAGCCTCAGCCAGGAGAAGCTCGGCGAGGCCCTCGGAATCACGTTTCAGCAGGTCCAGAAATACGAAAAGGGCACGAATCGGATCGGCGCCAGCCGGCTGCAGCGCATTTCCGAGGTCCTGAAGGTTCCTGTCTCGTTTTTCTTCGAAGATGCTCCTGCTAGCGGCGAGCATGTGGCTGGAATGAGCGAACCGGAGGGTGGCGACTACGTCGTCGACTTTCTTTCGACGTCTGAAGGGCTGCAACTCAACAAGGCTTTCATAAAGATTGAAAACCAGAAAGTCCGACGTCGCGTCGTCGAATTGGTGCGCTCTCTGGCCGAGGATGATGACGACTGACCATCCAGTCGCCAGCCTTGTAAGGCAGTGGTTACGGAGGATACTCAAAAACCGCTAAACTGCCTAGAATCGGTCCAAAAGCGCGCTTTTGGAAGCTTTCCAAGCGTCGTCGTGCCTCATGGCATATTTGAGCTTTGGCGTCTTCGCTGCCTTGACCTTCGCTCAGCAATCGCTTCAAAGGCATGCCGGTATGGCCGATTTGTCGCCGCTGCTTGAAAATGCGCGGCCGCGGCCGGTGATGATTTTCAGAAAGACAGGAGTCGATTTGAATGGCGCATGCCAATTACATCTTTACGAGCGAAAGCGTTTCGGAAGGCCATCCCGACAAGGTCTGCGACCGCATCTCCGATGAAATCGTCGATCTCATCTATCGCGAAGCGCGCAAAACGGAGTCCAATCCGTGGGACGTTCGTATTGCATGTGAGGCTCTCGCAACGACCAACCGTGTCGTGATCGCCGGCGAGGTTCGCCTGCCTGACAGCCTGATGAAGGAAAACAAGGCGGGCGAGAAGGTCGTCAATGCCGGTCGCATTCGCTCAGCGGCACGGCGCGCGATCCGCGACATCGGCTACGAGCAGGACGGTTTCCACTGGAAGACCGCCAAGATCGACGTTCTTCTTCACTCCCAGTCGGCCGACATCGCCCAGGGCGTCGACAAGTCTCATGAGACGCGGGACAAGGAAAGCGCGGATACCGACGAGGGCGCGGGCGACCAGGGCATCATGTTCGGTTATGCCTGCCGCGAGACGCCGGATATGATGCCGGCTCCGATCTACTATTCGCACAAGATCCTCGAACTCCTCTCCGCCGCCCGTAAGAAGGGCGAGGGCGAGGTCGCCAAACTGGGACCCGATGCAAAGAGCCAGGTCTCGATCCGCTACGAGAACGACGAGCCGGTCGAGGTCACCTCGATCGTGCTCTCCACCCAGCACGTCGATCCGAGTTGGGATTCGGACAAAGTCCGCTCTGTCTGCGAGCCCTATATCCGTGAAGCGATGGGCGAGCTGCCGATCGCCGACAACTGCATCTGGTACATCAACCCGACTGGCAAGTTCGTGATCGGCGGACCGGATGGCGACGCGGGCCTCACCGGCCGCAAGATCATCGTAGATACGTATGGCGGCATGGCGCCCCATGGCGGTGGCGCGTTCTCCGGCAAGGACACGACGAAGGTCGACCGCTCGGCCGCCTATATGGCGCGCTATCTGGCAAAGAACGTCGTTGCGGCCAAGCTCGCCGACAAATGCACCATCCAGCTCGCCTACGCCATCGGTGTCGCGCAGCCGGTTTCTGTCTACGTCAACATGCACGGCACGGCGAACAAGGTGACCGAGGAGCAGGTGGAGAAGGCGATCCGCGCCACGGTCGATCTTTCGCCGACCGGTATCCGCAAGCATCTCGATCTCAACAAGCCGATCTACGCGAAGACGGCAGCCTACGGCCATTTCGGTCGCAAGCCGGGTCGCGACGGATCGTTCTCCTGGGAGAAGACCGATCTCGGCACGAAGCTGAAGGCGGCGATCAAGGAAGGCTGAGACTTTCCGCTATCCAGCCGATGGATCGAAAACAGAAGATATTCGAAGCCGCGCCTCAAGGTGCGGCTTCTTTGCATTCGCACTTTAATTGGACCGACAGGCCGAGACCGAAAAAGCGATGAGCGGCGACACGAATTCTTCCCATCCGACGCGCCAGCGTGAAGCCTTTTTCGGACGGCTGAAGGGCCCGAAACTTCGGGAGCGTCAGCGGCGGCTGATCGAGGAGGAGCTGCCGAAGTGCCGAGTCGATCTGGCTCAAGGCACACCAGAAAATCTCGGAGATCTGTTTCCGGTTCCGGTCGATACGGTGCGGTTGGAGATCGGGTTCGGCGGTGGAGAACATCTCCATCACGAAGCCGGGCGTTACCCTGAAACGGGCTTTATCGGCGTCGAGCCCTTCGTCAACGGTATGGCCAAGCTGCTGGGTCGTCTCGACGATGAGCCGCGCGACAATCTTCTTCTCTTCGACGAGGACGCCGTCACGCTGCTCGACTGGCTTCCGGAGGCGAGCCTTTCTGGCGTCGACCTATTCTATCCGGACCCCTGGCCGAAGAAGCGCCATTTCAAACGCCGCTTCGTGAACGAGAAGAACCTCGATCGGCTCGCCCGCGTTATCAGACCCGGTGGCCTCTTCCGCTTCGCCTCGGACATCGACACCTATGTGAACTGGACGCTGGTCCACTGCCGCGATCATTCCGCCTTCGATTGGCAGGCAGCCGGGCCGGCAGATTGGCATACGCCGTATGAAGGCTGGCCGGGGACCCGCTACGAGGCAAAGGCCAAGCGGGAAGGGCGGACGCCTGCTTATTTGACGTTTATGCGAGTTTAGGTCGGCAATTGCTTAAATAACGGAAGACAGCCGGTTTGCCGTCTCCGGCATGACTGTCAGGCTATTATCGATTCGCTCTCGCCAGCGGGGGCCTCGCGAACGAGCATTGGCATAAGCTTCGGCGAGATCGTCGGGTCGATCTTCGGCGAGAACCGAGACGAGGAATTTTGCCTGGGCGCGGTCTTTCCGGGCCTTCAGTTGATCCGGACCCTCCCGCCGTCGATCTGCGACGATCAATTTGTGTATGGCGAAGCGCTCAGGCCTCGGTATTTGAACCAGAACGCCGGAGCGGTAGAGAGCGACCGCCTTGATCGGTTCCGCAATGAGGAAATTCAGGTAGTTCAAGGCCTGAGCGCTGACCCCGAGGGCTGGCAGCGGCTTGACTGTCTCGTTTCCGAAGGCCGGCGTCAGAAACTCGACCATGGCTTCGCCGCTGCTTTGTCTCCACCGCCAGACTTGCCGATCGAAGATACCGGGAACCGGATCGAATTTTAGAGATGCGAGAATGGTGCCGGGATCGGTATCCACCTTGTCTTCGATTGCAAGTGAAAGCCGTTCGAAACTGGCAAAGTCGACATCTCCGGTCTGAGCCAGTTCTTCGTAGTCCATCCGAACGCCGAGTTCGCCTTGATACAGCGCGTAGGCAGAGGTTCCCACGAGGGTGCCGCCGAGGCGGAAGACGCCTGCCTTGGAAAAGGCGAGTAGCATCGACCCGGTCTCGCGATCGGTAGTGATGAAGCCCTCGGCCCGGAGTGTGCGAACGAGGCGGCTCATGCGCTTGGCGCGCTCGTCAGCTTCCGCCTTGAGCACGCTTGCTCTTTCCAGGCGTTCTCGGAGATCTGGTAGATCCTCGCCCAGATAGCGGCTCTTCATTTCGGATCCGAGGCGAAAGCGCTCGTATAGGTAGGTGCGGCCATTTCGTCTGCGCTCCTCGACAGTGCCGATCAGTCGCGATGCCTGATCGTCGAGATGAAGGCGCAGGAGGTCCTGATAAGCGACATGGGCCGGACGGCTATGTGATAAGATTTTCATGGCCGTGTATACGCATTTCGATAAACTGTGTGCATCAAAATAAAATTTGATGCACACAAAAGCAATGTGCATCAAAAAAACTCTTGATGCACACAATGCATTCCATTCACGCGGGTCAGTTTGGCACTCGGGACTCAATATCACTCTTGAACCCGACCTCCGATCAGCGTATATCCCGCCCATATTCTCTACGGTCGTTTCGAGAGAGTGGGTCCACCCGGTCCCGCTCTTTTTTGTTTTCGGGACATGGCGAAATCGCTCCGAAACGGCTGGGACGTCACATGAAAATCTGTGTTCTGCGCATTCACGCGGAACGGAGATAAGAATTACCGGAGCGACATTGACCGAACAAGAAACACGCATCGTGACCGAAGACGGACTTGAGGCGAAGATCGCCGCTATCGTCGAGCCGGTGATCGTGGAGATTGGCTATCGGCTGGTGCGTGTGCGCGTTTCCGGCATGAACGGCAAGACGGTGCAGATCATGGCCGAACGGCCGGACGGCACCATGGATGTCGAGGGCTGCGAAGAGGTGAGCCGCGCGATCTCGCCGGTACTCGAAGCCGAGGACCCGGTCGACGGAGCCTACCATCTGGAACTATCCTCGCCAGGAATAGATCGTCCGCTCGTGCGCGCCTCCGATTTCGAAGCTTGGGCGGGCTTTCTGATGAAGCTCGAAACCTCGCGCCTCGTTGCCGATCGCAAGCGCTATCGCGGGAAGATCCTGAAGGTCGAGAACAACGCGATCACCATCGAGCGTGACCAGCCGGCCTATGGTGAGCCGGCTTCGGTGGAAATTCCGCTCGATGCGATTGCCGACGCTCGCCTCGTTCTCACCGACGAGTTGATCGAAGCGTCGCTTAAGGCCGACAAGGCCCGGCGCAAGGGGCGCGGCAACGCCGCTGACAACGATAACGACGATGGCGAAACTGGCCGTCCGCATTGATCCATCCGTCGAAGCGTGGAGTTCTTCCACGCTGCGACGCAAGAGCCGGCCTGAATGTCGGTGAGACGAATGACTATTCGAGGTCGCCGCCGCGCTGTGAAGCCGGCCCGATCCTGAACGGAGGAATGAAAACATGGCAGTGAGTGCGAACAGGCTGGAGCTTCTGCAGATTGCGGATGCCGTCGCCCGTGAAAAGACGATCGACCGTGAGATCGTCATCGAGGCGATGGCCGACGCGATCCAGAAGGCAGCGCGCAGCCGTTATGGTCAGGAGACCAACATTCGCTGCGACATCAATACCAGGACCGGCGAGATGAAGCTGCAGCGGCTTCTCGAAGTGGTCGAGAATGTCGAGGATCCGGCGACCCAGATCTATCTTGAGCTCGCCCGCGACAAGAACCCCGACGCCGAGCCGGGCGATTTCATCGCCGAGCAGCTCCCGCCGATGGATTTCGGCCGCATCGCCGCCCAGTCCGCCAAGCAGGTCATCGTGCAGAAGGTGCGCGAGGCCGAGCGCGACATGCAGTATGACGAGTACAAGGATCGCGTCGGCGAGATCATCAACGGTCAGGTCAAGCGGGTCGAATACGGCAATGTCATCGTCGATCTCGGCAAGGGCGAGGCGATCATCCGCCGCGACGAGCAGATCCCCCGCGAACTCTATCGTCCGGGCGATCGCGTGCGCGCCTATGTCTACGATGTCCGACGCGAGCCGCGTGGGCCCCAGATCTTCCTGTCGCGTACCCATCCGCAATTCATGGCGAAGCTCTTCACCATGGAAGTGCCGGAGATCTACGACGGCATCATCACGCTTAAGTCGGTTGCTCGCGATCCGGGCTCGCGCGCCAAGATCGCCGTCGTTTCGTCCGACTCCTCCGTCGATCCGGTCGGTGCCTGCGTCGGTATGCGCGGTTCCCGCGTTCAGGCGGTCGTTGGCGAGCTTCAGGGCGAGAAGATCGACATTATTCCCTGGTCGCCGGATGCGGCTTCCTTCATCGTCAACGCCCTTCAGCCGGCGGAAGTCGCAAAGGTCGTTCTGGACGAGGATGCCGAGCGTATCGAGGTGGTCGTTCCGGACGATCAGCTGTCCCTCGCCATCGGTCGGCGCGGCCAGAACGTGCGGCTTGCTTCGCAGCTCACCGGCTGGGACATCGATATTCTGACCGAGGACGAAGAGTCCGAGCGTCGTCAGAAGGAGTTCAACGAACGCTCCGAGATCTTCATGGAAGCGCTCGACGTCGACGAGATGGTCGGTCAGCTTCTTGCATCGGAAGGTTTTGCGACGATCGAAGAGGTCGCCTATGTAGATGCTGAGGAGGTCTCCTCGATCGAGGGCTTCGACGAGGATACGGCCGAGGAACTCCAGAGCCGCGCCCGCGAATATCTGGACAAGCGCGAAGCGGAATTCGACGCCAAGCGGGTCGAGCTGGGCGTTCAGGACGAACTTCGCGAGATTCCGGGTCTCACCACCGAGATGCTAGTCGTGCTCGGCGAGGACGGCACCAAGACGATCGAGGATTTCGCGGGTTACGCCGTCGACGATCTCTGCGGCTGGACGGAGCGCGCGAAGGGTGAAACCAAGCGCTTCGACGGTACGTTGAGCAAGTTCGAAGTCAGCCGCGCAGATGCCGAGCAGATGGTTCTCAATGCCCGGCTGAAGGCAGGCTGGATCACTGAAGACGATCTCGCCGGCGAGGAAGAGGTCGAAGAGGAAGCTGAAGCCGAGACGGCGTAATATCCGGTCTGGACGATTCGGCCCTTTCTCATGTGAGAGGGCCGGTTTTCCGGATCACGCTAATTGGTGAGGCGAGGGTCAGGGATCGAATGAGTGCGGTCGAAAGCGAACCGGTGGACGAAGAGGAGATGGTTTTGAACGACCGGACCTGTATCGTGAGCCGGGAAGCGATGGACGCGGATCGGCTCGTTCGTTTCGTCCTCTCTCCCGACGGACAGGTGGTTCCGGACCTGAAGCGGCGTCTTCCGGGGCGCGGCGCGCATGTCAGATGCGCTCGGACATCGGTCGATGAGGCGATGCGCCGCAAGCTGTTCGCCAGGGCCTTTCGCGGAGAGGTCAAGGGGCCTGCCGATCTGGGTGCCGACCTAGACCGGCTGCTCGCAAAGTCTGCGTTGGGCTCGCTGGGTCTTGCCAAGAAGGCCCGCCAGCTCGTCACGGGTTCGGCGAAGGTCGAGGCTGCGGCACGAAGCGGAGAAGCGCTTTTCATCCTCCACGCGCAGGAGGCGAGCGAAGATGGAAGAAGAAGAATTGCCGCGGCCCGCTATGCCGGTGCCGACGGTTCGATGGAGAATGCCGCTCCGGTGGCGGCACCTTTCTCGGGAGTCGATTTGGATTTGGCGCTCGGGGGTGGAAATGTGATACATGCGGCGATCCTATCCGGAGATGCGGGATTGGCCGCCGCAAGACGCCTCCGGGCGCTCTTGGAATATCGGAGTGAAAGCCCTTCGGCCGCTCTTGCGGATGCGGAACGACACGCGCATGGCGAGGTCCAGCGATGAATTGAGTTGAATTCGGGAACGCACCCTCAAGAGGCGGCATTCCCAACATGGAACGGGCGCGGGACGAAATCTGCGTCGAGAAACGGAATTATAGATGAGCGATACCAAGTCCGGCGACGACAAGACGCTGAGTGTGAACCAGAAGAAGACCCTGTCCTTGAAGCGTGGCGGCAACGAACAGTCCACGGTCAGGCAGAATTTTTCCCATGGGCGCACGAAAAACGTCGTTGTCGAGACGAAGAAGCGGCGGATCACCAAGCCTGGCGATCAGGGTGCTTCTTCATCTGTTGCGGAAGGCCTGAAACCGCGTGCGCCGAAACCGGCGGCACCGGAACCTGCAAAACCTGCCGAGCCGAAGGCACCGGCGGCCGATAATCGTACGGTCGCACCGCCTCCGCCGCGTCCGCAGGCGCCGAGTGGCAAGCCGCGCAATATCGAATTCGCGAAGCCGCAGCCGTCGAGCCCCGAGCCGACCGAGCCGGTGAAGGCTGAAACGCCTGCCGTTGAAGCGCCCGCCGCAGAAGCGCCGGCTGTCGAGGCGGTGGCTGAGCCCGCGCCGAAGGCCGAAGCGAAAGCCTCTGAGCCCCAAGCCAAAACGGAGCCGAAGGCGGAGACAGCGGCGGCTTCTTCAGCTCCAGCTAAAGCAGAGCCTGCGAAACCGACTGCTACTGCCGCGCCCAGGCCTGCGGCGGCAACGCCTGCAAAGCCTCAGTCGGGCGGAGCATCCGCGCCGCAGGGTCGCGGTGGCCAAGGCGCTGGCCGCGGTCGCGATGATCGCCGCCCCGGCGGCCGTCAGGATCGCCGCGATTCGCAAGGTGCAGGCGGTGGCCAGCAGCGCTCCCCGCGCGGTGCAGTCCTGTCCGATCTTTCGTCGCGCGAGATGGACGCACGCAAGCGTGCGCTCGAAATCGCCAAGCAGCGCGAAGTCGAGGCGCGCCGTGTCTTCCAGGAAGACGAGGCCCGCCGCAAGTCCGAGGACGAACGTCGCCAGCGCGAGCGTGCGGAGGCCGAACAGCGAGCCGCTGAGGAAGCCGAACGCCGCGAGCGGGAAGCCGAAGAGCGTCGCAAGGCCGAGGAAGAGGCCAAGAAGAAGCCTGCGGCCGCAAAACCGCGTGGCGGTGCCGCCAAGCAGCCCGATCCGATGTCTCCTGCGGATGCCGAAGCGGCGCTTGCTCGCGAAGAACGCACTGGCAAGCGCGGCAAAGTCTCCGAGGAGGAGGAGCGCCGTCGTAAGGGCGGTGCGGAAGCGCCCCGTGGCTCGAAATCCTCAGGTGACCGCCGTCGCGGCAAGCTGACGCTCGATCGGGCCCTTTCGGGAGACGACGGCGGGCGCAGCCGCTCGCTTTCGTCGATCCGTCGCCGTCAGGAAAAATTCAAACGGTCGCAGCAAAGCGTGCCGAGAGAGAAGATTTCGCGCGAAGTGGTTATTCCCGAAACGATTACGATTCAGGAACTCGCCAACCGTATGTCCGAGCGGTCGGTCGACGTCATCAAGTACCTCATGAAAGAGGGACAGATGATGAAGCCGGGTGACATCATCGACCAGGATCTGGCCGAGCTGATCGCCTCCGAATTCGGCCATACGATCAAGCGTGTCGCCGAGTCGGACGTCGAGGAAGGCATCTTCAACGTCGACGACAAGGAGGAGAACCTCCAGAGCCGTCCGCCGGTCGTTACGATCATGGGCCATGTCGACCACGGCAAGACCAGCCTTCTCGACGCGATTCGCAAGACGAAGGTGGCATCGGGCGAATCCGGCGGCATCACCCAGCATATCGGCGCCTATCAGGTGGAACAGGACGGACAGAAGATCTCGTTCATCGATACGCCGGGCCACGCCGCCTTCACCTCGATGCGTGCCCGCGGTGCGCAGGCTACGGATATCGCCGTCCTGGTTGTTGCAGCCGACGACAGCGTGATGCCGCAGACAATCGAGTCCATCAACCACGCCAAGGCGGCCGGTGTGCCGATCATCGTGGCGATCAACAAGATGGATAAGCCGGATGCCGATGCCTCGAAGGTCCGTAACGGCCTTCTGCAGCATGAGGTGTTCGTCGAATCCATGGGTGGCGAGGTGCTCGACGTCGAGGTTTCGGCCAAGAACGGCACCAATCTCGACAAGCTTCTGGAAACGATCCTGCTCCAGTCCGAGATCCTCGATCTGAAGGCCGATCCGGACCGTACGGCGGAAGGCGTCGTCATCGAAGCGCAGCTCGACAAGGGCCGTGGTTCGGTCGCGACCGTCCTCGTCCAGACCGGTACGCTCCGTCGAGGCGACATCGTCGTTGCAGGCGACGAGTGGGGCCGCGTTCGCGCCCTCGTCAATGATCGTGGCGAACAGCTGAAAGAGGCTCCGCCCTCCATGCCGGTCGAAGTGCTCGGCATGCAGGGCACGCCGATGGCCGGCGATCGCTTCGCCGTCGTCGAATCGGAAGCGAAGGCCCGCGAGATCTCCGATTATCGCCAGCGTCTCACCCGCGAGAAGCAGGTCGCCAAGTCGGCAGGCCAGCGCGGCTCGCTCGAGCAGATGATGAGCCAGCTGACGGACTCCGGCCTCAAGACGTTCCCGCTCCTGATCAAGGGCGACGTCCAGGGTTCGATCGAGGCGATCGACGGGGCACTGGAAAAGCTTGGTACGGACGAAGTGCAGGCCCGCATCATCCATTCGGGTGCCGGCGCTATCACCGAGTCCGATATCTCGCTCGCCAAGGCCTCGAACGCTTCGATCATCGGCTTCAATGTCCGTGCCAACAAGCAGGCTCGTGACGCGGCGGCTCAGGAAGGCATCGAGATCCGTTACTACAACGTGATCTACGATTTGGTGGACGACGTGAAGGACGCGATGTCCGGGCTTCTTGCACCGGAACGCCGCGAGACTTTCATCGGCTACGCCGAGATCAGGGAAGTCTTCCAGATCACCAAGGTCGGCAAGGTCGCGGGTTGTCTCGTTACCGAGGGCGAAGTCGAGCGTGGTGCGGGCGTTCGCCTCTTGCGCGACGACGTCGTCATCCACGAGGGCACACTCAAGACGCTCAAGCGCTACAAAGACGAAGTCTCGAAGGTCCAGAGTGGTCAGGAATGCGGTATGGCGTTCCAGAACTACGAGGACATTCGCCAGGGCGACGTCATCGAGTGCTTCCGAGTCGAACACGTGGCCCGCACGCTCTAAAGCTTCGCGGATCGGACGATTAAACGTGATTGGGAGGCGGGCGAGCGATCGCCCGCCTCTTTGATTTTAGGCAATTCATCGTACTTCCCATAAGGCTGATGCGGAATTACTCTAGCAATTCGCATGCCTGTTCGCTTAATGCTGAATCAGGATCATCGGGCTCGGGGTGACGGATGGCGAAGGGTATCGACAGTGCGATCGACTCGGTCAGCGAGCGCGTCGAGGGAATCTGTGAGTTCCTACATGAACTCGATGCCGGCAAGCCGGTCGACGAAGAGGCGTTGAAGTCCGCAGTTCACAACTGCGCCAACGTCTCTCAGTCCATGAGAAGCCTCAAGCGCGTTGCCGAGCGCCTCGAAAATCGCGCTAAGCCAGCAAAGTAACCGCTCGATTACGGGCATAAGGCAGCCACTTTGCTTCGGGACGTCTGGCCTTCTTTCGTGCCTTCCCCTATTGCGGCCTGACGGTGCCGGCTGATCTTGCCTCTTTCATCGGCGCCGGCCTGGAAATGACAGCGGGACCGCTCAACCATGGTTGCCACCGATATCGCGACGCGGGTGTGGAACCACACCTTCAAGCTCGATCCGATCGTTCGCTCGCTTCTCGATACCGATTTCTACAAGCTGCTGATGCAGCAGATGGTGTTCGGGCTCTATCCGGATATCCAGGCGACCTTCAAACTCATCAATCGCACGCAGTCGGTGAAGCTCGCCGCCGAGATCGACGAGGCCGAATTGCGCGCTCAGCTCGACTATGCGCGCTCGCTGAAATTCACCAAGCGCGAGATGATCTGGCTGGCCGGTAACACCTTCTACGGGACGAGCCAGATCTTCCGGCCTGACTATCTGGAATGGCTCGCCGATTTCCAGCTGCCGCCCTACGAGTTGAAGACCGTCGACGGCCAGTTCGAGCTGACCTTCGATGGGCCTTGGACACACACGATGATGTGGGAGATTCCGGCGCTCGCGATTGTCAACGAACTTCGTTCAAGAGCCGCACTGCACGACTTCGAGCGCTTCGAACTCGACATCGCCTATGCGCGTGCGAAGACCAAGATGTGGGAGAAGGTCGAGCGGCTGCAGGCTTTGCCCGACCTGAAAATTTCCGATTTCGGTACGCGGCGCCGGCACTCCTTCCTCTGGCAGCGTTGGTGTGTGGAAGCGCTGAAGGAGGGCTTGGGCAATCGGTTCATCGGCTCCTCCAATGTGCTGCTCGCCATGGAGACCGATCTCGAAGCGATCGGCACCAATGCCCACGAATTGCCGATGGTTCTTGCCGCGCTAGCCGAGACGGAGGCCGAACTCAGGGCCTCGCCCTACAAGGTGCTGGAAGACTGGCAGAGCTACTATGGCGGCAATCTGCTCATCGTGCTGCCCGACACGTTCGGGACTGGAAGCTTCCTCAAGGATGCGCCGGACTGGCTGGCGAACTGGACCGGCTTTCGCCCGGACTCCGCCCCACCGATCGAGGGCGGGGAAGACATCATCGACTGGTGGAAAGCGAAAGGCGTCGATCCGAAGGAGCGGCTGCTCGTCTTCTCCGATGGGCTCGATTCCGACACGATCGAGGAAGTCTACCGGCACTTCCACGGCCGCGTCCGCATGAGCTTCGGCTGGGGTACCAATCTCACCAACGACTTCCGCGGCGTCGCACCGGAACCCGCCGATGGTCTCGAAGCGATTTCGCTCGTCTGCAAGGTGGTGAGCGCCAATGGCCGACCGGCCGTCAAGCTCTCGGACAATGCGGCTAAGGCGACCGGCGATCCGGCCGAAGTCGAGCGCTATCTTCGAATATTCGGTGAGCCGGACTACGGCGAGCGCAAAGTCGCCGTCTAGTCGGTCCCGCGTTCGCGGGGCACATCCGATCGTCGGTCTCGTTCTACATCTGCTTCGTGCCGGGCTTCTTCCGGTGCGTTCGTACCGGTTCCGTCCTCGCTGTCCTCGAAAGCATCCGGATCGAGCATATCCGCGTCTTCCAGCTCATTGTCATCGGGCGATTGCGCCGCCCCGACCGCAAGAGCGGCAAGCGCGCCCTTCTTTGGCGGGACGAGGACCTGGGCCGGGCGGATGCGCAGCTTGGCGATGCGGTTCTTGTCACGCTTCAGCACCGTGAAGCGCTTCTGGAAGAAGGTGAAGGCCTGTCGTTCCTCGGGGATCGTCCCCGTCTCGTGGATGACGAGGCCGGCGATCGTCACGGCTTCCTCGTCTGGCAGGTTCCAGTCGAGCGCCCGGTTGAGGTCGCGGATCGGCACCTGACCGTCGACCACGACGGAGCCGTCGGCCTCCGTCGTGACGCCCTGCATTTCGAGATCGTGTTCGTCGGCGATGTTGCCGACGATCTCTTCCAGAATGTCCTCCAGCGTGATCAGCCCTTCCACTTCGCCATATTCGTCGACAACGATGGCGAAATGCGTCTTGCGGCGCAGGAAGGCGTTCAGCTGGTCCTGAAGCGTCGTCGTCTCAGGCACGAACCATGGGCTCGCGCAGACCTTCAGAATATCGATCCGCGAGGGATCGTTCTCGACCTCATGCAGCGCGCGCAAAAGGTCCTTGGCGTGAACGATGCCGACGATGTTGTCGTAGTGCCCGCGCCAGACCGGCATGCGGGTATAGGGACTTTCGAGGATCTGCTTGACGATCTCCGCCGGCGGGTCTTCGGCGTTCACCTGACGCATGCCCGTCCGATGGACCATCACGTCGGAGACTTCGAGTTCGTGCAGGTCGAGCAGGCCTCCCAGCCGGTTGCGGTCGGCGTTGACCAGCGAGCCCTCACGGTGGAGCACCTCGACGGCGCCGCGAAGCTCCTCGTGGGCGGTCAGCAGCGAGGCCGATGAATCACGGCCCGCACCCAGCATGATGAGCAGTTTGCGAACGATCCAGTTGACGACGCGGGTGAGGGGGCCCAGCGTCGCGACGACGATCGATACGGCCCGCGCGACCTTCAGCGCGAATCCGTCCGGAGAAGCGATGGCTGCCGATTTCGGCAGGACCTCGGCGAAAATGACGACGAGGATCGTCATCGCGATGGTCGCGTAGACGACGCCCGACTGGCCGAAGATGCCGAGAAATGCGGTCGTCGCCAGCGATGAGGCGAGAATGTTGACGAGGTTGTTGCCGATGAGAAGGGCGCCGATCAGCCGGTCGTTCTTCTCCACGAGCTTCTGGACGATCGTCGCGCGCGCGTCGCCGTTCTTCTCATAGCTCATCAGCCGCGCCCGCGAGACCGCGGTGAGCGCGGTCTCTGACCCCGAGAAAAAGGCCGAACAGCAGATCAGGATGATCACGAAGAAAAGCAGAACCCAGAGGGTCACGGTCATTGCGCGAGCTCCTGTGCCAAAAAGCGGCGCACCGTATCTGGATCGACATCGTTCTCGATATAGGCCTTGCCGATCCCTCGCGTCAGGATGAAGGTCAGGGTGCCGCGCAAGACCTTTTTGTCCTGGGCGATGGCGTCCATCAGGTCTTCGACCGCCGGCGGGGCGCCGGGGATATCCTGAATCGTCGTCGGCAGTCCGACGCTCGAAAGATGCGCCGCGACTCGCCGGGCATCTTCTTCAGGGGCGAGGCCGAGAAAGGCGCAGAAGCGATGGGCAAGGCAGACGCCGATCGCGACGCCCTCGCCATGAACCAGCCGCGCTGCGTCGTATTCACAAACCTTCTCGAGCGCATGGCCGAAGGTGTGACCGAGATTGAGAAGCGCCCTCGAGGCCTCCTCGGTTTCGTCGCGGGCGACGACCTCCGCCTTCGCTTCGCAGGAAGCCGCGATCGCATCGATCAGCGCGCCTGCACCGGCGAAGATTTCCCGGTGATTTCGATCCAGCCAGTCGAAGAAGTCTGGCCGATCGATCAACCCGTATTTGACGATCTCTGCATAGCCGGCGGCGAACTCGCGCGGCACCAGCGTGTCGAGAAGGGCCGTGTCCGCAAGAACCAGGCTCGGCTGGTGGAAGGCACCGACGAGGTTCTTGCCCTGTGGCGAGTTGATGCCGGTCTTGCCGCCCACAGAGGAGTCCACCTGGGCTAGCAGGCTCGTCGGCATCTGGACCATCGCCATACCGCGCCGCACGACCGCGCTTGCGAAGCCTGCGAGATCTCCGATGACACCGCCGCCGAAGGCGAGAACGGCGTCGCCGCGCTCGAAACGACCTTTGATGACCTCCTCGACCACCCGCTCGAGGCCGCCATAGGATTTCGTCTTCTCGCCAGCCGGAAGGATGATCGCGCGGTGTTCGACTCCTTCGGCTTCCAGAGCGATCTTCAGCCGGTCGAGATGGAC
The DNA here is from genome assembly GCF_040239565.1 of Fulvimarina thalattae. Lineage (NCBI taxonomy): Bacteria > Pseudomonadati > Pseudomonadota > Alphaproteobacteria > Hyphomicrobiales > Aurantimonadaceae > Fulvimarina > Fulvimarina thalattae. Next base: position 19,297 of record NZ_JBEHWS010000016.1, read on the forward strand.
CTTGGCGACGTTTTCATCAGTGACAATCGCCACGCGCGCTCCCGGCAGTACGGCCTTGATCCGCCGGCCAGCCTCGTCGATCAGTCCCGGCCCGATGACGATGTCGTAGGAGCGATCGCCCAGAGGCACGGTAATCGTCCTCTGCCGCAGGGCCGTGGTCTCGCGCTCTTTTGACTCCGCACTCACAATTTGTCTCCCTTGCCGAGATAGTCACGAAGCGCTTCGGCCGCTTCGGCTGCGATGATGTCGCGTTTGACCTCCCGCGACTGGATGACGATGTCCGCGCCGCCATAGATCGGATAGCGCTCTTCCATCAGTTTCTTCATGGTCGCGCGGGGATTGCCAGTCTTCAGGAGTGGGCGATTGGAGCGCTTCATCACGCGCATCATCAGCGTATCCAGATCGGCCTTCAGCCAGAGCGTAACCGCATGCTCCTTGAGATGGGCACGGGTTTCCGCGTTGATATAGGCGCCGCCGCCGGTGCCGAGCACGCGAGGGCCTTCCAGAACCAGCCTTGAGACGACGCGGGCTTCCAGCGCCCGGAACTCCGGTTCGCCGTAGGATTCGAAGAGTTCCGGGATAGACATCCGGGACACTTCCTCGATTTCCTGATCGCTGTCCGAGAACGGAATACCGATAAGCGACGCAAGCCGGCGTCCGACGGTCGTCTTTCCGGCTCCCATCAAACCGACGAGCGCGATCGATCGGTCCTGGAGCTTGTCCCGGACGTCCGAATAATCGAGCGTTGCCGTGTTTGATGTCATTGAAGCCGGTCTTTCCTCTCGCGCCTCAAATTGTACTTAGCCGATCGATCGGGCCGATGCGGGTTGCCAGTGATTCGCAGAACCCCGAGCCGATATTGGGGATCGGGCCGAGTTTTGCTTTGCAATATCGGCCCGCCAAGATAAAAGCCTTTCTAAGAAACGCCGCCCTTTTCGCGAAGACGCCTTTTTGCTCGATAGGCCGCAGCACGAAATCTTCCTAACGCCGCGATGCCGACCCTCTTCCGCCTCCTCACGATCCTCGCGATCATTGCCGGCATCATCTACGGCATCATGGCCGCGCTCGTCTACTTCGTCGAACCGACGCGGAGCGAGTTGACGATCGAAGTTCCGCTTCCGCCTCTCAAACCCGTCGAACCTGAGCCGGCTCCTCCGCAAACGGATGATGCCGCCGCAGTTGACGGCGCTGGAGAGGGGACTGCTCCCGCCGAGACGGCGCAATGAGCAGCCCGGCCGCAGCGCCCTCTTCGACAGGACCCGGTGACGGCGCGATCATCGAAGCTTTTCTCGAGATGATGGCAGTCGAGCGCGGGGCCGCCGACAACACGCTTCAGGCCTATGCGCGCGATCTCGATGCCGCTCGCCGCTTCCTCAAGCCCCACGGCGGGTTCATGCGGGCTGAGAGCGATGCGATCCGCGCCTATCTGACCGATCTTTCGGCGCAAGGACTGTCGGAAGCGACGCGCTCGCGGCGGCTATCGGCTCTGCGCCAGCTCTATCGCTTCCTCTACACCGAAGGGCGTCGCAACGACGACCCGACCGGGCCGATCGAGGGCGCGCGCAAGAAGCGGCCTTTGCCGAAGGTGATGAGCGAGGACGAGGTCGACCGCCTGCTGGAACTCGCCGCGGCTGAAACGCGTAACGGCGAACTCACCGCGGGAGCCCGCTTGAGAGCGGCCCGCCTTCGGGTTCTCGTCGAGCTTCTTTACGCCACTGGCCTGCGCGTTTCCGAGCTCGTTTCGCTGCCGAAGAGCATGCTCGCCAACCGGGCCCGGACGATCACCGTTCTCGGCAAGGGCAACAAGGAGCGATTGGTGCCGATCGGTGCGGAGGCGCGTGAAGCGCTAGACGCCTACGGGCTCGCCCTGAAGGATACGAAATCGCAGGACGAAGGCCCTTGGCTCTTCCCAGCGGACTCCGAAAGCGGCCATCTCAGCAGGCAGGTCTTCGCCCGCGAGCTGAAGGGGCTCACCGCCCGCGCCGGAATTCCGGTCGCGAAGATTTCGCCCCATGTTCTCCGCCATGCCTTTGCGAGCCATCTTCTTCAGAACGGCGCCGATCTGCGTGCCGTTCAGGAACTTCTCGGCCATGCGGATATTTCGACCACGCAGATCTATACCCATGTTCTGGAGGAGCGGCTGCACAAGCTGGTTACCGAGCATCATCCCCTTTCGGTGGGGCGCGGGGACTGGTAACAGACGCGCAACTCGAACTTCACATTCCCGTTGACGTTACCGAAGCAGCCGGCGAGGCGTCAGGAGTCCTCGGGCGAGAAACGGAAGCGTATGTACAACTATCTGGATTTCGAACGGCCGGTCGCCGACCTGGAGGGCCAGATCCTGGAGCTCAGAAAGATCGAGGCCGAGGACGGCGCGGTCGATGTGCACGAAGAGATCGATCGGCTTGAGACGCGCTCGCGCGACGCCCTCGCCAGCCTTTACCAGAAGCTCACGCCCTGGCAAAAAACGCAGGTCGCGCGCCATCCCGACCGGCCGCACTGCAACGACTACATCAAGCGTCTGATCACCGACTTCACGCCGCTCGCCGGCGATCGCTACTATGCCGAAGATTACGCGATGATCGCCGGCTTCGGTCGCTTCGACGGGCAGTCCGTCGCGGTGATCGGTCAGGAAAAGGGCAACGACACCCAGACGCGGCTGAAGCACAATTTCGGCATGGCGCGGCCCGAGGGCTACCGCAAGGCCGTCCGCGTGATGGAGCTTGCCGCGCGATTTGATATCCCCGTCCTCACACTGGTCGATACGGCCGGCGCCTATCCCGGCATCGGCGCTGAGGAGCGTGGCCAGGCCGAAGCCATCGCCCGCTCGATCGAGACCTGCCTCAATCTGACGGTTCCGCTTGTTTCCGTCGTCCTGGGAGAGGGCGGGTCCGGCGGCGCGATCGCGATCGCGACGGCGAATCGGGTCTACATGCTGGAGCATGCGATCTATTCGGTCATTTCGCCCGAAGCGGGTGCATCGATTCTCTGGCGTGATGCGACGCGAGCCCGCGATGTTGCCCAGGCAATGAAAATTACCGCGCAGGATTTGAAGGAACTGGGGGTCATCGACTCCATCGTCGAGGAGCCGCTCGGCGGTGCGCATCGCGATCCGGAAGCTGCGATGGAGACGGCCGCAAACCAAATAAGATCAGGACTTTCCGAGCTGTCCGGTCTCGATGGTGCGACCTTGAAGACTCAGCGGCGCGAGAAATTTCTCTCCATCGGGCGTAATCTTTGAGGGTGGTTGCGGGTAGGGCACAGTTCGCACTTGCGTTCCGCTGGGTGATTTCTGCCTAAATCTCGCCGCTGTTATGCGACCATCTGACACTCGGCCGGGCTCGCCCCCGTCGCGGTATACGCGGCGAGTGAGCAGGCCGAAGCGAATGGGGCAGTTTAACAACACCTTAATTTGCTTTTGAGAGGATGAGGGGAAACGCGTGGGGGTAAATGCTTGGTTCAAGCTTCCCGCGTGATGCGATCCGCTGGGCACTTACGTCCTGGGTCGTGACTAAGACAGAGCGCGGGGTCTCGGCTATGGGGATGGTCGTCCCGCGCTCCTCTTGCAGGGGAAGCCACGGAAACATGATCGTTCGCCGCCTCTTGACCGGAGCCGTTCTGGCTACCGCGATGTTCACCGCAACAAGCTGCAAATATGCCGATCTGCTCCCGGCCGAGGCGCCGTTGCCGGCGGCTCTCGTCGCGCAGATCCGGGCAAACAGCATGGGCGTGAATTCGCCAATGCTGGTCCGTCTCTTCAAGGAAGAATCGGAACTCGAAGTCTGGAAGCAGCGCACCGATGGCACTTACGCCCATCTCAAGACCTATCCGATCTGCGCGTGGTCAGGAAAGCTCGGCCCGAAGTTCAAGGAAGGCGACCGGCAGGCGCCGGAAGGCTTCTACAACGTCAATCCGACCCAGCTTAACCCGAATTCCAGCTACCATCTCGCGATCAACATGGGTTACCCCAACACCTATGACCGCGCGAACGGCCGTACCGGCAGCCATCTGATGATCCATGGCTCGTGCAACTCGTCCGGCTGCTACGCCATGGACGACGAGCAGGTTCAGGAAATCTACGGTCTTGCGCGCCATTCCTTCGAGGGCGGCCAGCGCAACTTCCAGATCCAGGCCTATCCCTTCCGCATGACGCCGCAGAACATGGCGCGTCACAGCAATTCGGAACATTATGCTTTCTGGACTATGCTGAAGAAGGGTTCGGACTATTTCGAGCAGACCCGCAAGCCGCCGCATGTCGGCGTTTGCGAGCGCAACTATATCTTCGATCAGTCGGCAGAGACGGTCTCCAAACTGTCTCCCACCGGCCCGTGCCCGCAGACGACCATGCCGGAGCTCGTAATTTCGAAGCATATGCAGGATCAGGTGAAGGTCGAGGAGCTCAAGTCCCGGATGAGCGAGAGCGAGTTCGCGACCTACACTTCCTACAGCTACAAGACCGGACAGAAGATTTCGGCGGAAGCGTATGCGGCGGAGCAGCACCGTCGTCCGGGCTACGACCGCAAGGGCAACCGCGTCGGCGGTGGCGGTGGTATTTCCGGCTTTTTGAACCGTTAAGCGCCCGGTAATAACGTCTCTGTCGGGATTTACCCGCAGAGACGACCGCGCTGAGGACGTCCGGCGACAGGGGGCGGGCTATAAAACGCCCTTCTGGCGAAACCGATGTGCCAGTTCCTCGTCCGAACAGCCCTCCAGCATCAGCAACGCATCATAGGGATCGCCCGCAAGGTCGAGCGCCGCGGCAAAGGCTGGCTCCGTCTTGAGTTCCGCCTCGCGCTGCCGGAGAACGACATCGGGCAATGACGGGCCGCAGAGAGCGAGCAGCCGCTTCTCGCTCGCAAAATAACGCCAACCGTCCTGCTCGTCGACGGCGAGAGCCTCGCCGTAGACTTCGAACGGCCATCCATAGGTCGTGAAGGAGCAGTGCCGGATCGCAGAAGTTGGACCAGACGAAAATCCGTTTGATCCGCGAAATGGGCGTGAACCAACTGCGCGAAACACGCCCCGTCTCGGACCTCACCGAGAACGTCGATATCGCTCGATTTAAACGCGATCCCGAGGTGGAGAGTGCCCGCGATCCGCGGAGAAAACGGCGCGAGAATCCCCATGATCCGGGTCCGCTCGATTGCCTCCTCGAAAGAGGCCCGTTTCATCGGACGCATCCTTCTCAAGCTGAGGTCAAAGAAAAAGGCGGGCCCGATCGGACCCGCCCGCTTCTCTGTTCAGGCCGCTGCCCGCGGCCCGTGATCCAGGATCAGTTCGAAGAACCGCCTTCAGCCGCAGCGCGGGCGTCGGACAGCCACTGATCGACGGTCTCCTGGTTGTTCTCGATCCAGGTCGAAGCCTGCTGAACGATGTCTTCCTCGCTATCGGCGCCGCTGTTCATCTCGGCATTCTGCGCAAAGATGTCCTTGAGCGGGATCGACGCTTCTTCGAAGATCACCTTCGCTGCCGGGTTGGCTTCGAGGAACTCCGAGTTGACGACCGGACGAATGTCGTTGGCTGGCCAGCCCATTTCACACGGATCGGCAACGCAGCCCTCGACGCCTTCGACCGTCGCCGCGTCGGCGAGGTTCATCTGCTCTTCCGGGAGCTTGACTTCCGGTGTCTGAATCCAGACGACGTCCTCGCCCGGGGAGAGCTCGTTGACGGTCCAGTTCGGCGTCCAGGTGTAGAAGAAGATCGGATTGCCCTGCTGGTAGGCCGCGATCGCGTCGGCCATGGCGGCCGAATAGTTCGCCTGGATGGCGTTGACGTGGTCATTCAGCTCGAAGGCTTCCAGCTGGAAGGTGATGGTCTCTTCACAGCCCCAGCCCGGAGGGCAGGCGACCAGATCGGCCTTGCCGTCGCCGTTGCGGTCGAAGGCTTTCTTGACCTCGTCCTTCTTGAAATCGGTGATCTCGGTGATGCCGAGCTCGTCAGCCGTCTTCTTGTCGACGAGATAGCCCTGCAGCGCGCCGCCCTTTGCGACATAGCCGATCTCTTCGGCGCCATTGCTGAAGGTGCTCTCATAGGTGTTGTGCAGCGGGAACCAACCTTCGACCCAGCCGGTCACGTCACCCTGGCTGACGGCCTGATAGAAGGCAGGGGCGTCGAGCGTCGTCGGCTGGCCGACTTCATAGCCGAGTTCCTGAAGAAGCTGGCGGTAGACTTCGGTCGAGAACCAGCCGGTATCCCAGGTCGGGCGGGCCATCGTGACGGTGACGCCTTCGCCGGGCATCGAGGCTCCGTCCTGGGCAGCTGCCGGCAGGTTGCCGACAAAGGCCATGGACAGTGCCGTTGCGCCGACGAGAAGAGCCTTCGTGGATTTATGGATCATTCGTATTCAATCTCCCTGTGGTTGGTTCTTGGTTTCCAAATGCGGCAATCGCTTTCAATTGCCACACAGTTCTTGTGCATGAGTCTCGCAACTCGGGCACATCGCTGTCAAACCGCGCTGCTTTTTCAGGAAGCTACGGCTCGCAGCGGGAACGACGCCGCTTAGTCCAAGCGGCGTCGAATGGTCGCCTTTATTCCGCCGGCTCTGCCGAGCGGCTTCCACCGAAGAGCGGCTTTACCAAGCGGCTGACCGTGTCCTTGACCGAGGATTTACTCGAGCGCTTCTTCGCTTCGCCGAGCCCCTGGGTAATGCGATCAAGAATGATCGCCAGCAACACGATCCCGACACCGCCGGCGGTCGCTGTTCCGACGGCGAGGCGTCCGAGGCCGGTGTTCACCGTGAGGCCTAGACCGCCGGCACCGATGAGCGCCGCGATGACGACCATCGAGAGGGCCAGCATCAGCGTCTGGTTGAGACCGGCCATGATCGTGCGAAGGGCCAGCGGGAGCTGAACCTCCCACAGAATCTGGCGCGGGGTAGATCCGAAGGCCTTGGCTGCCTCGATGAGGTCGCCGCGCACGTTGCGGATGCCGAGGTTCGTGAGGCGGATGATCGGCGGAAGGGCGAAGATGATCGTCGCGATGACGCCGGGCACCGTGCCCACACCGAAGAGCATGACGATCGGCACGAGATAGACGAAGCTCGGGATCGTCTGCATGATGTCGAGGATCGGGCGCAGGATCGACAGGAACTTGTCGCTTCGCGCCGCCGCGATGCCGAGCGGAACGCCGAGCACGATACAGAACACGACGGCCGTGATGATCATCGAAAGCGTCGTCATCGTTTCCGACCACAGGCCGATCATGTCGATGAAGGCCAGCGCGATCAGCGTGAAGATCGCAGTGCCCCGTCCCGCGGTCCGCCAAGCGATGGCGCAGAGAACGGCGGTAAAGACGACCCACGGAACGGCGTTCAGGAAAGCGTCGAGATTCTGCATGAGCAGGTCGACGGGCTGTTGCATGGCGCGGAACACCGGCCGAAAGGTCGGGACCAGGAAGCCGCGAACGAAATCGTCGACCCAGTCGGCGAAGGGAATCTCGATGAGGTCTTCGGGACTAAACATACGTGTCTCACCAGTGTCGGGTTCGGGCGCCGAGCCGCTCTGCGACCCTTTCAGCACCAATTGTCATGCGATCTTCGTTGCGCGCTATTCGGCGGCCGTCTTGAGCGTCGCCTCTTCCTCGACGGTTTCGTCGTCGCCTGCGAGTTCTGCGAAGATCGTCTCCGGCTCGACGACCCCGATCAGCTTGTCGGCCTCATCGACGACCGCGATGGGAAGACCTTTGCGGGCGAGCGGATAAAGCTCGAAGATCGGCTTTTCGGCTTCCGCTTTCGGGAACTTGGTAATCAGTGCCGAGGAGCAGTCGCCGCCGGAATTCTGCAGGGCGGCCTGGGCGTCGCGGTAGCGCAGCACGCCGACAGGCTTGCCGTCTTCGACGACGTAGATCGCATCGCGGCCGAGGCGATCCATGGTCGAAAGCGCGGTCTGGGCACCAAGATCGGCCTTCTGAAGCGGTTCGGCCTGCTTGGCGACGCGCTTTGCCGGGAAGACGCGCGAGCGGTCGATGTCTTTGGTGAAAGCCTCGACATAATCGTCCGCCGGGCTGCCTACGATTTCCTCGGCCGTGCCGACTTGAACGAAGCGGCCGCCCTTCATGATGGCGATCTTGTCACCGAGAATCAGCGCCTCGTTGAGATCGTGTGTGATGAAGACGATGGTCTTGCCGAGCGAGCGCTGGAGTTCGAGCAGCTCGTCCTGCATGTCGCGGCGAATCAGCGGATCGAGCGCGCCGAAGGGCTCGTCCATCAGCAGAACCTGGGGTTCAGCTGCGAGGCCTCGCGCAAGGCCGACACGCTGCTGCATGCCGCCCGAAAGCTGATCGGGATAGCTGTCGGCATATTGTTCGAGCCCGACCTGTGCCAGTGATTTGCGAGCCCGCTCGTTTCGTTCCGAAACGCCCATGCCCTTGATCTTCAGGCCGAACGCCGCGTTCTCAAGAATGGTTTTGTGGGGAAAGAGGGCGAAGTGCTGAAAGACCATCGAGATCTTCTGGCGACGGATTTCGCGGATTTCTTCGTCGCTGCAATGGGCGATGTCGTCGCCATCGATGGTGATCGTGCCGGATGTCGGTGAGATCAGCCCGTTGAGCATGCGGATCAGCGTCGATTTGCCGGAGCCGGACAGCCCCATGACGACGAAGATCTCGCCTTCCTCGATATCCACGTTGACGTCGTTGACGCCGACGGTCGCGCCGGTCTTCGCGAGTATCTCCTCCTTCGTCTTGCCGCTTTCGACGAGGCGCATCGCCTCCTCGCCGCGCTCACCGAAGATCTTGTAGAGAGATTTGATACTGAGCTTAGTCGCCATGGGCACGCCGCCGTGAGGAAAGAGTGATTGGACTTTCGCGCAAGCGTAGCACCCTCCATTCGGCACTGCAAAATCGAATTTCTACACTTTTTGACCGCTGCACGGGAAAAATCAATTTTGTGTAGATATAATTTTTCGTAACCAAGCTAGCTGATGTTTTCTTGGTTAACCGGCAATTTTGCGACCAGACGAAGCATCGGCGAGCAGAAGTTTTTGCGCTGCTGCTGTCGCTCGTTACTTCGACGTTTTCGGCCCGGTACGAAATCTTACACGTCTGATTCCGCAAACCTTTTTGGGCACCAGAAAAGACCCCCGCGAATGCAGCGCGAGGGTCTCTGTTGGTCGTCGTGGGCCGGAGAGCCGGCCTAGAGTTCTCCCTTGCCCATGCGTCCGGCGATGTGATCGGCTTGTCGCAGCGCGAGAGAAACGATCGTCAGCGTCGGGTTCTCGGCTGCGCCTGTGGTGAACTGCGAGCCGTCCGAGACGAAGAGGTTTGGCACGTCGTGCGCTTGTCCGAAGCGGTTCACCACGCCGTCTTCCGGCCGCTCGCTCATGCGATTCGTGCCGAGATTATGCGTCGAAGGGTAGGGCGGCGTGTGGATCGTCCGCATTGCGCCCACCGCGTCGTAGATCGCCGAGCCCTGCTTGTAGGCATGGTCGCGCATCGCCTTGTCGTTCGGGTGATCGTCGAAATGAACGTCCGGGATCGGCATGCCGTATTCGTCGGTCTCGTCTGCCAAGGTGATGCGGTTGTCCTCGCGCGGCATATCCTCGCCGACGATCCACATGCCGGCCATGTTTCGGTACTGCTCCATGTCAGCGGCGAAGTCGCGGCCCCAGTCGCCCGGCATCAGGAAGGCCGCCATGAAGGGGAGGCCCAGCGAGAGCGTCTCCAGCTCGTAGCCGCCAACGAAGCCGCGCGAGGTGTCGTGCTTGGCCTCGTCGCGCACGATGCCGGCCATGGTCGTACCGCGATACATATGAACCGGCTTGTCGAAGACGCCGTAGACTGAACCCGTCGTGTGGCGCATGTAGTTCCGGCCGACCTGACCGGAGGAATTGGCGAGCCCGTCCGGGAACATCGAGGAATTCGAATTGAGAAGCAGGCGCGGACTCTCGATCGAATTGCCGGCAACGCAGACGACACGGGCCTTTTGGCGCTGCTCGCGGCCATCTTTGTCGGCATAGACGACGCCGGTCACCTTACCCGATGCATCGTGTTCGATCCGCATGACGTGGCTGTCCGGGCGCACTTCGAGCCGGCCCGTCGCCTCACCCTTCGGGATTTCCGCAACGAGGGTCGACCATTTGGCGCCCGATTTGCAGCCCTGGAAACAGAAACCGATCTGCATGCAGGAGGCGCGATCGTCACGCGGCTCCGAGTTGATCGCCATATTGCCGGTGTGAACTTCCTTGTAGCCGATCTTCTTCGCCCCGGCTTCCAGCACCTTGAAGTTGTTGTTGCCCGGCAGGCCCGGAATGCCGTTCGTGCGGGTCACGCCCATCCGGTTTTCGGCCTTCTCGTACCAGGGCTCCATCTCCGCAAGATCGATGGGCCAGTCGAGGAGGTTGGCGCCGTCCACTTCGCCGTAATGGGTGCGCGTCTTGAACTCATGCTCCTGGAAGCGAAGTGAGGCGCCGGCCCAGTGCACTGTCGAGCCGCCGACCGACTTGACGATCCAGGCCGGCAGGTTCGGGAAATCCTTGGCGACTCGCCAGTCGCCGGAGGTCATCCGCTTGTCTTTCCAGGCGAGCTGGGCGAAGGAATCCCATTCGTCGTTGATGAAGTCCCAGGTCTCGTGGCGGGAGCCGGCTTCGAGGATGACGACGTCGATACCCTTCTGGGCAAGCTCGGAGCCAAGCGTGCCGCCGCCGGCACCCGAGCCGACGATGACGACGACATTGGAATTGTTGTGGTCAAAAGGTGCTGGCATGATTTCTCCTCCCGAAGCCTCACGTCCGCGTCTCCTCCTCGAGACGTTTTTCGGACTGCTTCTTCATGCGTGACATTTCATCGAGCACACTCCGGCAATGGCCGGAGGAGGGCGCTTCAGCGCCTCAGGAAATCCAGTCGATGTCGTTGAAACCGCGGTCCAGATAGCCGCCCTTGTCGGCCGATTCGCCTTCGTATCCGAAGACGGGCCAGAGCTCTTTCTGGTTGTAGAGGCCGACGACGAGGTTCCCGCGTACCTTCTGGAAGAAGGGATCGGCCTCGATGAGCTTCAGAAGCGCCGTGCGTTCGTCGTCCGGGGCGATCTCGGAATAACGGACGCCGTGGGCCTCGATTGCGGCCTTGTCGAGCTTGGCACAATTGTCTTCGAGAAACGCGAGTTCCTCCTCGGAGGATCTGGCCGCTTCGTCGAGAATGTTGACGGCGTTCGCGTAGAACTTGTCCTCGATCTGTGCGTGTGGATAGCAGTCGCGCGACATCTGGACGAGGGTCTTGAAGGTCTCCGGGTCCGTCGACTGGGGCATCTGTGCCCATGCTTCGCCGACGATGAGACCAGTGGGCATGATCGTCATGGCCAGAAGGCCCGCTCCGGACTTCAGAAAGCCGCGGCGGCTCTGCACGATCCTGTCTTCTGAAAGCGCCATATCGTTTCCTCCCGATGGCGATGGAAAGAAGCGCCTGCCGGTCCTCCCGAGGCCGGCAGGCACCGAACCCTCGAAGTTATTGGAAGCGTCCCGAGCGCTCCAGAACCTCGATCTTGTAGCCGTCCGGATCCTCGATGAAGAAGAACCGGCCGAGCAGTGCCCCGTTGTGAGCGATTTCCTTGACGTCCTTCGGCGAGAGTCCGGCGGCAACCATGCGCTCGCGTTCCGCCTTCACGTCTTCGACCGAGAAGGCGATGTGGCCGTAGCCGTTACCGAGATCGTAGGGCTCGCTCTGATCACTGTTGATCGTCAGTTCGAGCTCGTGTGTCGCTTCGTCGTTGGACAGGTAGACGAGGGTGAACCCGTCGAACGGAAAGCGGTCCGCGACCTTCAGCCCGAAGGCCTTCTCATAGAATTCGAGGGACCGCTCCTCGTCGAGAACGCGGATCATCGTATGGATCATTTTCGCCAAGGCTGCTTCCTCGTCTTTAGTCTTCTCGCTGCTGACAGCGACGACGGGAATTAGGCGCTCCTCCCAGTGCTTGGCGGCGAAAAGCCGCCCGACACGCGCCTTGATCCGCCCCGCGCAGTCAGTGCGAACAGATTAGGCGATTGCCGGACCGCGAAGGTAGTAGGATGGTGTTACGTGGCGATTCGACTTGTCGCAGCCGTCGGACGTCAGCTCAGCTTGCGAGCGGCAGAGGTCTGCCGCGGTGCAGCGTCCGCATCTTCGACTCGCCGGCTTCGCGATCCCATGATGTCGCGGCCGACTGCCTCTGATGCTCCAGATGGACGAGGCATGCGCAGCGCAGATGGGAGGCGAAATTCTTGACTTCGCCGCGCAGGTCCAGAACTTCGTCGTGAAGCTTCGTCAGGAACTTCGCCAGGGACATGCCCTGACTTTCGGCAAGATGTTCGAGAGTTCGCCAGAAAGCGGCTTCGAGCCTGATCGAGGTGGAATGTCCGCTCAGCCGGACCGAACGCGTTTCGCCTTCGATTTCCTCCGGCGCGATCCCTGCAAACATCTGGCACATGATATCAAGCCTCTTCCCAAACCGCGCATTATTAGAACCGTTTGAATGTGAACTGGCAAGCTTCATGCGTGAGTAATTCGCCACCAAAACGATCCTGGCGCATTGTTACGGCTTAGAGGAACCGTTCCAGCTCCCGCCTCAGGCGGCGGCGTTCTCTCTTCTTGTGAATTTGGTAGGTGATCACAGAATTCGGCGTGATGCGGGTTTTTTCGTCGGCGTGCCAGTCGATGGTGAATTTCCGTTTCGCGCCAACCGGCAGGTCCTCTGGACCGTAAAGCGCGACAACGGTCATCTCGAGGGCCTTGATTGCGGTCTTGTCCCTGATTTTCGGGGCATCGTTCGCGAGTTGTTCGATGAGGGCATCGAAGTGGCCGATATCGAGATACTGACCGCTTTCGAGGCTCCCCTGCCGCATCGCCGAGCGCGGATCCATGCCGAGGTCTTCGGGCAGTTCCCGCATGTCTGTGAGCTGAACCTCGCGTTTGCCCTCGTCGGTTTCGAGCTCGGCGATCAGGCTCGTCACATAGATCGGCTCCTGACTCATATTCGTGACCAGGCACCGCGCGTGAAGGCCCTTGCCGGCACCGCGGGAAATCAGGATCGAGGAGCGGCGCTGCCGGAGATAGCTGTTGAACAGCAGCTGAAGATAAAACACCCAGACGCACAGCATCGCAGCGCTGATGATGACGCTCAAAATATTGCTGTGCGAACCGATCCAAGATGCGATCGACATGGCGCTGCTTCCCGTTCAGGCAGTTCTTTTATCTCAAGGTAACGCGCGGATGACCCAGAACGAAAAAATGAATGGAGGTGACGAACGATAAGGAGATTGCCGTGTTCCGTGCTGCTCTTTGTTTTCTGTCGTGCTTATTAGCCTCGGTGTTGTTTGCGCCCGCCGGGCTTGCGCAGACAGGCTCGCCGGCGCGTGCCGAGCAATATCAGCGCGAGGGCTGGAAGACCGATTTCTTCCGCTCCGAGATAGATCTGACCGAAATTCGTGATGGCGGCCCGCCGAAGGATGGTATCCCCGCTATCGACGATCCCCGCTTCGCCTCAGTCGCCAATGAAAGCGTACTCGACGACCGTGAGCCCGTCATTCCGGTGACGATCGGCGCCGAGACGCGAGCCTACCCGGTCCGCATCCTGATGTTCCATGAGATCGTCAACGACGATGTGGGCGGTGTGCCGGTCGCCGTAACCTACTGTCCTCTGTGCAATGCGGCGATCGTCTTCGACCGGCGGCTTGACGGAAGGGTGCTGGAATTCGGGGCCACCGGGAAGCTGAGGCATTCCGATCTGGTCATGTATGACCGGCAGACCGAGACCTGGTGGCAGCAATTCACGGGACAGGGTCTGGTTGGCGAACTTGCAGGCCGCTCGCTCGATATGATCCCCACAGGAATGGTCGCGTGGAGCGACTTCAGGAAGCGCCATCCCGAGGGCCACGTGCTTCAACCGCCAAAGACGGTTTTGGGTGACTACGGGCGTAACCCCTATGTCCGATACGACAGCGCCGCGCAGCCATTTCTGTACGACGGTCAAATGCCCGAGGATATCGGGCCGATGGAGCGGGTCGTCCTGGTTCGTGACGAAGCCGGAAAGCCTGTGACTGTAGTGACGATGAATGCACTGCGGGAAGCAGGTGCGATAGAGAGGAACGGGTACACGGTCAGCTGGAGCGCCGGACAAGCCTCTGCACTCGACGCCGAACGCATCGCTCAAGGCCGCGATGTCGGCAATGTACGGGTAACGGGGGCAGCCGGACGACCGGCTCTGCACGAGGTCACCTTCGCCTTCGTCGCCTACGCCTTCTACCCCGATCTTCCAATTCGATAGTCGACGGTTGCCATTCATCCGAAGTCGCGCGAAACAGCGACTATGCCGATGCCCATTCCGCCCCGCCGATCGCTGCTTATCGTTCCCGCGAGCAATGCCCGCGCTCTGGAAGCGTCCGATCGTGTCGCTGCGGACGGGATCGTCTACGATCTTTCCGAAACCGTCCTGCCTGCCGATAAGCCGGATGCGCGAGAGCGTCTGCGCGAGCATCTTGCCGCTTCGCGCTTTCCCGGTGAGCGGATCGTACGAATCAACGGACTCGACACCGCCTGGGGTACGGAGGATTTTCTCGCGGCCAGAGGCGCCGATGTCGACGCGATCCTGTTGCCGCGCGCCGAAGAGCCGGGTGTCGTCCGGCAGATCGTCACGGCGCTGCACGAGACCGACGCACCCGAAAGCTTCAAGCTTTGGGCGATGATCGAGACGCCGACGGGCGTTGCCAACGCCATGGCGATCGCGAACGAGAGTTCGGGCCGTCTATCGGCCATGGTCGCCGGTATCGGAACGCTCAAGATCGCATCCGGTATGCGCCCCGATCGCGACCGCACCGAGCTCATGCCATGGCTGACGACCATCGCGCTCGCCGCCAAAACCCATGGCCTCAGCGTGATCGACGGTCATTTTGCCGACGTGCGGGATGCGGAAGGTTTTTCGCGTGAATGCGCAAGCGCCCAGCGGCTCGGCTTCGATGGCAAGCTTGCGATCCATCCGCAGCAGATTAGCGAAGCCAACGAACGGTTTGCGCCGCCGCAGGCCGCGATCGATTGGGCCACGAAAGTGGTCGATGCGTTCTCATCCTCGCCCGACATCGAGGCCGGCGTCGCCGCTATGGATGGGCGCACCATCGACCGACTTCACCTGACAGAAGCCGACCGCATTCTGAAATTGCGCGACGCGATTGCGGCGAGACAGGACATGAAAGCAGAAAGCAAATGAAGCTCTATCGGTTTCTCAGCGGTCCGGACGACTCTTCATTCTGCCACAAGGTCTCGCTCGCGCTTTCAAAGGGCTGGGAGCTACACGGCTCGCCGACCTATGCCTTCGATCAGACAAGCAGCACGATGCGCTGCGGACAGGCGGTGACGAAGACGGTCGAGGGTAAGGACTACGATCCGGAGATGAAGCTCGGCGAGCAGTAGGATGGCCATGGTTGCTATCGCCCAGGGAATTTTCAATCCTCGGCTTTTCAATTGAGGCGCAGCGCGGCTGTCCTTCTTACGATTATGAAAGGCATTGCCGCACTCTGTCTCGTTATCGCGATCGCGATCGCACTGGGCGTTCTGGTTCCGCGCGGGAGAACCGTCGAACCCGATCGGTTGGGCCTGACGCGTAACATCCTGATACTTTCGAACGCCATTCACACCGATATTGCCCTGCCTCTCGATGACGCGACCCGGAGTGCCTTCGGCTTCGTCGAAACTGCTGGCCTTCCCATCGGGCGACGCGATGCCGAGTGGATCTTGATCGGCTGGGGGGGCGAACAGTTCTACGTGAACACGCCGACCTGGAACGAGCTCAAGCTCTTGCCGGTGGTCCTGTCGATTTTCGGCGACCAATCCGTCCTTCGCGTTGCCTTGACTGGCACGATCGATCCCGATGCGTCCTTCGTCCGGCCAGTGGCTCTGAGCGACCGGGAATATCGCAGGCTTCTCGACGCCATTCTTGAAAGCTTCAGGACCGAGCCAGGCGGCCGACGCACCGCGCTCGATGTATCCGGCTATGGCGATTTCGATCGGTTTTATCCCGCCAAGGGCCGATTTCAGGTGCTGTTCGGCTGTAATACTTGGACCGGGGACATGCTGCGCCGAGCAGGCCTTACCACTGGATGGTGGACGCCTCTGCCCTTTCTTCTCGATGCATCTCTCGACCTGCACGAGCCTCGCGCTGCCGATGAAGGGAACGGCTGAGCGCTCCTGCGCGTCTTCTCCTTGGAGAAATGCAATTCAGGGAGAGCCTCGATGTCGAGCACGAAGCAGTTGACCGATCACAACGCGATCCAGGCATGGGCGGCGGAAAGCCGAGGACGGCCGGCGATCGTCGCCGAAACGGAAGGCGAAGGCGGGCCGGGCCTCCTGCGCTTCGATCATGGTCAGGATAACGACGGGCTTGAGCCGGTCTCCTGGGATCGCTTCTTCGAAATCTTCGAGGAGCAGAAACTCGCCCTTCTCGTCGATGCATCGGGCGATAATTCGCAGTTCAACAAGTTCGTCAGCCGAGACTGACGAAACGCCTTCGCGGTTGCGTCCTTTCAATCCGTTGAAGTTCTCCGCGTTATAATATAACACCGATTATCTAGCGGATCACCGCGAACATCGGATGAGGACGTGACATGCTGACGGGTTCGGTCCTGAGTTTTCTGGTCTTCTTCGCGATCGTCTTCGTGGTCGCGATGAGCGGGGCGGTCTTTAAGCCGGGCCCATGGTACGAGCGGCTCGACAAGCCGTCCTGGACGCCGCCTAATTGGGCGTTCCCCACTGTCTGGACGGTTCTCTATCTTTTCATCGCGATCGCGGGATGGCGCGTCTATCAGGAGGCTGGACTGGTCGCCTTGCCCTTCGTGATCTACGGCGTGCAGCTGGCGCTTAACGCGGCGTGGTCGGCGCTCTTCTTCGGCATGCGGCGCGCAGATCTCGCCTTCGCCAATGTCGTCGCGCTCTGGTTTCTGGTCGCGGCGAATTTCTCTGTCTTCCTGCCGATCGATCTCTGGGCCGGGCTCCTGCTCGTTCCCTATCTCGCCTGGGTCACGGCGGCGGCCTGCCTCAACTATTCCGTCTGGCAGCGCAATCCGCAGGTCTTTTCAGGCCGCGCCGCCTGATTTTACCGGTTCTCGCGCGGCGGTGTTTCCATCCATTTGATGACGAGCATCGCCGGGATGATCCAGAGGAAGCCGGTCAGGAAGAAATAGGCGAGATGCACCCAGCCGCTCGACTCGGCAAAGAAGGCGACGGCGACAGTCGTCGCGATCAGCGCATAGACGATCACCAGGAAGATGATGATGATCGTTCCGATGAATTTCTTGAGGCGAACCGGCATGTCGCTCCTTCGTTGTCTCGCGACGGCTTGTGGCTCCGCCCGACTCCTTGCCCCTTAATGGCGACCTGCGCCCCGGATTTCCAGACATTTCCCATGTGACCGATCGCAATGCGTCCCCGTTGGACGCCTGACCGGATCGTATTGACGCAACCGCTGCGACGCAGATGCGGCTTGTTTCCGCCGACAATCGGATGCAAACGACGCCACATGAGTACCGCCACTTTCGAGCAGGCCGAACCACGGGCCGTTTCCTCCACAGGACGCAACCGCTTCTGGGTGCGTCTCTGGCTTCTCGTCGTCGTCGCCTTCGTCTTCGCGATCGTTACCGTCGGCGGCGCGACGCGGCTGACCGAGTCGGGGCTTTCCATCACCGAATGGAAGCCGATCCACGGCGTTATCCCGCCGCTTTCGGCCGCCGAATGGGAAGAGGAATTCACGCTGTACAAGCGCATTCCGCAATATCAGGAACTGAACCGGGGCATGAGCCTGTCGGAGTTCAAGACCATTTTCTGGTGGGAATGGGCGCATCGGCTACTTGCCCGCGGCATCGGCCTCGTCTTCGCGATCCCGCTCGTCTTCTTCTGGGCGACTGGCCGGCTGGAGCCGTTCCTGAAGCCGCGTCTTTCAGGGATTCTTGCCCTCGGCGCGATCCAGGGCGGTATCGGCTGGTGGATGGTCGCCTCGGGCCTCGTCGATCGGACGGACGTGAGCCAGTATCGGCTCGCCACACATCTGACCGTCGCTTCGCTCATTCTGGCGGCTTCGCTGTGGGTGGCCGAGGGCCTTAAGCGCCGAGATCCGGTGCCGCCGCCGACGCGCGGCTCGCTTGCCGTGGGCCTTGGGCTTGTCGCGCTGGTCATCCTGCAGATCTATCTCGGCGGTATCGTAGCGGGGCTCAATGCTGGCCTCATCTACAACACCTGGCCGCTGATGGACGGGGCATTCATCCCCGCCAATCTGTTCGGTCTTCAGCCGGCTTGGCTCAGCCTCTTCGAGGATCACCTGACGATCCAATTCGTCCACCGGATGACGGCCTATCTGATCTTCATCCTGACGTTGATTCATGCCATCGCCGCCCAGATGATATCGCCCGGCACGCGCCATTCGCGCACGGCCTGGATGCTGTTCGGCGCGGTCGTCGTTCAGGCGATGATCGGCATCGTGACGCTGCTTCTTGTCGTGCCGATCTCTTGGGCGCTGCTGCACCAATTCGGCGGCGTCGCGGTACTCGCCGTCGCGATCATCCATGCGCGCGGGCTCAAGGGCGAGTATCCGAAGCTAGCGACAGCGAGCCCGTAAAGTGTCCGCCGCCGCCGGGGCTTGTGAGACACTCACGCCTCGCCATCCATCAGGCGCTTGCGCAGAACCTCAATATGGTCTGGGCGGATTCCGCAGCAGCCGCCGATGATTTGGACGCCCCGCCGAACCCACCGCTCGGACGCATTCGCGTAGTCTTCGGTGGAGATGGCGTTTTCGTAGAGCCAGCGGCCTTCGTGATAGACAGCCGCATGGGCGTAGACCCCGACAGGGCCATTCCAGTACTTATCGGTCACGTCGAGGCACGCATCGATATGCCTCACATCCGTGTGCATGATTGAGACAAGGGGCACGTTTTCAGTCGCCAAGATGCTGAGCGCGTCGGCAAGGGGCTCTCCGTCCGGCTCGCCGAGGCTGAGACCGCGATCGCCCATGAGCCGCATTGTGCCGTCCGCCGCTGCGTCGCAGGATAGGCCGACCCAGATAGGCAGCCCACTCTCTCGCGCGCCACGCAGCGTCGTCTGCATTCGCGATACGCCGACCATCATCTCCAGCATAAGGAGATCCGCGCCCGCGTCCCGCATGATCGCGGTCTGCACGGCAACGCTGCGTTCCAGCCGTTCCAGCGGCGGGTGGCGATATGTCCACGACCAGTATGATACGCCACCGGCGATAGCCACACCGGGCGCATCCATTCGATCACGCGCTTCGACCGCGAGTTCTATGGCTCGACGATTGTAGTCGGCGAAACGCCCGGCTTCGCCCGCGTCCGTCAGGGCGTGATGGGTTGCGGCGAACGTGTTGGCGATGACGATCTCGGCTCCGTGGCAGATGTATTCCTCATGGATGCTACGGACGATGTTGGGATGGGACAGCGTTCCTCCACCGTTCCATGCTCCTGGGAGTTGCGGCACGCCGCGCCCCTCGATTTCGGTACCGGTCCCGCCGTCGATCAAGATGGTCTCGCCGGCGCTGATGCGAGCCATCAGTTCTTCGTAGCGCTTCATAGACGTCTCCTCCTCGCTCGTATTCGAGCTGCCGCCCATCCGGCTAAGAGACTGAAATATAAACGCGGAATTTGCACCTGCCATTTCGTTAGCAGGTTGATAGCTTCACAAACGGCGCGAGACGCGAGGGCAAATTGCCGCGAGTCCTTGCGCAAGGTCCGGTCGCGTCGTGGACTGAGGGCCTCTTGGTTTCGGATTGTCCCCAAATGGCGGTTCTTAAGTATCGCCGTTCCTCTACTTGATGATTTGCGA
This sequence comes from Fulvimarina thalattae, assembly GCF_040239565.1. Classification (NCBI taxonomy): domain Bacteria; kingdom Pseudomonadati; phylum Pseudomonadota; class Alphaproteobacteria; order Hyphomicrobiales; family Aurantimonadaceae; genus Fulvimarina; species Fulvimarina thalattae. The sequence continues at coordinate 39,076 of NZ_JBEHWS010000016.1, forward strand.
GGGAAATTTGAACTGATTGGAGATGGATATGACCGCAAGATCGATCGTAACCGCGACCGTTCTGCTCTGTCTGACATCCGCCACTGCCGTTGCCGGCGAAGCCGTGACATATCAAGCCGATGGCGCGGACTATGAAGGCTACTTCGCGCCCGCTTCGGGCGAAGGCGGCGGCAGCGGCCTCGTTCTCATCATCCACGATTGGGACGGCCTGACGGATTACGAACGCCAGCGCGCCGACATGTTGGCCGAAATGGGCTACGACGCCTTCGCCGTTGATCTCTACGGTGCCGGTAATCGTCCGGAGACGACCGAAGCCAAGAAGGCCGAGACTGGCAAGCTCTATGACGACCGAGAGGCGATGCGCAGCCGCATCTTGGCAGGCCTCGAAACCGCACGGGGCCAGTCCGAGGCGGACGAAGCCGTCGTCATGGGCTACTGTTTCGGCGGCGCGGCAGTTCTCGAGCTCGCCCGGTCCGGCCAGGCGAGCGATATCACCGGCTACGCCACCTTCCACGGCGGCCTCTCCACGCCCGAGGGCCAGAGCTACCCGTCGGACACCGCGCCGATTCTTATCGAACACGGCGGCGCTGATACGTCGATTTCCATCGCCGATGCCGCCGAACTCGCCAAGACGCTGGAAGACGCCGGCATCACCTACCAGCTCGACATCTATTCAGGCGCGCCCCACGCTTTCACGGTCATCGACTCTGACCGCTATCAGGAGCGGGCCGATAAGAAGTCGTGGATGAACTTCGAGGCGTTTCTGGAGGAGAATCTTGGCGAGGGAACAACTGCCGGCTGATCCTCACGGAAACAGCGGCAGCTGCTCCAGTCCGAGCGTCTCGTCCATGCCATAGGCGAGATTGAAGTTCTGGAGCGCCTGGCCGGCAGACCCCTTTACGAGATTGTCGAGGGTCGAGATGACGATGGCGCGGCCGGGGATTCGATCGGGGATCACGTTCATCGCCACATAGTTCGAGCCGCGCACCATCTGGGGCTGGGGCAGGGTCTCGCCGTCGAGAATGGTGACGAAGGGCTCGCCTGAATAGGCGCTGATCAATGCGTCCTTCAGGTCCGAAGCGCTGGCGCCGTTCTTCATGCGCACATAGCTGGTCGTCAGCTCGCCCCGGCTCATGGGGATCAGGTGAGGCGTGAAGTTCACCCGGAGGCCGTCGAGCTTGGCGGCTTTGCCGATTTCCTGCTCGATCTCGGCCATGTGCCGGTGCTTGCCGACGGCATAAGGCGACAGTCCTTCGCCGGCCTCGCAAAAGAGCGTGTTTTCCTTCAGGCCACGGCCGGCGCCCGACACGCCCGACTTGGCGTCGATGACGAGGTCCGTCGCATCGACCAGACCCTCTGCTGCCAGCGGAACAAGCGAGAGGAGAACTGCGGTCGGATAGCAGCCCGGGCAGGCGATCAGACGGGCCGCCGCGATCTCGTCGCGGTAGAGTTCGGTGAGGCCGTAAACCGCCTCCGGCTGAACTTCGGTCGCGATGTGATCGAGCCCATACCATTCCTTGTAGGCTGCCGGATCACGCAGCCTGAAATCGGCCGACATGTCGATGATCTTGACGTTCGGATGAGACTGGAAGATCTGCTTGGTGATCGCCTGGGTCGTGCCGTGCGGCAAGCCGCAGAAGACCGCATCGACCGAGGACCAGTTTGCATCGTCGATCGAGATCAAATCCGGCAGGTCCACATGGGAGAAGTGCCGGAACACGTCCTTAACTGGCTTGCCCGCATGGGCGTTCGCGGTCAGCACGGTGAGTTCGATCGCCGGATGACGCAACGCGAGGCGGATGAGATCCGCTCCCGTATAGCCGCTCGCGCCTAGAACTCCGACCTTGATCTTTTCCATCGTTTACTGGCCTTTTCGGGAAACTGTCTCGCGGCTCTGAGCAATGACCTGCCCGCGTCGTGATCAGGGCGATCCGCGACAAATCCGCAAGTTTTCGCGCCGAACAATACAAACTCGTTCTCGATGTCAAGAATTGCGCGGCTCGGTTCCTCGCCCGGTGCGCCTCAGGAAAATCGCCATCCCGAGAAGCGTCAGACCCGCAAGGGCGAACCAGGTCAGCGCATAGGAGAGATGAGAATTGTTGAACTGGGTGACCGTAAGCCCGCCGATCGGATAGCTTGGCTCCACGCCGGCAAGCGATTCTTCTCCGGAGCCTTCCGCATCGACGAAATAGGGTGCGATCGGGCCGGCTAAGCCTTGTGCCGCCGCGATCGCGGTCACGTCGCGCGAATACCAGCGCCCGGCATCCGGATCATTGCTTCTCAGGAATCCACCGCCCGGCTGGCTCATGCGCAGGAGCCCGTTCACAGTCACAGCGCCCTCGGGCGGAGCGATCTCGCCCGCGACTTCGCGCGACGGTACGAAGCCGCGATTGACGAGCACGGTGAAGCCTCGCCCGGTCTCGATCGGCGTCATCAGCCAGTAGCCAAGCCCGTAATCGGTCGTCGCCTGCGCGAGAGCGTCCGATCCCTTCATGAACTCGCCGGTAACCGACACATGGCGATATTCGTCGTCTTCGAACGAGAGAGACGGCCATCGATCAGAACCGGGAGCCTCGATCGGCGGGGCGCTCGCTCGCTCCTCGACCGCGGCGATGAGATCGAGTTTCCAGGTCCTGCGCTCGATCTGCCAAACGCCGAGACCGACGAAGATCGTAAAGAGTGCGATCGACAGGCATGCGACGAGGACCGAAACATGGTTACGTCGGAACCATGACATCCCTCTGCCTCGCGAACCCTGGTCTGCGTCGTCGCTTTCGGCCATGGCGCACAGTCATCCAGCTCTCTGTCGAGAGAACAGCTTGGTTCAGGAGCCGTTTCCGGACCGGGGAATGATCACGATATGGGGCCGGCCGTTCTCGCCGTGGATCGTTGTCCCCGGTGCCGTCTCCGGCTCGTTGCCGCTTTGTGACTCCGCCTCGGTCGGTCCCCCACCGGTCGTCTCGGACTCTTCGCCGGATGAAGTGGAAGGCTCCTGTTCGGGCGCCGATTCGCCGCCGCCAGCGGTTTCCGAGGATGCTCCGGCTGGAGCAACCTGTCCGGCTTCAGCTCCGGAGAGCGGTGGCGGGGTCGGCGCCTCGGGAGGTCCTTCCTCCGCGGCGTCGCTTTCAATCGGAGAGAGTTGATTGACCGGGGCCTGACCCGGAGCATCCGAGCCCGATCGGTGCTCCATCTCCATGTCGCCCATGGGCATCATGTTCTGGTTCAGGTGATACATAACCCAGAGCGAGCCTGAAATCGTGATGATCACCAGAACGGCGGTGAAGATCAGCGCCATGATCGTCCAGCCACCCTCGGACTTGGAGTCCATGTGGAGGAAGTAGATCATATGGACGAAGATCTGCGCCACTGCGAAGCCGGTGACGAGGAGCGCCGTCGTCACGCCGTCCTCGATCGGTCGGGCCATCACCAGCCAGAACGGGATCGCCGTCAGGATGACGGAGAGGACGAAACCGGTGAGATAGCCGCTCAGGGTCGCGTGGGCTTCGCCGCCCTCGGAATGGTCGTCGTGAGCGGCCGCATCGTGGTTTGCCGTCGACGCGTGGGAGCTGGTGCTCATCATATCATCCTGATGAGGTAGACGAAGGTGAAGACGCCGATCCAGACGACGTCGAGGAAGTGCCAGAACATCGACAGGCACATCACGCGTCGTCGATTTTCGGCGCCAAGGCCGTGCTTGGCGATCTGCGCCATAAGCGTGATCAGCCAGATAATGCCGAAGGTGACGTGCAGGCCGTGCGTGCCGACGAGCGTGAAGAAGGCGGACAGAAAACCGCTACGCTGCGGAGACGCGCCTTCTCCGATGAAGACACCGAACTCGTAAAGTTCGATGCCGAGGAAGAGTGCTCCGAAAATGCCAGTGACCGCCAGCCAGATGAGGACCATCTTGGTCTGGCGCGCCTGCATCGCGATCATGGCGAAGCCGTAGGTGATCGACGAGAAGAGAAGCATCGCCGTGTTCACGGCGAGGAGCGACAGTTCGAAAATGTCCTCCGGGCGCGGGCCGGCTGCGTAATTGGCACCCAGTACGCCGTAGGTCGCGAACAGGACCGCGAAGATGAGGCAGTCGCTCATCAGGTAGATCCAGAAGCCGAGCATGGTGCTCGCCCCCGGTTCGTGCTCGTGTTCGTCCAGTTCGAAGAACGACTCCGGCGGATTGCTATGGCTGTGGGCCGTGTGCGCCATGCCTCAGCTCCTCCCCGCCGCCAGAGACGCGTAGGCCTGTTCCGTTTCGGCGACTTCATGTGCGGGGATGTGATAGTCACGATCATAGTTGAACGTGTGCCAGATCGCATAGCCGATCAGCCCGAAGAAGCTGAGGGCGGCAAGCCACCAGATATACCAGATCAGCGCGAAGCCGCAGACCGTCGAGAGGCCGGCGAGGATGATCCCGGCCTCGGTGTTCTTCGGCATGTGGATGGGTTTGAATCCCTCCGCTGGCCGCTTGAAGTCGTTTCGCTTCATGTCGGTGAATGTGTCGAGATCGCGCACGATCGGCGTAAACGCGAAGTTGTATTGCGGCGGCGGTGAGGACGTCGCCCATTCGAGGGTCCGGCCGTCCCAAGGATCACCGGTGGTGTCCTTGAGGGCCTCCCGGTTGCGGAACGAGACGTAGAACTGGATCAGCAGCGCAGCGATGCCGCAGGCAATCATCAGTGCCCCGGCGGCTGCAATAACAAACCAGATCTGCAGCGACGGATCGTCGAACTCGCGCAGGCGGCGCGTCACGCCCATCAGGCCGAGCACGTAGAGCGGCATGAAGGCGAAGTAGAAGCCGACCACCCAGAACCAGAAGCTGACCTTGCCCCAGAAGACGTCGAGCTTAAAACCGAACGCTTTGGGGAACCAGAAGTTGATGGCCGCGAAGCAGCCGAAGAGCACGCCGCCGATGATCACGTTGTGGAAGTGGGCGACCAGGAATAGAGAGTTGTGAACCGTGAAATCGACCGGCGGAACGGCAAGGAGAACACCGGTCATGCCACCGATGACGAAGGTGACGATGAAGGCAATCGTCCACATCATCGGCAGTTCGAAGCGGATGCGGCCCTCATACATGGTGAAGAGCCAGTTGAAGACCTTAACCCCTGTGGGGATCGAGATGATCATCGTCGTGATCCCGAAGAAGGAGTTCACGCTCGCCCCGTTGCCCATGGTGAAGAAGTGGTGGAGCCAGACGAGGTAGGAGAGGATCGTGATCACCACGAGGGCGTAGACCATCGAGGTATAGGCGAAGAGGCGCTTGCCCGAGAAGGTGGACGTGATTTCGGAAAACACCCCGAAGAGCGGCAGGATGAGGATGTAGACCTCCGGATGGCCCCAGATCCAGATGAGGTTGAAATACATCATCGAATTGCCGCCGAGGTCATTCGTGAAGAAGTGCATTCCGGCGTAGCGGTCAAGCGACAACAGGACGAGCACGGCGGTCAGCACCGGGAAGGCGGCGATGATGAGGACATTGGTGCACAGCGAGGACCAGACGAAGACCGGAAGCCGCATCATCGTCATGCCCGGAGCGCGCATCTTGATGATGGTGACGAGCAGATTGACGCCTGACAGAAGCGTTCCGACGCCCGCGATCTGGAGGCCCCAGATATAGTAGTCGACGCCGACGCCCGGACTGAATTCCGCCCCAGAGAGCGGCGGGAAGGCCAGCCAGCCGGTGCGCGCGAATTCGCCGACGAAGAGCGAAAGCATGATCAGGACCGCGCCGCCCGCCGTCATCCAGAACGAGAAGTTGTTGAGGAATGGGAAGGCGACGTCCCGCGTGCCGATCTGCAGCGGGATGATGTAGTTCATGATGCCGGTGATCAGCGGCATGGCGACGAAGAAGATCATGATCACGCCATGGGCTGTGAACACCTGATCGTAGTGATGGGCGGGAAGGAAGCCCTCATTGCCGCCGAACGCGATCGCCTGCTGCGCGCGCATCAGAAGCGCGTCTGCAAAGCCGCGCAGCAGCATGACGATGGCGAGGATGATGTACATCACGCCGATCCGCTTGTGATCGACGCTCGTCAGCCACTCGTGCCAGAGATAGCCCCACCAGCGGTAATATGTGATGGCGCCAATAAGCGCCGCTCCGCCGATCAGGACACCGAGGAAGGTCACGACCAGAATCGGCTCGTGATAGGGGATCGCATCGAGGGTGAAGCGTCCGAAGATCAATCGCGAAAGATCGGTATTGGCAAACATGTCAGGGTCTCCGACCGATGGGAGCTCGGTTTCGGCCGGCGCCGATGCCGGTATGGGCTCGACGCTCTCTCAATGGGATTGATTCAGCTGGGGTGGTGCGATCGAATCCGCACCGTTGCCGCCGCCGTTCTCCAGCATACGATCGGTATGCGGGACGCGCCCGGAAGCCGGCGCCGTAGCGCCTTGCGGTGAATGCGGGTCGAATTCGTCGATCGGGAAGTGGTCGTATCTTAGTGCATCGACGTCCACATGCGCTTCCTCGCCGCCAGGCTCGCCGCGATTGATGTTCGATATCTCCTGAACGCACATCTTCCCGTCCTGCACGCACATGCCGAGAATGCGCTGGTAGAGCCCGTGTTGCACCGAAGAAAAATACCGAACCGGATCGGCCTCGCTCGGATAGGCGAGCCGCAGATAGGATTGCTGGTTCAATTCGTCGTCCGCCTGGCGCACCTTCTCGACCCAGGCTTCGAAGTCCTCGGGCGTTTGGCCGTGGAATTTGAAGCGCATGTCGGAGAAGCCGGCACCGTTGTAATGCGAGGCAAAGCCGTCATAGACGCCTTCCTTGTTGACGACGGCGTGGAGCTTCGTCTCCATGGCCGGCATGGCGTAGATCATGCCCGCGAGCGTCGGCACATAGAAGGCGTTCATCACCGATTCGGCCGTCAGCTCAAAACGAATTGGTCTGTCGACGGGAGCAGCCAATTCGTTGACCGTGGCGATGCCGTATTCCGGATAAAGGAACAACCATTTCCAGTTCAGCGCGACCACCTCGACGACAAGCGGTTCGCCTTCGGTATCGACGCTTTCGCTGGTGGTGATCTCGTCGAGCGGGCGGTACGGATCGAGAAGATGAGTGCCGACCCAGGTCACCGCGCCGAGAACCACGATGATGAGCAGCGGCGCGCCCCAGACGGCGAGCTCCAGCTTGGTCGAATGATCCCAGTCCGCCTGATAGCGCGCTGTCTTGTTCGTTGCACGGTAGCGCCAGGCGAAGATCAATGTCATCGCGATGACGGGAATGATGATGAGAAGCATCAGGCCGGTCGCGATCAGCAGCATATCGCGCTGGCGCGCCGCGATGTCGCCATCCGGAAACAGCACGACCAGATCACCGCAGGCGCTGAGAAGCATCGGAAGCGGCAGAACGGCGAGGAAACGGAAAAGTCGCAAGGGGCCACACCCGCGATGATCATGACAGGAACGAGCAGCAATCCCGACATGCGCCGGGCATTGACTGCCGTGGAATGCTGGTATTCAACAATTCAAGCGCCGCCTCAACCCCCAATCGAGCGGGCGCGTTGTTGCGCGGGGCGTCGTATCGCCGCCGCGACACGGTTATGAGCATGAGGTCGTGGGATGAGCGAAGCAACGGCGGTCGGAGCGGTCGGGAGCGAAATCGCCACGAGCCGGCATGGACTGAATCCGAGCGACATTTCGGTGGGCGTCGTCATCGGTCGTACGTCTGAATTCTTCGATTTCTTCGTCTTCGCAATCGCTTCGGTTCTGGTGTTCCCGCGGCTCGTTTTTCCTTTCGTCGATCAGGTAACGGGCACGCTCTATTCCTTCGCGCTGTTCGCGCTGGCCTTCATGGCGCGGCCACTCGGCAGCTGGATCTTCATGACGATCGATCGCCGTCACGGCAAAGGCACCAAGCTTACGATCGCGCTCTTCCTGCTCGGCACATCCACGGTCGTCGTAGCGTTCCTGCCGTCCTACGAGCAGGTCGGTGCGTTCTCGATCTGGCTTCTCGCGCTTTTCCGCATCGGCCAGGGTATTGCGATCGGTGGCACTTGGGACGGGCTATCTTCGCTTCTGGCGATGAACGCGCCGGAGAAGCATAAAGGCTGGTGGGCGATGGTCCCGCAGCTCGGCGCGCCGTTCGGTTTGATCCTAGCATCGGGTCTTTTCGCGTTTTTCCACGGATTTCTGCCTGACGAAGAGTTCATGAGCTGGGGCTGGCAATTCCCCTTCTTCGTCGCCTTCGCGATCAACGTGGTCGCGCTTTTCAGCCGGTTGAGAATCGTTGCGACTCCGGAATACATCCATCAGTTCCAGCGCCGCGAATTGCAGGCGACCCGTGTGCGCGCGACCTTCAAAGCCTATGGCAAGGTCATCATTGTGGGGGCCTTCGCGCCGCTCGCGAGCTTTGCCATGTTCCACATGGTAACCGTGTTCCCGCTATCCTGGGTCGAACTTTATTCTGGCGAAAGCATCACCCGCTTCCTCATCATCGAGGGTGTGGGGGCCGCCGTCTGCGCGGGCTCGGTTGTCGCGTCCGGCCTGCTTGCCGACCGGTATGGCCGGCGAACTCTCCTCAGCGCGATGGCGCTTCTGATCGCGGTCTTCAGCGGCTTCGCGCCGTCGATGCTCGCCCAGGGGGAAGCAGGCGAGGTGGTCTATATGATCGCCGGTTTCGTGATTCTCGGCCTTTCCTTCGGCCAATGCTCCGGCGCGGTCGCGTCGAACTTCCCAACCAAATACCGCTATACCGGCTCCGCATTGGTTTCGGACCTCGCATGGCTTTTTGGCGCAGGGCTGTCGCCCTTCGTCGCGCTTTATCTTACCGAAAAGCTGGGTCTGATCGCGGCGGGTGGATATCTGCTTTCAGGCGCTCTCTGCACGCTCCTCGCGCTCCGCTACAACGAGATGCTGGAACACCGCGAATAGCATCGCCGGGCAAGGGCAGGGCGCTATTCGCTTCAATTCGCGTGGCGAACCGGACCTATCGACACATCATCGGGCGCATAAAGACGAGCCTGCATTAATCGGCTGCGCGTGGAAGATGCTGCGAGCCGCAGCTTAAGCCGGAAGCAATTTCGCGCCGATTTTCGGTTTTAGGCTTTCTGAGAAAATGGTCGGAGTGGCAGGATTCGAACCTGCGACCCCCTCGTCCCGAACGAGGTGCGCTACCAGGCTGCGCTACACTCCGACTACACCGGTATTCGCGCTGAAATCGACCGGATGAGCGCCCATATAACCGCTCGGTCCCGGTGCCGCAAGCGCCTTCTGCCATGAAACTTCGGGGTGATCCGAGGGCTTCATTCCCGCGCTTGATTCCGCCCATTCAGCGCGCTTTCAACCAGCTGTCACGCCTTGTCGCTCTGTTTCCACGCCGGCGATCGCATTGGCGAAATCCTTCGCCTTGAAGGGTTCGAGATCGTCGATGCCTTCGCCGACGCCGACGAAATAGACCGGCAGTTTGTGCTTCGCCCCGATCGCGACGAGGATGCCGCCGCGTGCGGTGCCGTCGAGCTTGGTCATGACGAGGCCGTTCACACCCGCGACGTTCCGGAAGATGTCCACCTGATTCATCGCGTTCTGGCCGGTGGTCGCATCCAGGGTCTGGAGCACGGTGTGCGGGGCATCGGGATCGCGCTTTTGCAGGACGCGGATGATCTTTTCGAGCTCGGCCATCAGTTCGGCCTTGTTCTGGAGCCGCCCCGCCGTGTCGATGATGAGAACGTCCGACTTGTTCTTCACCGCGACATCGTAGGCATCATAGGCAAGGCCGGCCGCGTCCGCCCCGATCTGACGCGCGACGACCTCTGAATTGGTCCGCTCGCCCCAGATCTTGAGCTGTTCGACGGCGGCTGCGCGGAAGGTGTCACCAGCCGCGAGCGTCACGCTGATGCCCGCACGCGTCAGCTTGGCCGCGAGTTTGCCGATTGTCGTCGTTTTGCCGGTGCCGTTGACGCCGACCACGAGGATGACGTGCGGCACCTTTTCAAGATCGAGCTCCAGCGGTTGGGCCACCGGATCGAGGGTCTTCTCGATCTCCTCTGCGAGCACGCGCTTTACTTCCGAGCCGGAGATTTCCTTGCCATAGCGGCCGTCGGAGAGCCTGTCCGTGATCCGCATGGCGGTTTCGACACCAAGATCGGCCTGGATGAGAACATCCTCGAAATCCTGAAGCACGTCCTCGTCGAGCTTGCGCTTCGTAAAGATCGAGGTGATCGAGCCGGTAAGGTTGGATGAGGACCGACCAAGGGCCTCGCGCAGCCGCTGCAGCCAAGGCAGTTTCGGCGCTGCCGCGACGCTCTCGTCCTCGCGTCTGGCCTCTTCACGCAGGCGAAAGCCGGCGTCGCCGGAGACTTCGGGGAGGGGGCGGTCGCGGGTGATGGCGCTTGAGCGCGGTGCATCCTCGTCTTCATCCGCCGGCAGATCGCTGTCGAGCCAGGAAAAATCCGACTGTTCGGCTTCATCGTTCTCTACGGCGTCGTCACTGCGGAGAAACTCAGGTTCCTCGGCGGTGTCGGGAAGGTCTGGGTGATGTTCACCGGCTTCGGGAACCGAAGTCGGGGGCCCATCGCCTTCGTGGTCGTGAACAGGATTGAGGCTGTGTTCGCGCGGCTCCGCCGAATCCTCAGCCTCCCGTTCCGCTATCGGCTCGGGCGAAGCGTCATCCGAATCGGACCAGCGCTCGTCTGCCTCTTCGACGGGCGCATCGAGGAAGCTGAAATCTTCCGGCTGCGGCTCGCGTTCGGCGCTAGTTTCTGGCTCTTCGTCGCTATCGAGAAAGCTGAAATCGGAGCTTTTCTCGCCTTCAGACGGCTCGTTTAGCTCCAGCTGCTCCGCTGCGCTGTTTTTTTTTGAGCCGAGCCTTCCGAATCCGCGTCGTCGGAAGCCTGCTGTTCCATCTCTTTGACAGGCGTCACGCCGCCATTCTCGGAACTCTCGGCACCCGCTTCGGAATCGGCGACGACGGTCGCTGCCGATGTGGGCCGCGCGTCGGGATCGGGCGCGTCCTCGCGGCCGACCTCGGTATCGTTCGGGCGCGGCGTCTGGCCGTGTTCAGGCGTGCGTTCTTCCTCGCTCGCGGATCCAAACGAAAAGATGCGTTTGAAGAAGCCCTTCTTCTCGGCCATGGCGTATCGTCATCCTTTCAACGATCGGGGTCGGTTGCACCGGAACTTGGCGACCTGCCGTCAAAACACAAGCGGTGCGGCATCAAGCATTCCGTCGTGCGCACCAGTAATTCTAGCAGCGACCAGCGATCCGGGAAGGCCGGCCGCGATCCTGCAAAGGGTGAAGTCCTCGGCCCGGCCAATGCCCTCGCGCTCGACCAGGATCGAGTGCTGCGTGCCGATTTGCCGCGCAAGATGCTGCGCGAATGCGTCCTCGCCAGCGGCACGGAGCCGGGCGGCACGCTCCTTGACGATGGTCTTCGGCAGCTGCGGCATCCGTGCGGCTGGCGTGCCCTCGCGCGGTGAAAACGGGAAGACGTGCAGGAAGGTGAGGCCGCACTCGTCGACCAGCTTCAGCGTGTTCTCGAACATTGCATCGGTCTCGGTCGGAAAACCGGCGATGAGATCGGCCCCGAAGACGATGTCCGGGCGCTTTGCCCGCATTTCCTGGCAGAATGCGATCGAATCGGCCCTGAGATGCCGGCGCTTCATGCGCTTCAGGATCATGTCGTCGCCGGCCTGCAGCGACAGATGGAGATGCGGCATCACGCGGCGATCGCAGGCGATCGCCTCGATCAGCGCCTCATCCGCCTCCACGCTGTCGATCGATGAGAGGCGCAGGCGCGGCAGGTCCGGCACGTTCTTGAGAATCGACTGGATGAGCCTGCCGAGCTTCGGTGCGCCGGGAAGGTCCGCGCCCCAGCTCGTCATGTCGACGCCAGAGAGCACGACCTCGTTATAGCCAGTCGCGACCAGCCGCTTCACCTGCTCGACCACCGCACCCATCGGCACGGAGCGCGAATTGCCCCGGCCATAGGGGATGATGCAGAAGGTGCAGCGATGGTCGCAGCCGTTCTGAATTTGAACGATGGCCCGTGCGCGGCCCTCGATCGCATCGACCATATGGCCGGCGGTCTCGGTCAAGCTCATGATGTCGTTGACCTTGACCTTTTCCTCCGCCGCGACCCCGAAGTCCGGAAGCGCCGCGTAACTCTCCGCCTTCAGCTTCTCGTCATTGCCGATGACGGCATCGACCTCGGCCATCTGGGCAAAGCGTGCAGGCTCGGTCTGCGCCGCGCAGCCGGTGACGACGATGCGCGCGTCCGGGTTTTCCCGGCGCGCCTTGCGGATCTGCTGGCGCGCCTGGCGGACGGCCTCGGCGGTGACGGCGCAGGTGTTGAAGACGATTGCAGGCCGCTCGCCCGCGCCGAGCCCTGCGGCGCTGGCCTCGCGCTTCATTACCTCGGCTTCGTAGGTGTTGAGGCGGCAGCCGAAGGAGACGACGTCGACACCCATCAGGCGGGCTCCGCTTCCTCTTGGGCGTCGCGCGCGAACTCGCCGGTCGCGGGATCGAGCCGGCCCGACCACATCCATGTCGCAGGGCCGGTCATCATCACCTTGTCGTCCTCGCGCCATTCGATGAGCAGATCACCGCCCGGCACGGTGACGGTGACGCTTCGGTCCGTCCGTCCGGTCCGCGCGGCGGAAACGGCAGCGGCGCAGGCGGCCGAGCCGCAGGCGAGCGTCAGACCGACACCGCGCTCCCAGGTGCGCAGAGTGAGGGCATTCGATGCGGTGACCTGAGCGATCGAAATATTGGCCCGCTCCGGAAAGATCGGATGATGTTCAAGAACCGGACCGAAGCGCTCCAGATCGTAGCTCCAGACGTCGTTCTTCACCCAGAAGATCGCATGCGGATTGCCCATGGACGCGACCGACGGTGAATGCAGCAAGGGCGCATCGATCGGGCCGATCTGGAGTTCAATCGCGCGGGTATCGCGGAATTCCTCGGCGAGCGGAATATCCTCCCAGCCGAAGCGTGGCCGGCCCATGTCGACGGTTATCATGCCGTCTTCCGCCTCATGAGCGGTCAGAATCCCGGCGCGGGTCTCGAAGGTGAAATCCCGCTGTCCGCTCTCGCTGCCGAGCGCCTGGACGACGCAGCGTGTGCCGTTGCCGCAGGCCTCGGCCTCCGAGCCGTCGCGGTTGATAATACGGATAAGGGCGTCTGTGCCGTCGAGGCGCGGATCGTGGATCGCCATGATCTGGTCGAAACGGGTTGCCTCATGGCTTGCGAGCGCGCGTGCGGCTTCGGGTGAGATACGCGTCTTCGAGCCGCGCAGATCGGCCACAACGATCTCGTTGCCGAGCCCGTTCATACGCGCAAAAGGCACGCTCATCCGTGCGTTCTGGTCGGTGTTTCCGCTCATGGCCGCTATATGGCTGAACGTTCGCGGGATTGAAAGTCGTCGCGCGAACCCAGGCGTGACAAGGCGGCCAGTGACCAAGCCAGTTTCAAGGATGGGGCAGCCTGACTGGCCGCACTCAACGACATTCGACTCGAATTTTCTTTGAAAGTCGGTCGGGTCAGCCACTGACGGTTAAATCTAACCTCAGTGATCCAATTCAGCGCTATCTCACGGCCAAATTCCACTCTAATTGCGGGTAGGCTGCGACACAATGGCCTAGTTTATTGAATACCGAGGAACGATGGATGGCTCATCCGGCAAACGACAATCGGTTCTTTCGCCTCAGAAAGGATTGGGTTTCCGTCTTGCTCGCTTGGTGTGGCCTCGCTGGCTTTTGCGCCATCTTCTGGGTCGGGTTGAAATGTATCTTCATCACGATATTCGATTGAAAAAACTGGATTTTAGGCCGGTTTCGGTTTCCGGGACATGAGCAGGGCCGGCTTTTTTCGAACGGGATAACGCTATCCTCGTCGTAACATGCGGTAATGCCGTGGGCGGAAGCCGGATGTGAAATCCAGCCGGCCACGTTCGTTGCCGCGCGCCTCTACGACTTGCGCTCCGGCCTGGAATATCTGGCCGGAGCGCGATGTCGGTCGATCAGTTGCCGCCGGAAGAGCCTTCGCCGCCACCACCGGACTCACCCCCGCCGCCGGACTCGCCGCCACCACCGGCATCGATGTTCACGTCGGGGGCTTCGATGCTGACATCTCCACCGCCACCCGATGAGCCACCGCCGAACAGGCCTCCACCGAAGGCAAAGAAAGCTCCGATCAGGATCACGACGAGAAGGATACCCGCGATCAGCCAACCGCCTCCGCCGCCGCCACTGCCTCCACTGGAGCCTCGATCATTGTTCACGATGACGGTGCGGTCGCGCGGTTCATTCGGCGGATTGGTGTTGCTCATTGGGTAGACCTTTTCGGGAGTGTTCGATTTCGAACTGCGAAACGCCGGTCCGTAAATCCCGTTCCCAAAGCCCTGATGAAAGGGTTAGCGGAGATCGAAATCGGCTTTCGCCGCAGATCATTTCACTTTGCTGTGCTGGGACTCTTCGCAGGCGCACAATGCTGGTATGTCCACGATAATCATGGCTGATCGCACCGTTCTCCGCGGATCGGCCGCCCGATAGGCCACTCAACACCTGCATTGCACCGCATGACCGAACTCTTGTCCTTTCTCGCCCGCAACGGCCGCTGGATCGCCGGCGGTTTTCTCCTGTGCTTCTTCTCCTCTTTCGGGCAGACCTTCTTCATCGCGCTGTCGAATGCAGAGATCAGAGAGGCGTTCGATCTCAGCCATGGGGATTTCGGCGTCCTCTACATGATGGCGACCCTCGGCAGTGCGGCGACGCTGCCCTTTCTCGGCGGGCTCCTCGATCGCTTTTCGATCATGGCGGTCGCAATCGGCGTGATGGTGATGCTGGCGGTGGCGAGCCTTGCCCTGCCGCTCGCGGGCTCGATCGTCACGCTCGTTCTTGCACTTTATCTCCTGCGCCTCTTCGGCCAGGGCATGATGACCGAGATTGCCCACACCGCGATCGGCAAGTGGTTCGTCGCGAGCCGGGGGAGGGCGATTTCCATTTCGAGCCTCGGCCAGCATGTGGGGACGGCAATCTTCCCGTTCCTGTTCGTCGCCGCGTCGTCCCTCTTTGGCTGGCGAGGCGCGTGGATGGCCGGCGCTGCCGTTATGCTGGTGCTCGCCCTGCCGCTGATCGCCGGCCTCGTCATGCGCGAGCGGGACCCGCTTACGGCCGAACCGCCAAGCCATGACAAGACACCGATCCGCGACTGGTCGCGCCGCGAAGTTCTCGCCGATCCGAAATTCTATGCCGCATTGATCGGCGTCCTCGCCCCGCCCTTCATCGGCACGACGATCTTCTTCCATCAGGTTTATCTGACCGAGCTGAAGGGCTGGCCGCTGGAGGTCTTCGCCCTCGGCTTTGCGGTGATGAGCCTCACCACCGTCGCAGCGACGCTTATCGCCGGCTCATTGGTCGACCGCTACACCTCGGTGCGACTCCTGCCGAGCTTTCTCGTGCCGCTTGGTATCGCGTGCTTCGTCGCGGCCTGGGGCACCGGCCTCTGGACGATCTTCGTCTTCATGGCTCTTCTCGGCATTTCGATGGGCCTCTCCTCGACCCTCGTCGGCTCTCTGTGGCCAGAGCTCTACGGCGCCGCCCATCTCGGCGCGATCCGCTCGATCGTGATTTCGGCGGCCGTGCTCGCCACCGCCGTCGGGCCGGGCATCACCGGCTATCTCATCGATCACGACGTCGCCTACGAAGCCCAGCTCGCTGCCATGGGCCTCTACAGCTTCCTCGCCTCGATTGTGATGCTGACACTGTCACGCCGCATCGTGGCCGAGCGGGTTGCACACGCGCATTGAGTCACATTGCTTATGAGTACTGACCGAGCCGCCTCAAGCGCAATTGACGCAGAGATGCGCCGCCGGGTCGATCTCCAGTCGGCCTGAGGCAATAGGTTCGTCGCATTCGTGGCAGTAGCCGTAGTCGCCGTCCTCGATACGGGCGAGCGCCCTGCGAATTTTCTGAATGCGATCGCGTCGGCGCCGCTCCACGGCCTGCGCCATCTGCTGCACCTGCATGGCGTCCATGCGCGAGAGCCGGCCGACGCTCTGCTGGTCGAGCTCCACCGGCGCGCGGTTCTCGCTCGCGTCTTCCGAGAGCGTGGTCAGCTCTTCGAGCTCTGTTTCGAGGCGCTTTTGGAATTTATCGGTGTCGATCCCGTCCTCGGACGGCGTGGTCATTGCTTGCCTCCCGGTTGGCATTTCGACTTTCGCAACTGTCTCACGTCCATGGGTCGGCGACGCGAAGGCCTGCACACTCGCCGGTGCCCTTGTGTCACTTCTCCCAGTCCGTCCCGATCGCCTTGCGGTCGAGGTCGTCGGCCTGGCCCTTGATATCCTCAGCTTCCGCGTGGTCGTCGCCGTTCGGCTTTTCGACCTCGTCGATCACCGTCGGCGTCGAGGTAAGGGCGAGCTTGAAGAAGATCGGGAAGTGATCCGACTTGATGTGCTCGCAGCGCGTGATGCTGACGAGCGAGAAGTGCTCGTCGTGAAAGAGATGGTCGAGCGGCCAGCGCAGGACGGGATAGCGTGCATCGAAGGTGTTGTAGAAGCCGCGGCCGACGCGCGGATCGAGCAGCTGCGACAAGCGCTGGAAGAGCCGCGTCGTGTGCGACCATGCGACATCGTTAAGATCGCCGCAGACGATGGACGGCATGCCGTCGTCCTTGGCGAGCTTCGCCACGCGTATGAGCTCGGCGTCTCGGCCAGCTGAATCGGCGTTCGGCACCGGCGGCTCGGGGTGGACGCAATAGATGCGGAAAGTCTCGCCGTTCCTCAGCCGCACATCGCAGATGAAGCACGGGACCTTTTCCATGGTGAGATATTCGACCTCGACCTTTTCGAAGGGCAGGCGCGAATAGAGGATCATCCCATAGGAATTGTCGTAAGGTCGCGAAATGACGTGCGGATAGCTTTCAGCGAGCGGCGAAAGCCCCTCGGCCCAGGGCTCGTCGGTTTCCATGAAGAGTGCGAGATCGGCGTCGGCCCGGCGTGCCATTCCAAGGCAGCGCTCATAGTCGCGGTTCGACATCTTCACATTGCAGGAGAGTACCGACACCACGTTGTCGCCATTGACGTCGCCGTCATAGACATGGCTCTGCTGCTTCCGGATAGGCGTAAACTGGCCGATCATGTAGGCGTGAATGCCCAGCACCACGATGAAGGTGGCGAGCAGCGGATAGAGCCAGACCGGATCGGTCACGAATACCGGCGTTGCCAGCAGGCAGACAAAGGCGATCGCCACCATCTGGAGCCGCGGAAACTCGCACATGCGCACGACGCCGTGGGAGACGCGCGAGAAGGGAATAAGCGCCGCGAGGCCGAGCAGGACGGCGAGCACGGTCAGAATGGTCAAGGCTATCAAATTCGTCTCGCTTGTAGTCGAAGTTCGTCGGCCCTTCGTAATCCGACAGCTAGAACACGAGGGCGGGACGTAAACGTGCGATATGTAAGCAGACCTTTCGTCGGCTGGCCGCTGCGCTCCTTTCGCGCGTTCGGTTGACTTTATGGCCGGGCTCGTGCTTTAGCCCCGTTTGATCTCACGCGTTCATCGTCGTCTTCAGATCCGCCGACCGGGCCCCTTTCTCCGAAGAGCCGCCCGGAGGTCACCATCCGCCAGCGAGTTTCGCCCGCGGATGGCGTTTTGCTATGGGCCTATCCCATCGCATTCGGGTTTGCGAGACGGAGGCGGACGCGCCACCTTGTCGGAAGACGTGTCCTTCGACCAGGGAAAGGTGAACCATGTTCGATAGTCTCCAGGACCGCCTCGGGTCCATTCTGAACGGTCTGACCGGCCGCGGCGCGCTCTCCGAAAAGGATGTGAGCGCGGCCCTGCGCGAGGTCCGCCGTGCCTTGCTGGAGGCCGACGTCGCGCTGGAAGTGGTGCGCGAATTCACCGAGCGCATCAGGGCCAAGGCCGTCGGCGCCGAGGTTCTGAAATCGATCAAGCCCGGCCAGATGGTCGTCAAGATCGTCCATGACGAGCTGATCGAGACGCTGGGTTCGGAAGGCGTCACGATCGATCTCAACGCGCCGGCCCCGGTCACGCTGATGATGGTCGGCCTTCAGGGCTCGGGTAAGACGACGACCACCGGCAAGATCGCCAAGCGCCTGAAGGAGAAGCAGCGCAAAAAGGTGCTGATGGCTTCTCTCGACACGCGCCGTCCGGCTGCGCAGGAGCAGCTGAAGGTCCTTGGCGAGCAGACGGGCGTCGACACCTTGCCGATTATCGCCGGGCAGGGCCCTGTCGAAATCGCGGTGCGCGCCGAACAGGCCGCACGCCTCGGCGGCTACGACGTCGTCATCCTGGATACGGCCGGCCGCACCCATATCGACGAGCCGCTGATGGTCGAGATGGCCAACATCAAGGCCCGGACCAAGCCGCACGAAATCCTGCTCGTCGCCGACAGCCTCACCGGTCAGGATGCGGTCAATCTCGCCCGTTCCTTCGACGAGCGCGTCGGCGTCACCGGCATCGTGCTGACCCGCGTCGATGGCGACGGGCGCGGTGGTGCGGCGCTTTCGATGCGCGCGGTCACCGGCAAGCCGATCAAGCTCATCGGCGTTGGCGAGAAGATGGATGCGCTGGAGGACTTCCATCCCTCGCGCATCGCCGACCGTATCCTCGGCATGGGCGACATCGTCTCGCTGGTGGAAAAGGCCGCCGAGAACATCGACGCGGAAAAAGCCGCGGCGATGGCCAAGAAAATGCAGGCCGGCAAGTTCGACCTGAACGATCTCGCCGATCAGATCCGCCAGATGCAGACCATGGGCGGAATGGGCGGCATGATGGGCATGATGCCCGGCATGGGCAAGATGAAGGACCAAATGGCTTCGGCCGGTCTCGACGACAAGATGCTCAAGCGCCAGCTCGCCATCATCGGCTCGATGACGCCGAAAGAGCGCTCCCATCCCGACCTCCTCAAGCATAGCCGCAAGAAGCGCATCGCGGCCGGCTCAGGCACGAATTCCGCCGAGATCAACAAGCTTCTCAAGATGCACCGTCAGATGGCCGACCTCATGAAGACCATGGGGAAGAAGGGCAAAGGCGGCATGATGAAGCAGATGATGGGCGGCCTCGCCGGCAAGATGGGCATGGGCGGCGGCATGCCGGGGGGAATGGGCGGCATGCCCGATCTCTCCAAGATGGACCCGAAGCAGATCGAGCAGATGGCGAAAGCCATGCAGCAGGGCGGCGCGCCCGGCATGCCCCCGATGCCCCCCGGCATCGGCGGCCCCGGCGGCCTGCCCGGATTGCCGG
This sequence comes from Fulvimarina thalattae, assembly GCF_040239565.1. Taxonomy (NCBI): domain Bacteria; kingdom Pseudomonadati; phylum Pseudomonadota; class Alphaproteobacteria; order Hyphomicrobiales; family Aurantimonadaceae; genus Fulvimarina; species Fulvimarina thalattae. The sequence goes on from NZ_JBEHWS010000016.1 coordinate 58,287, forward strand.
GTTCCGGCGGCGGCATTCCGGGACTGCCCGGCCTGCCGGGGAAGAAGAAATAGCCGGCCTCCCACCGGTTCGAATTGACCACAAAACCAAAAGAATGGCGGCCGCTCGAAGCGATCCGCCCATGAAAGAAGGAAGACTAGAATGCCTGTGAAACTTCGCCTTGCCCGCGCCGGCTCGAAGAAGCGTCCTTACTACCACATCGTCGCCGCCGACGTGCGTGCGCCGCGTGACGGCCGCTTCATCGAGCAGCTCGGTTCCTGGAACCCGATGCTGCCGAAGGACGGCAACCGCGTGACGCTGAACGAAGAGCGCATCAAGCACTGGCTCGCCAACGGTGCCGAGCCGACCGACCGCGTGCTGCGCTTCCTCGATCAGGCCGGCATCGCCAACCGCCCCGAGCGCAAGAACCCGAAGAAGGCCGAGCCCGGCAAGAAGGCGCAGGAGCGCGAAGCCGAGCGCAAGCAGCGTGAAGCCGACGCCAAGGAAGCCGAAGAGCAGGCCAAGGCCGACGCCGCGGCTGCCGAGAGCGCTCCGGCCGAGGAAGAGGCCGCATCGGCCGAGTAATTTTCAGGGGTTTCTTCGAAGCCTCATGACGGCGCGAAGGTCGAAAGACTTTCGCGCCGTTTTTCGTTTGGCGCTTTGGCCGTCATGCCTGAGGACCTGCCTGGGTCATCACTCCACCCGGATAGACGTCCGAGCAGCCGCGCCCACCGCGTCGACGACGGAGATATCGAGGAAGCCGGGCTCGGCGATCGCCACCGCCGACTGGCGTTCGAGCGTGCCCCGGCCGACCGGTGCGCCGTCGACGAACCAAGTGAAGGGCGGCTTGCCGTTGCGCACTTTCAGGAAAAGCTCGGCACTCTTGGGAGACGAGGGCACTCCCTCGTTTGTGGCCCCACTGCCATCCGGCGCGCGTCTCATCGCCGTTTGGGCAAGACCGAGTTCGATGCGAGCATCGTTCGGCGGATAGATGATTTCGGGTTCGAGGCCGGATGTAAGAAGCGTCTCCGCGCGTCCGACGCGGCGTAGCGGCGGCGGCAGGCTGCCTCCACTCGATGCCAGAATCCCGGGGGGCGGCCCTGCGAGCCGCTCGGCGGGACCGAGCCGGGCGAAGACATCGCGCAGCACCGGCAGCGCCGATGCTTCGCCTACGAGCCCGCTCACCGGCGCGCCATCCGGCCGGCCCATCCAGACGCCGACGACATGCTTCCCGTCATAGCCGATGGTCCAGGCGTCGCGATAACCGTAAGAGGTTCCGGTCTTGTGCGCGATCTCGCCCGGCGAGCCCTTGGCCGTGGTAGGCGCGCCTGCGAGAACCGACGAAACATACCACGCCGCTTGCGTGGAAAGGATTCGCCGCCCTTCCGTCCTGAAGGAAATTGCGTCGCTCGCTTCGATTTGGAGCGGCATGGCAATGCCGCCATTCGCGAGGCCGCAATAGATCTGGACGAGGTCCTCCAGGCTGAGGCCGATGCCGCCAAGTCCGATGGCAAGGCCCGGCAATGAGCGGTCGCCCAGCTCCGGCTCGGCGCCCGAGCGCTTCATGCGGTAGACGAGCCGGGCAGGCCCTACCGCACTCAACAGTTCGACCGCTGGCAGATTGCGTGACAGCTGAAGCGCCTTGCGGGCGGTGATGACGCCCTCGAAGGTCTTGTCGAAGTTCTGAGGGTTGTAGCCGGCAAATCCTGCCGGTGAGTCGTCGACCAAGCTTTCGGGATGCGCGATACCGCGCTCGAAGGCGAGGCCGTAGATCAGCGGTTTGAGTGTCGAGCCCGGCGAGCGCTTTGCCCGGGTGAGATCGACGAAGCCCTGTCGCTCGCGGTCGAACATATCCGGCGAGCCGACATCGCCGAGGATTTCGCCGGTTTTTGCATCCGCGACGAGGATGGCGAGGCTCACCGGCTTGCGCAGCGTCTTCGCCTTGGCGCTGGCATAGATCTCCAGCCGCTCTTGGATCGTGCGATCGCTCGTCAGCCGGATGCGATCGCTTTGCGGCGAAGCCGCGTGCAACCGGCGCGCGGCGTGAGCGGCGAGCATGGGCAGTGCGCCCCGACCGTCCGGCATCGCCTCGCGAATTCCGCGCGCGGCGGTGTCGCCATCGATCACGCCGAGTTCTTCCATCCGAGCGAGAACCCGGTCCCGGGCCGTCTTCGCGCGCTCCGGGTGTCGGTCCGGCCGGAACCGCTCTGGAGATTGCGGCATGGCGACAAGGAGTGCCGCCTCGGCCGCCGTCATCTGCTTCGGTTCCCGGCCGAAATAGGCGAGCGAGGCCGCGCGCGCTCCCTCCAGATTGCCGCCATAGGGTGCTAGCCGCAGATAAAGGGTGAGGATTTCGTCCTTCGTGCGCACTCGTTCGAGCGCCGTCGCGACGAGGATTTGCTCGAATTTAGCCTCCACGCTTCCCGTCGGCAGTCGCGACAGCATGCGCGCGACCTGCATGGTCAGCGTCGAGCCGCCTGAAACGATCCGGCCATGGGTCAGCGACTGCCAGGCGGCGCGCAGGAAGGCGAGGGGATCGACGCCAGCGTGTTCGGCAAAGCGCTTGTCTTCCCAGGCGACGAGCATGCGAAGGAAACGCGGATCGACGTCGGAAACGTCCGCCGCAAGCCGCCACGTTCCTTCATCGGTCGCAAAGGCGCGCAGTAGCTCGCCATCACGGTCGACGACCTCGACTCCTGTGCGCGGCTCCTCGATCGCCGCGATGCGGGCTTCCACGGCGCGCTCGAAGGCGAGCCAGCCCCAAATGCCGACACCTAGAATGACGAGCGCGGAGAAAAGCGCTGCGAACGCGATCCGCTTCCAGCGTTCCGGGCGCTCCTTCGCCGCCGTCACCGAAGCGGTCCGATCACCGAGACGCGGGTCTCGTCCGTCCGTCCGCGCCGGCTCGGATCGTACATGTTCTGGACAAGCGCCGCCGGGCGAACGAACTCGCCGGGCGAGACCGCGCGCACGATATAGGCGAAGCGGCGAACAGCAGTGTCGTTATCGCCCTGGTCGACGGCCGCGAGAAAGCGGTCGGCGTGGAACTCCGTGTGTTCCGCCCGGTCCGTGATCTCCAGCCAGTCGAGCGCCGCGACGTCTCCGCCGCGCAGGATCGAGGGATTGTCGATCTCGAAGCCGGCGGGAAGCGGATCGTCGATCATCAGGCGCGCGGGCCCCTGATCGATCGGCGTTACCTCGACGACGAAGACCAGCCGGTCGCCCTGGCCGATCTCGGCGGGATTGGCCGGTTCGCCCTCCAACGTGTAGGCGTTGCGCCTGATCTCGTATCCATCCACCGAGGCGGGCGGAGCGATGGTCGGCGTGCCGCGCAAAGTGACTTCAGCCGTGATCGGCTGGGCACCGCGATTGGCAACATCGAGGCCACGCATCAGGTCGCGGGCTTCATAGGTTTCCGCGAAAGGACCGTCGACATTCCGGCCGGCCACTGTCAGCTGCGGTGGTTGGCGATCGAGAAGGGCGTGCGCGGCAAGCAGCGACCAGGCGTCTTCCTGCGTGCTCGTGTAGCGCTGGGAAAGCCGTCCGGCATTCACCTGTTGCACGAGAGGCGAAACGTCGAACCCGTCGACGCCGGATTCCAGGCCGAGGGTCAGCACCGCCGCGCCGTCACGCAAGGACGACCCATAGGTAGAATAGCGAGCGGGATCGGTCGCTGCGTCTGTCGCGTCCTCGATTGCGGCGCGGAAAACGCTCTCGGCCCGCGTCCGGTCGCCGTAGAAGGCGAGGGCGGCGGCCATCTGGCCTTTGGCGAGCGCCGGGAAATTCGTCAGTTCGTTGTCGGCGAAATAGCGCAGATCGCCGACTGCCGCGCGGCCGTTCCGCGCCAGTACATAATAGGCATAGGCGACCGGCCCGAAGTCTGGTCTATCCGGCAGATAGGCGAGATTGTTGCGCAGATTGTCCAGCGCAAGCATGAACGCCTCGTCCGGCACCGAATAGCCCGCCTCCCTCGCGCGGGTCAGGAAGTCGGTGACATAGGAATCGAGCCAGAGGTCTCCGCTGCCTGGGCCCCAGAGGCCGAAGGCGCCGTTCGCGGCCTGATTGGCGAGAACACCGGAGATCGCGGCATCGACCCGCTCCTTCACGTCCTCGGTGCGGCCGAGGCCCGCGGCGAGAATGGTCGCGTCGAGATAGACGAGCGGCATCGCGCGGCTCGTGATCTGCTCGGTGCAGCCATAGGGGTAGAGATCGAGCGCACGCACGACGCCAGCGACATCGAATTCGGCAGCGCCCGTGATGCTCACCGTCGCGGAGGCCGTGCCCGGCACGAAGTCGGCGAAGAGGTTTGGATCGAGCGACAGGCCGCCGCCGTTTGCCGCCAGCGTCACGCGACTCTTGTCCACTTCCTCCGGCGCATTGGAGCGCACATCGAGAGAAAAGCGCTTTTCGAGGCGTTCGCCGCCCGGCAATTCGGCGGTGAGGAGCAAATCGGCGGTCCCGATCTCGCCGGCGCGGATCGGAACCGACATGCGCTTGCGTTCGCCCTCGCCGATCTCGACGTCCTCCTTTGCACCGATTTCGCTTCCGCTCATGCCGAGCTGGACGATTTCGCCGCCACCTTCGAGGGCGAGCTTCACAGTGCCTGTCGGCCCCTCGACATGGGTGACGTCCACCGCAATCCGCGAGAGATCGCCTGGCGCAAGGAAGAGCGGCCGGCTCACCGCCATCACGAGCGGATCGCGGACGAGGATCTTGGTGTTCGCCTCGCCGACGCCGGACTTCGTCCAGGCGAGTGCCATCACGGTCAGTTCGCCGTTGAAGTCCGGCACGTCGAATTCGACCTTCGCCCTATCGTCAGGCCCGACCTGAACATGGCCTGAGAACAGGGAAACGAGATCGTCCATCGGGGGCGGCGACTCATAGCCGCCACTGGCATCTCCGCCGGAACGCACAGCGCCGGGCGCGCCCTGCATACGGTCGATCAGTTTGGAATAGAGATCGCGGACTTCGGCCCCCAGTCGGCGCTTGCCGAAATAATGGTCCGACAGCGAGGGCGGCTCGAAGCCCGTAATATTGAGGATACCGGTATCGACGGCCGCGACCGTGAGATAGGCGGTCTCGCCTTCTTCAACGCCGTTTACCTTCACATCGACCGCCACCGTGCGGCGCGGTTCGGTCTCCGCTGGCGCGCTGAGCGAGACTTCTAGCGACCGCTCTCCCGGCTCGACCTTGGCATGGGCAAGGCCGATGGCCCGGCCCGGCATACGCTTCGCCGCAAGGTCCATCGGCCGGTAGATAATCGCCATCACATAGGCGCCGGCGCCCCACTCCTCGGTGACGTCGAGCGACACGTCGCCGCCGTCGGCATCGATTTCGGCGGTCGTCCGGGCAATCACACGCTCGTCCATCACCAAGATTTCCGCGGTTCCGGCAAAACGCGGCTCGATATGAACCTTCGCCGTGTCGCCTACTTCATAGGACGGCTTGTCGAGGAGGACCCGCGCGGCCTCCGGCGTATCGAGTGACGTCGAGGCGATCGCCCAGCCCGCCTCGAAGGAAACGCTCGCCGGCAGCGCAGCGCCGGATGGGTCGGTCACGTTCAGTTCGTACTGTCCCCATTCGACCGGCAGATTAAGTGACATAACATCATCGGCGGAAATCGTGGCTTCGCCGCTCGCGATGCGCGTTGAGCGTTCCACCGGCTCGTAATTCCAGCGTCCGCCGGAGACGTACCACTGGAAATCGGTCTCGATACGGTTCAACACCCATTGGATATCGGTTGCTTCGGCGCGCCGGTTATCCGCATCGATGGCGATCACGTCGAAGCCGGCCTCCGCATCGTCCGGCACGGTACCATCGAAGCGGGGCTTGATGCCGATCCGGGCAGAAGCTCCAGCGACCGGCAGGTCGACGTCACGTTCGACCGGCCGTCCGTCCGTGTCTATCACGCGCGCTACTAGGCTCGCCGAAAGCGGCTTGGTCGTCGAGGGCGGATCGAAACTCGACAGATTCAGTGTCGCCTCACCGTCCGCATCGGTCGTCGCTTCCTCGAAGGGAAGGCGCAGCACAGTGGGATCATCGTCGGCGAGGCCGAAGACATAGCCCGGATAGGCATCGATCGACGCCGAAGACGTGACCACGGCTTCGCCGCCAACGTTGAGGTCGCTCGCCGGTGCTCCGAACAGATAGCGGGCATCGATTGACACCGGAGCCGGGTTCGCCGGGTCAAAGGCCGTCGCCTCGCTTTTCAGTTCGAAGTCAATCTTCTCGGGAAGAAAATCCTCGACGAGGACGCTACTCTCAGCGAGTGCGGTCTTCTTGGGATCGGTGTGGAGCGCGACCTTCCAGAGCCCACGCATGGCCCCGTCGGGTAGCTCGAGATCGTAGACAAAACCGCCCGCACCTTGGTCGCGAACCAGTGTGCGCTCATGCTCGACACCATCGGGTCGCGTTGTGATGGCCGTCAGCGAAAGCCGCTCTAGCGCGGCGCCCTTCGAGTCGCGCATGAGGCCGGTGAAATGGGCGATTTCTCCAGTACGATAGATGCCGCGATCGGGCGTGACGAAGACATCGACCGGACCAGCCGGCGCGCGCCCGTCTACGCCGCGATCAGTGAGATCGAAGGCTGACTGCGTCATATCGAGGAAGACGAAATCCGCTGCTTCTTCGCCGGAGGCGGGCTTCTCGGCGGTCAGCAGAGCGGGGCGGTCGCCGCCGGTGCCGGCGATCAGACCCTTGGAAAAGCGCGCATGGCCGCTCTCGTCGGTGACAGCTTCGCCGAGGATCTGGTTGTTCTGTGCGACAAGCTTCAGCGTTACGCCGGATGCCGGGTTCGCTCCGCCGAGAGAACGGGCGATCACGTGAAAGCCCGTCTCGGCGGCGATCGTCGTCAGCCCGATAACGCTGACGACGAACCCCAGGGTCGCGCGTGCATCCGGCTCGCTCTTCACGTTTTTCGGCAGGGCAGACAGCACGTAGACGCCGGGCTTCAGGTCGTCGACCATGGCCGAGACGGGGATCGCGGTCGTCACCTCTTCGTTGGTCTTCGACTGAACCGCTACCGTGCCGGTCCACACGTCTTCGCCGGTTTCCTCGGCAATCGTGTTGATCTGATAGTTCGCGAGCTGCCGCAGGAACTGTGCATCGCTCGTCGCCCGCGTCAGGGCCCGCTCGCCGATGCGCTGGAGACGCGCCTCGATCTCGTCGGTGTTGACGGTGACGACCGGTATTTGTGCCTCGCCGCCGCGCGGCAGGACGTAGGCGCGTGTTTCGAAGCGGGCGAAGGGATCGCGGTCGCGCACATAGACGCTGGTATCGACCGACTTGCGCAGTGTCTCGCCGTCTTCGGACTCGATCGCCGGCCGCGCTACGATCCGGTAGCGCTCGCCATGCTTCACGCCGTCGACGCAGATCTGCGCACCGCTGGCGCTCACGGGAAGCGTCTCTCCGCCTTCGATCACCAGATAGTCGCCGACATTTTCCGACCGCGTCAGCTTGCCGGAAAGCGGATCGGAGAATTGAAGGCAGATGCGCGGGCTCGCGGCGTTGTTGTCGACGCTGTTGTCGGTAATGCGAAATCCGTGCTGGTCGAGGACCGTGTCGAGACGGTCGCGAACGGGACCCGCTTCCTGAAGCGCGAGGCTCTCCCGGTATGTCTTGATAGCGGAGCGCCAGTTTTGAGCGCCCTCATAGGCGCGTGCCAGAAGGTCGAGCGCTTCGGCGCTTTCGGTCTCGCCTGGCGCCGTCAGGTAGGCGTTGATTGCCGCATCGAGCCGCAGCTGCTGATTGGCCTGACGCTGTTGCCAGTCCTGCGGCTCGTACTCGATCGCTTCCTTGGCCACCGCGGCCCAGGCCTCGCCGTCGAGCGGCGCGCGCTTCAGAGCTTCCTGGTAGTCCGAGATAGCCTTCGGTGATTCGACGGCGTTGCGCGCCCGGTCCACCAGTTCTGCCGCCGAAAGACCGACTGCATCGATGTGCGGATCGGCGCCGGCCAGCGACAGGCGGAAACGCCGGGCCTGATCAATCGCCGAGCGCTCGACGAATGTGAGATTGACCTCCCGCGCCGCGGCATCGGTTTCGCTGATCGTGACCGCTTCGACCAGCTTACCTGAGATAGCGCCCTCGACTGTCCGCAATTCGCCGGCATCGGACTTGAGAAAGCACCAGTTCGAGCGGGTGTTGAGTGTGAAGGCCTTGCACTGCGCATCGCCGAGACAGGCCGCGGTGCAGAGGTCGAGGTCCACATCCTGCAGGACGTCGTAGTCGGCGCCGAAATAATCCGCGCCTTCGGTCACGACAACCCGGCGCTCCGATGCGTCCTGCGCCATGCTCGCCGAAGGGGCTAGGAGCAGGACGAAAAACCCGAAAACTCCCACGAGAAAACCACCCGAGCGCATCGCCATCGCCTCCCGATCCTGAGGAACGAGGAGAAGCATATCGGATGATCGAACCCAACGTAAGTTGGTTCGTGGAACTTTGGCCGATGACGAAGTTTTCGGAAGTTCGACCTGTCAGAGGACCGAGAGCATTCCGCCATCGACATAAAGCATCTGGCCGTTGACATAGTTGGAAGCCGGAGAGGCGAGGAAGACGGCGGCGCCCGCGAGTTCCTTCGGTTCGCCCCAACGGCCTGCCGGCGTGCGGCCCTTGACCCATTCGTTGAATTTCGGGTCGTTCACCAGAGCCTCGTTCAGCTCCGTCAGCATGTAGCCAGGGCCGATCCCATTCGCCTGGATACCATGCTGTGCCCATTCGGCAGCCATGTTCTTAGTCAGAAGCTTGATGCCGCCCTTGGCAGACGTATAGGGGGCGATCGTCGCCCGGGCGACCTCGCTGAGCAGCGATCCGATATTGATGACCTTGCCTGCCCCGCGCGGGATCATGCGCCGAGCAGCCTCGCGCCCGACGAGAAAGGCCGCGGTGAGGTTGGTATCGATCACCCGCTGCCAGTCGGCGAGCTTCAGCTCGACGAGCGGCTGGCGATGCTGGATGCCGGCATTGTTGACGAGGATGTCGACGGCGATGCCGTCGTTATCGAAGCGTTCGAAAGCCGCTTCGACGCCCGCCTCGTCAGTCACGTCGAAGGGCGCTTCGATCACCTCGTAGCCACGTTCCCGCATCTCCTGAGCGACCGGTTTCAGCTTCTCCCCATCCCGACCGTTGACGATCAACTTGGCGCCAGCATCACCCAATCCTTCCGCGATCGCACGGCCTAGACCGCGCGAAGAACCGGTGACAAGCGCTGTCTTCCCAGTGATATCGAACAGCGGGTTTGCGGTGTCGGCCATGGTGAGGTGCTTTCTCAGAGTTCGGGCTTGCGGTGGTTCATATCGGATCGCGCGGCATTATCGTGCCGCGCTCGGTTGTCCCCATCATCTATGGCCGAATGGAAACGTGTCGATCGCGGCGTCGATCGCCTGAAGAGGCATCGATAGCTGACGGAACAGGACGAGCCGGGCGGGTTCTAGGAAATCCGCCCGGCTCGTCCCATTCTCACGACCGTCATTCAGCCGGAGAGAGCGCTTCCTGGCTGCCGCCTTCGCCGCCGCGCTTCTCGGCTTCCCGCTGCTTCGCCATCGCCTTATCGCTTGGTGAAAGCAGCTTGTAGAAGAGCGGAATGAAGAAAATCGCGACGAAGGTCGCGAACAGCATCCCGCCGATGACGCCGGTTCCGATCGAGTGACGCGAGGCCGAGCCTGCGCCGGTCGAGATCGCCAGCGGTACGACGCCAAGGATAAAGGCAAGCGAGGTCATCACGATCGGCCGGAAACGCAGCTTGGCGCCTTCAAGCGCGGCGTCGAACGCGCTCATACCTTCCTCGCGTTTCAGGACGGCGAATTCCACGATCAGGATCGCGTTCTTAGCCGCAAGCCCCACAAGCGTAACGAGTCCGATCTGGAAATAGACGTCGTTGTCGATCCCGCGCAGGAAGATCGCGAGCAGCGCCCCGAACATGGCGAAAGGCACGGCCAGCAAAACGGCGATCGGCAGCGACCAGCGCTCGTATTGGGCCGCGAGGATCAGGAACACCATCAGGATGCCGAAGCCGATGGCGACAAGCCCAGTGCCGCCGGACGATATCTCCTGATAGGCCGAGCCGGTCCAGGCGATGTCGTAGCCCTCGGGCAGCGTCTCGGCCGCCACCGCCTGCATCGCCGCCAGCGCCTGACCCGACGAGAATCCGGGCGCGGGATTACCCGAGATCTTGGCCGACGTGAACGCGTTGTAGCGCTCCAGAAGATCGGGGCCGATGACGCGCTTGACGTTGAGAAGCGTGTCGAGAGGAATCATCGCGCCATTCGAGGCTTGCACGTAGACGAAGCGCAGATCGTCCGGCTTTTCGCGGAAATCGGCCTCCGACTGGAGCGAAACGCGGAAATTGCGCCCGAGAAGGGTGAAGTCGTTCACGTAGAGCGAGCCGAAGGTGGATTGCATCGTCTGAAAGATCGACGAAATCGGCACGTTCAGCGCTTTGGCCTTCTGCCGGTCGACTTCCACCTCGTATTGTGGGACGCTCGCCGAGAACGTTGTCCGGACACCGGCAAGCTCCGGCCGCTCGGAGGCGGCGGCGACGAGCGCGTTCGTCGCTTCGAGGAGGTCTTGCGTTCCGGCGCCGCGGCGGTCCTGTACGAAGAGGTCGAAACCGCCCGTGGTCGAGAGGCCTTGAATGGGCGGCGGGTTGAAGGAGAGCACCATTGCGTCCTGAATGCCCGCATTCATACCGATGAAGGGACCGACGAGATTGCGCGCGTCGAGCGCGGGATCGGTGCGTTCCGACCAGTCCTTCAGCGAGACGAAGGCAACGCCGGCCGAAGATTTCTGAGAGCCGGACAGAAGATCGAAGCCGGCGAACGCTGTCACGTCTTCCACCGCCGGATGCTGCGAAAGGTTCTCGTAGACCTTGTCCATAACCTCCGTCGTGCGGGAGAGGGACGCGGCCGGAGGCAGGATCGCGACGACGAAGTTGACGCCCTGGTCTTCATCCGGAACCAGAGAGCCTGGGATGGTCTGGAAGAAGTAGTAAGAGCCCCCGATCAGTCCGCCGAAGATGAGAAGTGCCAGGAACGTCCGGCGCATGATGAAGGCGACACCCGCGCCATAGCCGGCCGTCAATTTGTCGAAAGCGGCATTGAACCAGCGGAAGGGCAGGAACGGCTTCGAGTGCTTGTTCGTCAGGAGCACGCTGCACAGGGCCGGGGTCAGCGAAAGCGCGACGATACCGGAGATCGAGACCGAAACGGCGATGGTAACGGCGAACTGGCGGTACATCGTTCCGGCGAGCCCGCCAAGGAAGGCGACCGGAATGAAGACGGCGCAGAGGACGAGCACGATTGCGATGACCGGCCCCGCGACCTCGCCCATCGCCTTGGCGGTCGCCTCCTTCGGGGGCAGCCCTTCCGTGGTCATGATGCGCTCGACATTCTCGAGCACCACGATGGCGTCGTCGACGACGATACCGATGGCGAGCACCAGGCCGAACAGCGTCAGAAGGTTGATCGAGAAGCCGAGCGCCAGAAGAACGCCGAAGGTGCCGATGATAGAGACCGGCACCGCAAGCATCGGGATCAGCGTCGCGCGGAAGGATTGCAGGAAGAGATAGACGACCAGGAAGACCAGGATCATCGCCTCGATGAAGGTCATGATCACCTCTTCGATCGAGGCTTCGATGAACTTCGTCGTGTCGTAGGGAACGGCATAGCTGATCCCGTCCGGGAAGGACTTGGAGAGCTCGTCCATCCGCTCGCGTGTGACCGCCAGCGTGTCGAGCGCGTTGGCACCCGGCTGGAGATAAATGCCGATCGGCACGGCCTGTGTGCCGTTATAGGTACCGTTGAAGCCGTAGTCCTGAGCGCCGAGTTCGACGCGGGCCACATCCTTCAGAAGGAGCGACGATCCGTTCTCGTCCGAGCGCAGGATGATGTTCTCGAAGGCTTCCGCATCGGGCAGACGCCCGGCCGTCGTGACGGAATAGGTGAAGGCGAGATCGGAATTGTTCGGCTCCGCGCCGAACTGGCCGGCGGCGAACTGTGCGTTCTGATCGCGGATCGCGTCGGCGACGTCGCCCGGCGTCAGGCCATATTGGGCGAGCGCGTCCGGCCTCAGCCAGATGCGCATGGAATAGTCGCGAGCGCCGAAGAGCTGGGCCTGACCGATGCCCGGCAGGCGCTTCAGCTCGTCGAGGACGTTCAAGAGCGTGTAGTTCGACACATAGGTCGCATCGTAGCGCGGGTCGTTCGACGACATGGTCAGGACGGCGAGGATCGACGAGTTCTGCTTCGACACCGTGACGCCGAGCCGCTGCACCTGCTCGGGAAGTGAGGCCGTCGCCTGCTGCACGCGGTTGTTGACGTTGATCGTCGCCTGATCCGGGTCAGTGCCCGCTGCGAAGGTGACTGTGATCGTCGCCGTTCCAGTCGAGGAGTTCGTGGACTGCATATAGAGCATGTCCTCGACGCCGTTGATCTGCTGCTCGATCGGCGCCGACACGGTCTGGGCGATGGTTTCGGCGGAGGCGCCGGGATAGGTCGCGCGCACCTGCACCTGTGGCGGCACGAGTTGCGGATACTGCTCGATCGGCAGCGAGGTGAGCGACAGCACCCCACCCAACAGGATCAGGATCGAGATGACGGCGGCAAAGATCGGGCGGTCGACAAAGAAGCGCGAATTCATTCGATAAGCTCCGCACGTTCGCGGCCCGCCGTTTGTTTTGGCAGGGGATTGTCCTGGGCGGCACGCGCCGCTTCGCTGTCGGGGAGGGCGGTTTTCGGAACCGGCGGTGCTGCGAGCCGAGCCGTTTCCTGGCTCTCCGTATCGGAAGAGGATTGCGTGGAATCAGAATTGTCCGGTGTCTCGGCTTCGCCGCTTTCTTCACTACCGGCTTCGGCCTGAGGGGCCGCTTCTCCCGGTTCGGCAGCGTCATTGCCGCTGTCTTCCGCGGTGGCGTCGCCTTCCTCCGCCTGCTCGCCAGCGGGTTGCGGATCTACCGGCGAGCCGGGCCGCACCTTCACGACGCCCTTGGTGACGACTTTGTCGCCCTCTTTGAGCCCTTCGGAAATCAGAAGCGCGCCGTCGAGTTCACGGGCGACAGAGACCGGCCGAACTTCGGCGACATTCTCATCTCCAAGCGTGTAGACGAACGTACCCTGTGGCCCCTGCATCAGGGCCTCCGTCGGCAGGACGATCGCATCCTCGACCGAAAGCCCCTCGAGTACCAGCCGGACGAACTGGCCCGGCAGTAGTCGCTGGTCCGGGTTCGGCAGGACGGCCCGCGAGAGGATCGTGCCCGTCTGCGTGTCGATCGTCGTCGAGGTGAAGTCGATCGTGCCGCTTTTGCCGTAGGTGGTGCCGTCGCCGAAGAGGATCGATACCTTCAGGTCGCTGGGCCCGCTCGCCCCTTGCAGTGTGCCGCTTTCGATGAGTTCGCGGATAGATTGAGCTTCGGTGTCTGCGGCGGAAAAGTTCACGTTGATCGGGTCGAGCTGGTCGATCCGCGTCAGCAGGTCGCCTGTCTGAAGGAGGCTGCCTTCCGGCACCTGTTCCAGGCTTGTAATACCGCTGACGGGTGCTTCCACCGTCGCATAGTCCAACTGCAGTTCGGCGCTCCGCAATTGCGCCCCCGCCGCCTCGACCCGCGCCTCTGCGAGCTGTCGCGCGGAAACGGCGTCGTCGAGATTGGCCTGAGAAGACGCGCCGCGCTGAGCGAGAGTGCGCGCACGCTCCTCGCTCCGACGTGCCTGCCTGAGATTGGCCTCAGCTTCCACTACCTGGGCGCGCGCGAGCGCGACTTCGGCCTCGTAGGTCGCGGGATCGATCCGGAACAGGAGATCGCCCTCGGCAACGCGCGAGCCCTCGTCGAAGTCACGTTCGAGCAGGATGCCGCCGACACGGGCCCGGACCTGAACCTCGCGTGATGCCGCGACACGTCCGGCATATTCGTAGGTTACGGGAAGCGTCTGTGTGGCAACCGTCTCCACCGTCACGCCCGGAGGCGGCTGCTGACCGCCGCCCTGCGCGAACGCGGTGCTGGCGAAGGCGAGAAAGGGCACGGCCAGTGCCGCAAGGCCGATTGATTTTCCGAATCCGTACATGGGCACATTTTTCCTGGTCGGGATGCCGCAATTTTGTTGCATTGCAAGATACATACATACATGAATGTTGGTGGGCAAGGAGGCTGCCATGCGCCGCACGAAAGACGAAGCTGCAGAAACGCGTGAGGCGATCTTGGACGCTGCGGAAAATCTGTTCTACGAAAAGGGCGTTGCGGGAACGTCACTCTCGCAGATCGCTGCGGCCGCTGGCATGACGCGCGGCGCAATATACTGGCATTTCGTAAACAAACTGGACCTCTTTCGCGACATGGTCGATCGCGCGCGGCTGCCGCAGGAGGCCTTTTTCCATAACGAGCGGGCCGAGCCGGCCTCGGTTCGCGAGCTATACGACACGACCGTCGAAGCCTTGTCGTTTCTGGCCTCCGACGAGCGAACCCAGAAGGTCATGACCATCCTCATGTTCCGCTGCGAATATGTCGGAGAGATGCAACCGGCGATGGCGCGGCGTGAGAGTGCCGACGAACACATGCGCGCCGAGATCGCCCGCATCTTCGATCGCGCCCTGGCCAATCGCCAGGATGGCATGGCGCATTGCAGCGCGCGAGCGATCGCGTCCGGCTACTTCTGTGCTGTCAGCGGTCTGATCAACGAATGGCTGAAGTCGGAGCGCTCGTTCGATCTCGTAGACGTGGGAAGCCGGTTGCTGGCGAGACTTGTCTCGGATCATATCGACAGACGCTAATGGCCCGGTCATTAAACGTTTCATGCAGGAATTACTTGAAGTCGACTAACATTCTTGGATGTCATCCAGCGCGCAAAAATTCATCAAAATATGTCCGCAGAGATAGCGGAATTTAATTTTTGCTGTCAATTCGAGCCTGAAAGCTTTGCAATGGCACTCTCTATTTTTCAGGGTGCGACAACTTGGCGGCGTCTCTCGAAGTTTCTCTCATATCGTTTGTTAAGAAACGTATAGTGTTTTAACGACAGACTACCCAACGAATTGCCTTGTCACTCTTTGAGGTCTCCGTGCCTGTCGTCAGCTGCATCTTTACGGAACACAATCTTTTCCTCGTTCTGCTTGCGGCAACGATGTGCGTGGTCGGATCGATCGCGACGATCCGGCTCTGGCGGTCAGCGGTAACCGCACAGAAGCGTAACCGCTTCCACTGGTGCTTTCTGACGGGTGTCACTGGCGGTTCGTCGATCTGGGCGACCCATTTCATCGCCATGCTCGGCTATGAAACGCCGATTCCGGTGACCTTCGATCCGAAGCTGACGATCATCTCGATCGTCATTGCCATTTTCGGAACCTTTGCCGCAGTCGCGATGACCTGTCACAAAAGCAAGTCGATCGCGCGCTATGTCGGCGGGGCATCGCTGGGTCTTTCCATCGCGGCGATGCATTTCGTCGGTATGTTCGCCTACCGCGTCGACGGCATCGTCAGCTGGAATGGCTCGTATATTATCGCTTCGATCCTTGCCTCGATCGGCTTTTCGACCCTGACGGCCTATTTCATGACCGGCGGAAAATCGCCGGCCTTGCTGCGCACAGGCAATGCGGCTGTATTGTCGCTTGTCCTTGCGATCGTTTTTCTGCACTTCACGGCGATGGAGGCTTTCACCGTCGACCCGCTCCGCGGTGTTTCCGTAGGAGCCGACAGCGAAGCTTTCGTCGCCATGGCCCTCAGCGTTGCGCTCGTCGCCCTGCTCATCATCTTCACCGGCTTTTCGAGCGAAGTCATCGATTTTCGCACGCGGACCCGGTCCGAGATGGATCTTAGACATATCGCGACCCATGACGAACTCACCGGCATCGCAAATCGTCGGAAGCTCTCCGACATCCTCGCCGAGCAATTCGAGGGTTCGAGCAACGAATTTGCTCTGCTGATAATCGATCTTGATCGATTCAAGCCGATCAACGACACACTCGGCCATTCCATCGGGGACGAGGTTCTGAAGCGCGTGGCCAACCGTCTCGCGAATGTCGTTCGTTCGAGCGACGTACTGGCACGCCTCGGCGGAGACGAGTTTGCGATCGTCGCCTCTGATTCGACCGAGATCGAAGGCAGTATCAGACATCTTTGCGACCGCATCATCGATGTTCTTTCGCGGCCTTTCATTATCAACGGCCATGTCATCGAACTCGGTGCCAGCGTGGGCGTCGCACTCGCCCCCATGAATGGCGCCAATGCGGACGAGCTGACCCAGAGTGCCGACATAGCCCTATATGCGGCCAAGGATGCCGGTCGCTCGACCTATCGGATCTTCGAGGCATCCATGGGCGAGGAGATACGGCTGCGTCGCTCGCTGGAAACGGACCTTCGACGTGCTCTCACCCGGGAGGAATTCGAGGTCTTCTACCAGCCGCAGGTCGACGCGAAGTCGGGCGCCTATACAGGCGCAGAAGCTCTCATTCGTTGGCGCCATCCCCAGCGCGGCATGCTTTCGCCCGCGCTCTTCATCCCGGTCGCCGAAGAACTCGGGCTGATCGGCCCCATCGGAAATTGGGTTCTGAAGCAAGCCTGCACCGACGCGTCCACCTGGCCGAGCCATCTCTCTGTCGCCGTCAACCTGTCTCCGGCACAGATGATGGATCGTCGGCTTGCCAAGTCGGTGAAGGCTATCCTCAACGAAACCGGCCTCGACCCCTCCCGTCTCGAACTGGAAATTACCGAGACGGCCCTGATCGGCAACGACGTCCAGGCGCTCGCCGTGCTCAACGAGCTTCGCGCCATGGGCATAGCCATCTCGCTCGACGACTTCGGTACCGGCTATTCGTCCCTGAGCTATCTCCACCGCTTTCCCATCAGTCGCATCAAGATCGACCGGTCCTTCATCGATCGAATTCCGCGTGATGCGGACAGTGCTGCGATCGTCCAGGCAATCGCTAAACTCGGCAGTAGCCTCGGTATGAAAATCACCGCAGAGGGTATCGAGAACGAGGAGCAATGGTCGTTCTCGAAGGCCGAAGGTTGTGATCATCTTCAGGGCTATCTCTTCAGCAAACCGGTCCCACTCAGCAAGGTGCTTGCGCTGTTCTGTCGAGCTGGGTACGCGGAAAGGGTCGCTTGATGCCCGAAGGTCACAAGCGCAGCCTTCACCGGCTGCTTTATTCCAGCAAGTCGCGCTTCGATTGCAGCGAATCCCACATACCCGCGGAGATCGAATCCATCGTCAATAAGGCGATTGAGAACAACCAGAAGCGGGGTTTGACCGGGGTCCTCCTCTATATCAACGACACCTTCATTCAGGTCTTCGAAGGACCCTTGTCGGAGATCGAGACCACCTTCGAAGAGATCTGCTGCGACCTGAGGCATGGCAGCGTGAAGCTGATCGATCTGGCCCCTGTCGAGCGTCGGATATTCGAAGACTGGTCGATGGCTTATGTCGGTATGGAAAGGACCCCGCATCATCTGAAGCTCAACCGCGATCTTCAGGAGGTCTACACCATCATCGAGAGCGATCCGGAGCGGGCGCTTCGGCAGATTCGCAGTCTTGTCGGCAAATCATAAGCTCCCTGCTTCGCTCGCTGTTCGCGTCGAAGAGGCTCATGGTCTTTTCGCTATCGAACATCCGGCGGGGGCTGAAAAGTCGCAGGTAATCTTTTAGATGATTGATACCGCATGCATGATTTGACAGGGCGCATGCGGCTGTGAGTGGATTGGCTTACGCCCCCAGGCGGAGGGTCGAGCCTATGTCCGGCGAACTTTCCTCATATTTTCAGACGAATGGACTGCTGGCGAACATGGCAGAGGATGACCTCGCCGCGATTGGCGAGCATCTGACCCTTGTCGACCTCGAGCGCGGAGAAACGCTCGTTCATCCCGACAGGCCAATCGAGACCATCGTCTTCCCTGTCTCCGGCATCGTCTCGATCATCGCGGCGACCGAGGACAACTATCATGTCGAGATCGGTATCGTCGGCCGCGAAGGCATGACGGACGGGTCCGTTCTGGCCGGCATCGACCGCATCCCGCACGAAGTTTTCGTTCAGATGGCCGGACAGGGTCTGAAGACCGATGCGAAAACGCTCCATCGACTTTCCGAAGAAAATCCCACACTGCGCCGACTGTTGATGCGTTGGGTCCATATCCTCGCCATTCAGACTGGACAGACCATCGTTTCCAATTGTGGTTTCAACGTCGAGGCACGCCTCGCGCGCTGGCTTCTGATGTGCCAGGACCGGATTGGGGGCAACCGGATCGAGCTGACCCACGAATTTCTGGGGCTGATGCTGGCGGTGCGCCGTTCGACCGTTACCCTCACGACCCATGTCATCGAGGGTGCCGGGATCATCAAGGCCGAGCGGGGAGTCATCACGATCCGCAACAGGGCTGCCCTTGAGGAACTTGCCGGCACTTCATACGGAGTCACCGAGCGCGAGTACGAACGGGTGATTGGACCCCTTCGGTCGTAAAAAAACGCGGCGGGGAATCCCCGCCGCGCATCTTGCATGATCGAAGAATGGCCTCGCTTACTGCGCGCTGCCGCTTTCGCCCGATCCGCCTTCCTCGGACGAACCGCCCGAGGACGCCATCTCCTTGGCCGCTTCACAGCTGCCGTCTTCGAGCGACTGGAAGGCTTCGTCGCCCGGGATTGTGCGAACGATATTGTAGTAGTCCCACTTGCCTTCGCTTTCCTCAGGCGTCTTCACCTGGGCGAGGAAGACGTCGTGGACCATCAGGCCGTCGGCGCGCACCGAACCGTTTCGGGCAAACGCATCTTCGATCGGCATGGTCTTGAGCTGCGCGATCACTTTCTTGCTGTCATCAGTACCGGCCGCTTCAACAGCCTTCAGGTAGTTGAGCGCCGAAGAATACATGCCAGCCTGGATCATCGAGGGTTTGGCTCCGGCCTTTTCCTCGAACTTGGTCGCCCACTCACGCGCCTGATCATCCTGATCCCAGTAGTAGGATGTCGTAAGCGTGAGGCCCTGCGCGGCTTCGAGGCCGAGGGCATCGACGTCGGTGATGAAGAGCAGCAGAGAGGCGAGCTTCTGGCCGCCCTGGACGATGCCGAATTCCTGCGCCTGCTTCACCGAGTTCTGGGTGTCGGTGCCGGCATTCGCAAGGCCGATCACCTGTGCGCCGGACCCTTGGGCCTGAAGGAGGAAAGACGAGAAGTCCTGGGTCGGGAAGGGCGCTGCGACCTCGCCGACGATCTCACCGCCATTGGCCTCCACCGCATCGGCAGCCTTCTGCTGCAGGTTGTGACCGAAGGTGTAGTCGGCGGTGATGAAGAACCACGATGTATTGCCCTCCTTCACCATCGCGACGGCCGTGCCGTTGGCGAGCGCGTCCGTGTCGTAGGTCCAGTGGAGGCCCGTCTCCGGCGCGCAGTTCTCGTTTGTGAGAGCGTTCGATGCCGCGCCGTTGTTGATGTAGGCGACGCCCTTTTCGCTGGTGATTTCTTGCAGCGCGATGCCGACGCCGGAATTGGCGCCGCCAAGGATCATGTCGATATTGTCCTGATCCGCCCACTGGCGCGCGATGTTGGAGCCGATATCCGCCTTACTCTGATGGTCTGCCGTGCGGAATTCGATCGGCGCGCCGTTGATCTCGCCGCCCATTTCCTCGATCGCCATCTGCACCGCGGTCGCGGAGCCTTCGCCGTCGAGTGCCGAATAGGGGCCGGACATGTCTGCGATCATGCCGATCTTGATGGCGTTGTCGCTGATCTCGCCGCCGTCCTGCGCATGGGCACTCGTTGCGGCGAACGTTGCCGCACCGGCCAAAAGCATGGTCTTCATCAGTTTCATAAGGGGTTCTCCTCCCAGAGATTGCGGCTCGCCGACCGTCTTGGCCGACCGAGCCAGGTTGTATCCTATGCACGGCGCCGCTTTTCGTCAGCGCCAGCCATTCTTCATGGTGAACGAGGTCGCTTCGCCTGAAAAGGCTCCGCGGCCTATTTTCCCTCGATCACCTCCCAGGCCCGGATCGCGAAGCGTTTCGCGAGCGGTCCATAGCGTTTGGCCTCCGGATCGGCCGCATTACCCTGCCTTGCGCGGTCCGCGATGCCGACGAAGATGACGGCGAAACGGAACAGGGAGAAGGCGAGGTGGAATTTACTCGGCACCGGAACCTGCGGCATAGTTTCCCGGTAGCGGGCGACGAAGTCGCTCTCGGACGGGATGCCGAGTGCCGCAATATCGAGATCGAGGATGCCGCCATATTCGTCTGACGAGGTGTGCCAGGGCAGGCAGCAGAAGGCGAGGTCGGCGAGCGGGTGGCCGATCGTCGAGAGCTCCCAGTCGAGAACCGCGACGATATCGGTTCCTTCCGGCGCATACATCATGTTGCCGACGCGAAAATCGCCGTGGGAGATTGCGGAGAGGCCATCGTCCTGCGGCTGGTTCTCCTTCATCCATTCCGACAGCTTTTCGAGCTCCGGTATCGGCTCGCCGGTCGATTTTTCCAGCTGGCCGCTCCAGAGCGCGATCTGCCGCGCGAAATAGTCGTTCGGCCGCCCGAATTTTTCGAGACCGGCAGCCTCGTAGTCGGCGGCATGGAGCTTCCCGAGCGTATCGGCGAGCGCCATGTACATCGCGCTTCGCTCTTGCGGTGTGGCGCCGTCCATCGCGGCCTTGTGGAAGACTCGGCCCTCGACCTCGTCCATCAGATAGAACGGCGTTCCGAGCAGCGCATCGTCCTCGTGATAGTGGATCATCGCGGGCACCGGCACGTCGGTCTTCGACAGCCCCTCCATGACCCGGTATTCGCGGTCGATCCGGTGGGCGCCTTTGGCGAGTTCGCCCGGCGGCTGCTTGCGCAGAACCATGCGGCGCCCGCCATGCCCGAGCCGAAACGTCGGGTTCGACTGTCCGCCGCTGATCCGCTCGATGGTGAAATCGTCTGAGGCTCCGAACCGATCGTCGAGAAAGCGCTTCAGCGCGTCTGGATCGATGCCGAGTTTCTCCTCGTCCTGTTCGCTCAACCCTCCGCCCCCGTCGCTGTCCCTGCCGCCTGCTTGCGGAGCATGTATTTCTGGATCTTGCCGGTCGCCGTCTTCGGCAGTTCACAGAAGGCCCAGGCGCGAGGGATCTTGAAGCCCGGCAGATGCTCCCGGCAGAAGGTTTCGAGCGCATCGGGCTTGAGCGAAGCTCCGTTCTTGGCCTCGATGAAAGCCATCGGAACCTCGCCCCACTTCTCGTCTGGCTTGGCGACGACGGCGGCGATCGCGACATCGGGATGCTTCGACAAAACGTCCTCCACCTCCAGCGAAGAGACGTTCTCGCCGCCGGTGATGATCACGTCCTTCGCCCGGTCCTTGATCTCGATATGACCGTCGGGATGGCGCACGGCGAGATCGCCAGTGTGGAAGCCGCCGCCGGAGAACACCTTCTCGGTCTCTTCGGGATTGCGATAATAGCCCGCGAGCAGTGTGTTCCCGGTCAGCACGATCTCGCCGACCGTTTCACCATTTGCCGGCACCTCCGCGCCCTCAGCGTTCAGGACGCGGATGCGGTTAGCGGACAGATGCCGCACGCCTTGACGCGCGAGGAGGTTCGCCCGCTCGTCCACCTCAAGGCCCGCCTCGTGCTCGGTCAGCTCGCGGAGCGTCGTCGGCCCGTAGCTTTCCGTCAGCCCGTAGAGATGGATGAAGTCGAAGCCGAGCGCGTCCATCTGCTTGATGAGCGAGGCCGTCGGCGCCGCGCCGCCGGTCGCGACTGTGATGCGGCGGCTCGCATCGCGCTTTGCCTTCGCGTCGGAATTGATGAGCATGTAAAGAACCACCGGCGCGCAGGAGAGGTGAGTGACGCCGTGCGCGTCCATTGCCTCGAAAACGGCTTCCGGCACCACTTTGTCGAGGCATATGTGTGTGCCGCCCGACGCCGTGATCGACCAAGTGTGGCACCAGCCGTTGCAGTGGAACATCGGCAGCGTCCATAGATAGGCCGTCTGATCGTTGAACTGGAGCGCGGTGATGTTGCCGACCGCGTTGAGCCATGCCCCTCTGTGATGCAGCACCACGCCCTTTGGATTGCCCGTGGTGCCCGACGTGTAGTTGAGCGCGATCGGCTGCCACTCGTCGGTGATCGCGGCGGTCAGATCGATCTCCGGCGGCCTCTCGCCGGAGAGCAGTTTGAGGCCGTCTCCGCTCTCGCCGTCTTCGGCGAAGACCTCGATCGGAACGCCTGTCGCCTCCGCTGCCTCCCGCGCGTCTTCGGCACAGGTCGGATCGGCCAGGATCAGGCGGCTTTCGGCGTGGTTCAGGATGAAGGCGACGTCCTTCGCGTCGATGCGCGTATTGACCGAATTCAGTACCGCGCCGAGCGCCGGCACGGCGTAATGCGCCGCCAGCATTTCCGGCCGGTTCGGGCACATGATCGAGACCACGTCGCCCTTCCGTATGCCGCGATCCTTCAGGGTTTTCGCAAACCGCAGCACGATCCGGTGAAACTCGCCCCATGTCCAGCTCCGATCCCGCCAGATGACGGCTGTCTTCGTTGGCAGTGATTTTACAGCATGGTCGAGGAAATCGAGCGGGGTCAGCGGATTGAAGTTTGCCGGGCGGGGCCTGAGGTGTTCTTCCTCACGCATCTTCGCCCTCCACGTCCCAGTGCCAGAAGTCGGTGCCGAGATCGCCGAGATGCCGGTTGAGGACCATCTTGTGGACCTCGTCCGCCCCGTCCACGAGCCGCGCCTGCCGGGCATAGCGGTAGATCCATTCGAGGACGGTGTCCTTCGAGTAGCCCCGCGCTCCGTTGATCTGGATCGCCCGGTCCGCCGCCGTATGGAGCAGATTGGCGACGTGGATCTTCGCCATGGAAATTTCTTTCTGGCCGTAGCGGCCGTGGTCGATCTCCCATGCCGCCTTCATCACCAGAAGCCGTCCGACCTCGATCTGCATGGCGAGATCACCGAGCATCACCTGCACGCTCTCGCGATCGATCAGCTTCACGCCGAAGCCCTCACGGCGCTCGGCGTAGTCTGTCGCGATCTCGACGCAGCGTTTGGCAAGGCCGAGCCAGCGCATGCAGTGGGTGAGACGGGCGGGGCCAAGCCGGGTCTGGACGACCTTGAGACCGCGTCCTTCCTCGCCGAGAATGTCCGAATGCGGGATGCGGAAATCTTCGAATTCCAGCTCGCAGTGCCCGCCATGCTCCTCCGGACCCATGATCGGAATGCGCCGGACGATCCTCCAATTGGGTTCGCTCTTGTCGAACAGAAAACAGGTATGGCCGCGCCGATTGTCGTCAGCGGTCTTGGCGACCAGCATGAAATGATCGGCCGCTTCCGCGCCGGTGATGAACCATTTGCGCCCGTTGACCACCCAGTCGTCGCCGTCGCGCACGGCCTTGGTCAGCATCATCGACGGGTCCGACCCGCCGCCCGGCTCCGGCTCCGTCATTGCGAAGGCCGAGCGGACCTTGCCTTCGACAATGGGTTTAAGCCAGCGCTCCTTCTGCTCTTCCGTGCCTAAGGCTTCGAGCACCATCATGTTGCCGTCGTCGGGCGCGGCTGAATTGAAAACGACCGGGCCGAAGATCGAACGGTTCATGGTCTCATAGAGAACCGACATGCCGGTCTTGGACAGGCCGAGACCACCATTTTCGGGCTTCAGCTGCGGGCACCAGAGGCCGGCGCTTTTTGCTTTTGCGCGAAGATCGGAGAGCAGCGCCTCGTCGATATTGCCGTGGCCGTCATAGGCGTCGGGCCGTTCTTCGAGCGGCATGATCTCGTCTGCAACGAAATCCGCGATCTGCGTTCGCAGCTTTTCGAGCTCCGGCGAAATTCTGAAATCCATCGAAGCGCCTCCCAACGCTTTCGTATCGTGCGCCATCGGAGAGCGCTGCGAATGCGAGCCGGTTCGTTCGGCCTGTCAAAGCACAATAGGAGGATGGCCTCGCCTTGCCAGGGTCGGTCCGTCGCGACCGGCGGCTCGCGGCGATCAGGACACGCAGCGCGTCGACCGCACCTGTCGCGTCCCACACCCTGTCCTACCTCGGCTCGGAGATGCCTGCCGTTCGTTTTAAGGACAAAGGCATCGAGGCCATGCGGGAGGACAGGACCATGCATTTCGATCTCAGCGGCAAGACCGCCCTCGTCACCGGTGCCTCCAGCGGGCTTGGAGAGCATTTCGCAAAGACGCTCGCGAAGGCCGGCGCCGAGGTGACGTTAGCCGCCCGCCGGCTCGATGCACTGAAGGAGAATGTCGACGAAATCACCGGCAAGGGCGGCAAGGCAAAGGCTGCCGAACTCGATGTGACCGACGGGGCGAGCGTCGCGAAAATCTTCGCCGATGGCCCCTTCGACATCGTCGTCAACAATGCCGGCGTTACGCTCACCCATCCGGCGATGAAGGTCGAAGAGGCCGAGTGGGACAAAGTGGTCGACACCAATCTGAAGGGTGCGTTTCTGGTCGCTCAAGCTGCGGCACAGGCGATGAAGGAGGCAGAGCGCGGCGGGTCGATCGTCAATATCGCGTCGATCCTCGGTATCCGCGTCGCGGGCGGCGTGATGCCCTATTCGGTCTCGAAGGCCGGTCTGATCCAGATGACCAAATCTATGGCGCTCGAATGGGCGCGCTACGGCATCCGCATTAACGCGCTCTGCCCCGGCTATATCGAAACGCCGCTCAACGCCGATTTCTTCGCCTCCGATGCCGGCAAGGCCTTGATCAAGCGAATTCCGCAGCGCCGACTCGGCCAGAACGAGGATCTCGACGGCGCGCTTCTTCTGCTGAGCTCCGACGCCGGATCTTACATGACCGGCTCGGAACTCGTGGTCGATGGCGGGCACCTCGTTTCGTCGCTCTGACCCCCGGTAAAAGCGGACGTCCCCGGCGTTTCTACCTTGTTCGACGCTTACCTTCCGGGGACAGGCGTCCTGGGACCTGCCGCAAATGCGGCGCCTGCGCTGGACTTTCGCCTCTTTTCCGTGATGCTTGATCTTCTAACGAAGCGCGAGGGGGTGTCACAATCGAGGGGGATTGGGACACTTCGGGAGGAAGCCGCGCTAAGAGTCTGGGAAAACTGAAAGTCACATCGCTTGCCTCTTTTTGATGCCTATGTCGTCGTCGACTGGTCCGCCGCCAACGTGCCGGCCGTCGGCGCGAATTCGATCTGGATGAGTTTCGCCGAACGCGAGGAGAGCGAGGTTCGGCTGATCGAGACGATCAATGTTCCGACGCGCGCCGGCGCGATGGCGAAGCTTCGCCAGTTCTTCCGCGAGCGGCTTGAGGCGGACCAGCGCGTCTTTGCGGGTTTCGACTTCCCGTTTGGCTACCCGGCTGGCGGCGCCGAGGCGATTGCAGGCGAACCCTCCTGGCAGGCGCTCTGGGCCTATTTCGCCGGCAATATCCAGGACATGGATTCCAACCTCAACAACCGGTTCGAGATCGCCGGTCGGCTGAACCGCGACAAGCTCGCCCATGCCCCGATGTTCTGGGGGCGGCCGGAATTCCAGGATATTCCCGGCCTCTCACCGAAAAAACCCGAGCCCTATCCGGACATACTGCCCGAGAAGCGCCTCGCCGAGGGGCGCACCGACCGCGCCCAGCCGGTCTGGAAGATGCACTATACGGGAAGCGTCGGCAGTCAGGCGATGACCGGCATCGCGCAGCTCGAAAAGCTGCGGCGCGAGGAAGAATTCGCCGGGAAGGTCGCCGTCTGGCCCTTCGAGACGCGTTTCACAGAATCGATCGACGCGCCGATCGTGCTCGCCGAAATCTATCCGAGCCTGTTCGAGATATCGCGGCAGGGCGGCCGGCCGCTCGACGCCGATCAGGTGGAGACCCTGGCCGAAATCTTCGCCAAGCGCGACATCGAGAACCGCTTCAAGTCCTATCTGTCCGTCCCTTCGAATCTGGCCTCCGATGAAGTCGAGACCGTTCTTGCCGAGGAAGGCTGGATTGTCGGCCTCGGCTGGCAGCAGGCCGCCGGCACTGGCGCCTCGTCCTCCGAGAACGGCAACGGCGGCAAACCGCGCCTCGACTATCTGCGTTCGCCCGAGCAGATCTATTCCGAGAGCTTCCGCCAGATTCGCGAGGCGGTCGACCTGGCTTCGTTCGGCGAAGAGGCCCACGACCTCGTCATCCGCATCGTCCATGCCTGCGGCATGCCGGAGATCGCCGAAGGGCTGACGATTTCCGAAGGCGCCGTCGCGGCGGGCCGCGCCGCGCTCGAAGGCGGGGCCAGCGTCATCGTCGATTCGGAGATGGTGGCGCATGGCGTCATCCGCTCGGCGCTTCCGGCCGACAACAAGGTGGTCTGCCGCCTCAACCTGCCGAAGGTTCGCGAGATAGCCCGTCGCGACGAGACCACGCGGTCCGCCGCCCAGATCGATCTCTGGAACGATGTCATCGAGGGGTCGGTGGTCGCGATCGGAAATGCCCCCACTGCGCTCTTCCGTCTGCTCGAAAAGCTCGACGAAGGTGGACCGAAGCCGGCGCTGATCATCGGCCTGCCGGTCGGGTTCGTCGGCGCGGCCGAGGCGAAGGCCGAACTCAAGGCCAATTCGCGGGGCGTGCCCTTCGTTACCCTCGACGGTCGTCTCGGCGGCAGCGCCATGGCAGCGGCAGCGGTCAACGCAATTTCCAAGGGGCTCGGTCAGGGAGAAGGCGATGGCGGATGACGCGGCCTGGCTGACGATCGTCGGCATTGGTGAAGACGGGCTTTCGGCTCTGTCCGACGAAACCCATATCGCTATCGCCGAAGCCGACGCCATCTTCGGCGGCGATCGTCATCTCGCAATGCTCGGCTCCACAAGAGCCGAACAGACCGCATGGGCCTCGCCCTTCGAAGCCAATCTCGAAGCCATCGAGAATCTTGCCGGCGAGAACGTCGTCGTTCTCGCGACCGGCGATCCGCTCTGGTACGGCGTCGGCGCGACGCTTTCAAAGCGCTTCGGCCCCGAATCCCTCCGCGTCATTCCGTCTCTTTCCGCGTTTCAGCTGGCTGCCGCTCGCCTCGTCTGGCCGCTTCAGGACTGCACCTGCCTGACGGCCCATGGCCGGCCCGTCGAAAACCTCGTCCGGCACGCCGCCCCCGACGCCCGGCTGATCGTCCTCACCAGCGGCAGGGACGGGCCGCGCGAGATCGCCAAGCTTCTCACCGCGAGGGGGTACGGTCAGAGCCGGCTTGTCGTCTGCGAAAATCTCGGCGGCTACGACGAGCGGGTGCGCGAGACACGCGCCGCCGATTTTCACCTCCCGGATGTCGGCCCCCTGAACACGGTCGCCATCGAATGCCGCGCCGGGCTCGCCGCGACACCGCGCCCGCGCGTTCCGGGCCTGCCGGACGATGCCTTCGTCCACGATGGCAAGATGACCAAGCGTGTCATGCGGGCGCTCGCCATTGCGGCGCTGGCGCCGACGCCGGGTGATCTCCTGTGGGATGTGGGTGCCGGCTGCGGTTCCATCGGCATTGAATGGCTGCGCGCCGACGCCCGGCTGTCGGCCATCGCGATCGAGCCGCGCGAAGACCGCTGCGCGATGATCGCCGAGAACGCCAGCGCGCTTGGCACGCCGGACCTTCGGATCGTCGCCGGCGAAGCACCGGCCGCCTTCACGGATCTGCCGGCACCGGACGCCATCTTCATCGGCGGCGGGCTCACTGACGGCATCTTTGACGCCTGCTGGGAGAACCTCAAGCCGGGCGGGCGTCTCGTCGCCCATGCCGTGACGCTGGAATCTGAGGCGATCCTGATCGATCTCCACGCCCGCTTCGGCGGCGAACTCTCACGCATCGGCGTCGAGATCGCTGAAAAGGTCGGGCCCTATCGCGGCTTCAAACCATCGATGACGGTGGTTCATTGGCATGTGACGAAGGGTCGGGATTGAAACAACATTGGCGGTGTGGTCCGACCCAGGACACCTGCGGTTCGCATGCCCGTTTCGAAATCGGCCGATGCTTGGCGTTTTTCAAATTGTGTTCAGGTGCAGTCTGCTCGGTGATAAAGCTTAAACGGATTTATCAATTCTGTTTCCGCCCTCGGTTCGACATGGTCTCGTTGAAACATCATAAAATAAAAATATTATAGAAAAATACAAACGGGTTGATGTTCACTTGAAACGTAATAAGGAGGGCAGATACCGCAGTTTAATCGGCGCGGCTTTCGGCGGCTCGAAACTTGATATCGAGTAACTTAACGAGTCGGCCGACGAACAAGCCATATCTATCAGGAATGGTCTGTCGATAAACAAGGCGATGGTTTTGTGCGCTGAACGTCGAGGCCACTCTGTGTTGCGTGTGTTTTCTTGTGACGCGGCTGCTGAAGGCATGGAGGATGGTCCCCCCAAGTAGCTTCAATTTGCATCATTGCCCGAAAAATCGTTCGGCCATCCTCGTCTTCTACCAATACGGTCGATTATTCTAGTTCAAGACCGCTAACCTGAGCGGTTTGTCTATTGGATATTCGGATATCCATGCGACCAATTCGCTTTCACGTTCATCGTTGCGGTGAAAATGCGGTCATCATTCTCATTGCGTACATAAACTGACGCAAAATACTCATCGCCATTAGGCAGATCGTCAGCAGCAATAAGCGGTAAACTTGCTATTGCGATGCGTCGGACACTTTCCAGCGTCGTCTCTTCCGAACCGATTTTATCGGTTATGAATTTGTATTTCGTTTCGACGTCGAAAAAATATCGCACGGTATTACCTCGGATTTCCGAGGCTCGAATGCGTGCGCGAAGGCAACGATATCAACGGATTAAAAATCTTTGAGGGCTGGTATTGCGCAGCGAAACCCTCGATTTCGATTGGTATAGCAAGAAATGTAGAGATATCAAGAGGTGGTTTTAGTCTCGAACTTGCCGGCTCTGACATCGAAACATTTTCGTTCTATTCTGTTTTGATGCCAGCCTGATTTCCAGCGCGAAGTGCAACACCCCAGAGCCGATGTATGATCGGCTCGGTTGTCCAGACCAATTGGAGTGTTGCGTTGCCATCCTACGTCCATCTTTCATCTCTCGAAAGAGAACAG